>CAZUMH010000090.1:0-14390 GCA_964621645.1 uncultured bacterium
GAATTCAGAATTGGAAATGCAGATTAGGCCGGGCAAGGAACGATAAAATGCATCTAAATGCTGTCGGAGAGATCATTAAAACCGTCTGGTGAGACATCCCAAATCTTTCCCACAGGTTCAATCGGATGAATTCATAGTGATGCCAAATCACATCCATGGAATTTTGAAAATTTCCGAGCAAAACGATATATATAGGGGTACGGCACGCCGTACCCCGACAAAAGAACAATTTGGACATCCTGTTTCAGGTTCCATCCCGACAATAATCCGATCATTCAAATCCGCAGCCACCAAACGCATCAACAAATTGTACGGCACCCCTGAGACGCGTTTCCGGCAGCGTAACTACTATGAACATATCATTCAAAATGATGAGGAAGTGAATCGTCTCAGGGAATACATCACCGCCAATCCGGCCCGCTGGAATATAAATCAAATTCCCGGGACCCGGTAGAACTGCCGGACGGTTACCGTATGAGCGGTTCGCAAACCACTCCTATCGTGCCACTCCCGGGACAAGCACGATCTCCGGCCGGAACTCAAAATGGATGGTGTCAAAATGGAGCCATTTCCCTCCCCAGGCGAATCCATGGGCTTCAAAGGCGTCGATTACCGCTTGGGGCGGGGACCAGCGATTTTCCGGCGGGATGAGATACCAGTCTTCTTTGTGAAATACCCGGCTCCAGCGCCAGAACACCTGTTTGCCGTGGTAGGATTCCGGCACCAGATCCAGGGCCAGACCGAAAGAGTGCAGGCTGAGATTCTCCCGGTATCCCTTTGTCTGCCTGCGTTCAAAACTGTAGACGATCTTCAAATCGTTCAGGAAGCGCAACACCACCTTGTCCTTCCTGGCGCTTCTGAGTATATCCCGCTCAACCAAATGGAGAGAATCCAGACAGGCTCGGTTTAAAAAGACAAAATGATTCAGAAACTGTCTGGCCGCGCAATGATTCCTCACCTCCTTCTCCGTGGTGCCGAAGAGACTCTCCCAGAAATCCGCCGAGCGCTGCACCGGTTCTTCCAATGGCAAAAGTCCGGAAAGAGGCCCTTTATTATAAGGATAGAAAATAGAGCCATACTCAGAGGTTTGGCCAAGATGTTCCTCCCGCAGCAACCGCCCTCCGGCCCAGTGAACGGGCTTGCCGTTGATGATGAATATAGGCTCATCATTCTTCCAGTCAACTGAATCAATCCATTCTTCATACACCTGAGCCAGCTTGCCGGCCTGTTTTTCCAGCAGCAGAGCCTCGGAAGAACCGCTTTCTTCCGGGCTCCATCCCCGTTCCTTGTCACTCCGGGCTGGAATGCCGATCATGGTGATATTGAGCAGGAAAATAGCACTTACTGCAATAGCCGATTTCACATTGTCACTCCCGCCAGAAGAAAAAACACAGCCGCGACCAGTCCGGCCGTAAGAGCATAGGGCAGCTGGGTATTCACGTGGTCCATATGATCAGAAGCCGACGCCATCGAGGACACCAGGGTAGTATCCGAGATGGGCGAACAATGATCTCCAAATACTCCGCCTGACGTAATAGCCGCTACCGCCAGGACGGGGTTAATCCCCATCTGCAGGGCCAGCGGCAGACCAATGGGAACCATAACGGCCCAGGTCCCCCAGGATGTACCCGTGGCAAAGGCGATAAACCCCGTGGTCACAAACAAAACCACGGGAACCAGGGAAGGAACCAGCATATTTTTTACCAGTTCGGCAACGTAGAGTCCCGTGTTCAAATCCCGGCAGAGCTGCCCCAGAGCGAATGCCAGCATCATGAGGGTGGCGATAGGAACCAATCCGCCCACTCCTTTGAAAAAAAGACCGGTCAGTTCACCGGGACCCATGACGCCCCGCGCCCAGTAGAGCAGCCCGCCCGCGGCCAGAGCCGCCAGCACGGCCCAGAGCACGGCGGTGGAACCGGATCCGTTGGCCAGATCCCCCCGGCCGGTTATCAGCAGACCGGCAACCATCATGACAATCATCACCGCCAGCGGAATAACCATGTTGGAAGCCCGCGGCCGCACTCCCTGCTTGGGCTCCAGATTAGTGACCTCGTGAGAAACCAGCGGGATGGATCCCGGCCGCAGCACCTGACCTTTCTCTCTGGCCCGCTGCTCCGCCCGCTTCATGCTGAAGAAATCTTTGCGGGAAAGAGTGAGAAAGAGGACCAGAAGAATAGCGGCCCAGGCGTAATAATTAAAGGGGATCGCTTTAAAATAGACTAAAAGCGGTTTCTCCACTCCCTGTCGTGCCAGCAGCCCCGCCATATATGCGCCCCAGGCGTTGACCGGGATCAGAGCACAAATGGGAGCGGAGGTTGAATCACAGATATAGGCCAGTTTTTCCCGGGAAATCTTCAGCCCGTCGAAAATCGGGCGGACGACCGTTCCTGTCACCAGAATACTGATACTCGATTCGATGGGAACCGCCGTGCCGATGGCGATGGCCAGAAGCTGCGCTCGTCTGCGGGAGCTGATGGCGGCCCGCTGTGAGAGCCATTCCACCAGCCCTTGGACGCCGCCGCTTCGCTGAGTAAAGGCGATGACAGCTCCTACGGCACAGGAAAAAAGGATTACCCTAGTGGAATCTGGATCACGGAAGACTCTCACGCAGAGATCCACTGCTCCGGCCAGACCCTGCAGGGGATTCCCTCCGGAAAGGATGATCGTGCCGGTCAAAAGCCCCAGGACAAGAGCCGCGTACACCTGCCGGAAAGCGATGGCGAATCCAATGGCCACCAGAGGCGGCAATAGAGAAAGCCAGGGATGGAGCTCAGACAGAGACATGAATACTCCAAAATCATTCTCTTAGTTTCGGGACGGCAGCTCTTTCCGCCTATCGTTTAGGATTGCTTCGATCCGGATAGAAATATTTCAGGCTGAGCGAAAAGTCCCGGCAGACCGCCGGTATGTAAAAAAAGCACATTCTCCCTGGACGTAAAATACCCTTTTCGAACGAGATCGATCAGTCCCGCCATGGCCTTGCCCGTGTAGACGGGATCGAGCAGAATCGCTTCTCTGCTTCCTGTCAGCCGCACTGCTTCGATCATCTCCGGTGTGGGCCGGGCGTATCCCGGACCGACATACGTATCCATGCTGATGATCTCTGTATCCGGAATGGTGACGTTAAAATTAAATCTGCAGATGGTTGCATCCACCAGATTGCTGATCAGCTTCTTCTTCTCGTCGGCGCTCTGGCTCACGTTCATCCCCAGCACCCGGCACTTGTATCCGGTATCCGCAAAGCCGATTATAAGACCGGACTGGGTTCCGGCACTGCCGCAGGGACAGACGACGGCATCGAAATGAATCCCCATATGTTCGGATTGCTGCACTGTTTCCAGGGCGCAGGAAATATACCCCAGTGTGCCGACGGGATTGGAGGCTCCCAGGGGGATGATATAGGGGACTTCCCCTTCCTTTTGAAGCCGCCGCGCTTCCTGTTCCAGTGCTTCCTGCCAATCATCTTCGTAGGAAATAATCCTGCGACCCTTCACTCCCAGCAGGGAGTAGAGCAGATTATTGCCGCCGGCGGCCGGACTGAAGGTCTGATGCTCCTCTTGGATAAGCACCAGGTGGCAGGCCAGTCCCTCCCGGGCGGCCGCGGCCGCCGTCAAGCGGCAATGATTCGACTGCAGCCCCCCGCAGGTCACCAAAGCGGTGGCTTTCTCCTGGATGGCCTCGGCTACGGCGAATTCCAGCTTGCGGGTCTTGTTGCCGCCTCCGGCCAGGTTGAGCCGATCATCGCGTTTGATAAAAAGCTGGGGCCCGCCCAGTTCCCGGCTCAGATTACCCATCTTCTCAATGGGTGTGATGCCGCCGCAGTATTTTCTGCGGGGAAATATATTTAGATCCATGGGACACCTATTGGTTATCGTTCATATAATATAACAAAAATTTCCGCCGAACCCAGCTAGAATTTACCTCATCATCGCATCCTTTTTTGCCGGCTCCTGTACCGCTCCCATACATACTTGGCCCCCGAAACAAACGCCGGAAGCCCGTACCAGCTGAAAAGGGTGGGACGATACAACACCCCCCGCATGCTGCAGTAGATGGTGCATCCTTCACAAAAGGGGAACCGGCCTTCCTTTTCTCTTATGTTTGCCGTGGATGGTGAATGGTAAAGATGAAACAGATCGCCGCCGATCGGCAGTTCTTTTACGGCCCGGTGGAAACAGGGCAACAGCAGCCGGTTCTCCGGCGAAATGACCACTGTCGTGCTCAAAGCCCGGCAGAGAGGCGTTGCCGTCTTATTGCCGCCCTTGAGGATGAACGCCAGGTGAGCCAGATCCACCGCCACACATTTCTCCTTCCACAAATGCCGCAGGGCCAGGACCGCCTTCCTGGAAATCGGGCTGTTGCCGAAATAGGAAAATCCCGGATTGAATACCAATAGGATGTTCCGCTCCTGGGCGAATCGGACAAGTCTGCGCAGTTCATCTTCATCTTCATCCACCACTGTTTTTATCAGAGAAAACGGCTGCCCCAGTCTGGCAGCGATATCGATACTTTGCATCACTTTATCATAGCAAGGCACACCCCGGATCTCGTCATGCCGGGCTTCATCCACCGACTCCAGGGAGAACTGCAGCACATCGACCAGCCCCTGCAGCGCTGCGGCTCTGTCCGGATAGAGGATGGCATTGGTGGTAACGGTGGTGAACAGTTTTTTATCCTTGGCCAAACGCAGCGCTCCGGCAAGATGCGGATAGAGGAGCGGTTCACCCCCGGTGAAATCAACGATTTTCACCCCCAGTCGCTTGAGATGATCCAGGTTCACTCCTATCTCTTCAAGCTTCGGTTCGGAGCCGCCGCCCGGAGTTTTCCAGATGTCACAGAAACGGCAGCGGGCGTTGCAGCGCCTGGTCAGATAGTAATTGGCAAAAAGCGGCTTCACACGTGGGCTCACAGTATTATAGCATTGGAAGGATTAAACCGGTCTCGGTCTGTTCCGGTTCGGACAGCGACGGATAGGAGGCCGGCTTACAATACAAAATAAGATACAAAATTTTTAGGGGAGGCGCACATCTTTTTCGTTCCTTCCGACAAAGATGTCTCATCATTCTGAAGATTAGCTGGAGATAGTGTTTTCATGTCGCGGAGGCTACCGGATTGGCAAGGATGGTTCTCTCGCGAACCTAACAATCAAGAGGATTGCATCTGTATCCCGCTTTCTTGCTGTCGGGAAACCAGTCATGCTTCGATAGTGGATTTTTACATCGATTCGGATACATCCGGCACATGCAGTGGATACATGGACAAATCTTATTAGAATGAATTAAATAACGCCGACCTGATCCTTCCTGAGCCAGCCGGCCTTGCCGTCCGCCAGCACGATTTCAATCCACTCGCCCCTCTCCTGGTCGATACGCACCTTGGTGCCCTCATGCACGATAAACAGCTCTGTGGCGTCTTCTTCCAGAGGGGCGCTGACTACCGGTACCGCGTCCGTCAGAACTACCGCTTCCTTGACCCGTCTGCTGTACCGTAACTGTCCGATAAGCAGAAAGCCGGCAATGATCAGCAAAGAGAGGGAAGCCGCCGCAATACGGCTGAAAAAAATCCGGGTTCCGCGATGTCTGCTGAGAACAAATGCGGCAAATAAAAAAGCGCTTAAAAGATAGAAACAGAGAGTGATCATTATCAGTATATTCCGGGGCACCGAATTGATAACCGCGGCATATATTTTCAGAAGAACATGCTTTTCCATGGGTGTAATACGGTCCACCACGGCTAGGTTGGCCAAGGCCAGATTGGCCCGTATCGCCTCATCCCGGGGAGACAGTTTCAACGCCTTTTCATAATTCAAAATCGCGGGCCCGGTCTGTCCCAGCTTGTAATGGCAATTCCCGATATTGAAATAGAGAGCCGCATCATGAACTCCGGAATCCAGGATCTTCTCATAGGCCGCTAACGCTTCCTGATATTTGCCCTCCTGATATAATGCGTTCCCCTGCTGAAACAGCTGGTGAGGCTGTGCCGCGGCAAAGGCCGCCCAGATAAAGAACGGCAGTATGACAATGAGGTGCTTTACCTTTTTTACCATCATATCAATGTTCCATTACTATTTGATCCACCGGTACCTCATCGCAGCGAGAGGACACGTTCAGGTTATCTCACGATCAAGCCTTGAAAGAATCCGGCCGCAGTTATGAAGGAATTTCTTCATTTGTTCCATATCGGCCGAGGCGGGAGCGAATCTCTGTCTGTCGCACGTATCCAGACAGTCAATGACCGCCGAGATCGTTTCCTGAGTGACGTTCCTCTTCCTCAGGTGGCTTCTGATCTCATCACGTACAAGCCCAGCCTCCGGGAGGTTGAGTTTGTCGGCCAGGAAACCCATCAGGGCTCTGCTGACTTCGGTATAGAACTCTTTCTCATTTCCTCCGGAGAGACAGTTACGTGCTCGAGCCAGCTGTTTCCGCGCCGCCCGTCCGGCCCGCCGCTTCCGGGCATACGCCAGATCACTGGCCAGGCGGTCCCGATGACGGCGATAGAGAAAAGCTCCTGACAGCAGCGGCAGGGGGAAGAGCAGCACGATCCAGAAAAAGAGTCCTGTTAGAGGGGGACGGTCTATTGGGAAGAAATCACTATCTTCGGTCTTGATAAAACGGATGTCTTGGCCCAGCAGCTGCACCTCCTCTTTGGAGAGGCCGGACGGGCGCGCGGTTTCTGAATCGGTCCCTTTCTTTACCCGCAAATCATATCCCCTGCCCCGCAGGATTTTATAAGAAGCCGAGACAGGATCAAAAACGCTCAGACTCACCGGCTCTATTTTCCTGTTTCCGGCGGCACGCGGCACCAGCACCCATTCAAAGATCTTGCTGCCCGATATGGATGATTCCCCCCGTTCCACCGTCAACTTATCGTCCTGAGGATATACCTCGAAATCAGCAGGAAAGGAAACTTCCGGTTTGGGAAGGGTCTTGAGATTTCCCTCCCCTTCCACCTTGATCCGGTAGGTAACCGCCTCGTTGGTACTGAGGTCTGTTTTAACCAGCTCAGTGCTCAGCTGCAGCCGGCCCACCACACCGCTGAAACCAGCGGGACGCCCCTCCTGAGGCAGTTCGATCACCTGGACAGAAAGAGCTTTTGACTGCACCCTTTTACTGACGGTTCTGCCGAACATGTCATTGTTGAAGAAATCATCAAAAATATCATTGGATCTGCTGCGCACCCGAACATTGCAGTTCAACTGCAGGGGATCTAGCCTTTTCTTACCGGCCGACATGGGGAAAATCGCCATCTTCCTGATGACCGCGGCCGTGTAGCGCTTTCCGTTGATTACCTGGGAATAGGTCCGGGGGGAACGTCCCAGCGGGTATTCCTCCACCCAGAAACCGGTGGTCTGGGGCTGATCCATGATCTCGAAAGAAGACACATTAACCCTGGTGTAAATTGTATAAGTGACAATCACCGGTTCATTGACGAACACTTTCTCCTTGCTGGCCGAAACAGAGAGGAAGAGATCGGTGTCTCCGATCTGGCCGGCGTCCGCGCCTGGACCCGGGGGCCGGGCCTGCTGGGTCACGGGAGGCTGAGACGAAGGGGATACGGTTATCTGGAGAGGATCGGTACTGTACGTCTTGCCGCCCGCTTTCACCTGTATCGGTCCGATGCTGAACATGCCGCTCTTGACTGCCTGATACTGAAAGGTTAAAATACGGGAGAAAGACGTCTTGCCGTTGATCCACTGCATGTTCTGGGAAGAACTGCTCCCCAGGAAGACGGCGAATTGATCCAGAGAGGGTGGACTCGCATCGGCGCTCTGGGCTTCTGACCCGGATATTTCCACCATGAGAGAGAACTGTTGGTTCAACCCAACCGAGGTACGATCCAGATAACTCTTTACCTGGATATCCTCAGCCCGTGCCGACACCGTAAGTAGGATTCCAACCAGCAGATAGTGTATCTTTCTATTCATCATCTCTTTCTCCTGGAAGCCTCCCTACCAGTCTTTCCGCACCCGGGTCGTCCCCTGAGTCTTCACTCGCCGAGCCAGCTTGTCCTTGTGGTTCTCCTTGAGAGCGTCAAGAAGCTGCTGGGCCTGTTCCTTGGACATCTCTTTCTTATCAGCCTGACCAGCCCGTTGCTCATCCTGCTTGCGATTTTGCTGCTGTTTCTCTTGAGCGGATTGTTTGTCCTGTTCCTGCTGCTTCTGCTGATCGTTCTTCCCCTTATCACCCTGGCTCTTCTGATCCTGTTGTTCCTGTTGCCCCTGGTCCTTTTTATCCTGATTATTCCCGGAATTTTGCCGCTGTTGCTGCTGGTTCTGCTGCTGATTCTTTTGATTCTGCGGAGAAGAATTATCTTTTAGCTTGTTACGAACAAACTCCAGGTTGAATTTGGCATCCTCGTCGTCGGGATTAATTTTCAGGGCCTTGGTGTACGCATCGATCGCCTCGGGCAGCTTCCCCTGGCGGTAAAGCGTATTGCCCAGATTATAATAGGTTTCAGCCTGCAGAAGCGGATCTTCCGTGCTGAGACTCTTCTGGTAATTTTCCATGGCCTTGTCAAACGAGCTTTTTTTGTAAAGGGCCGCCCCCATATTGTAGTGGAGCACAGGTGATGCGGGATCCCCGAGAAGCGCGTCCTGATACTTGTTGGCAGCTTCGTCATACTTCTGTTCTTGAAAGGCTTTATTCCCGTCGGCCACTCTGCGCCTGGTAGACTGGGCCGCTGCCTGCAAGGCAAAGAACAGAATCAGCAACAGGATGTAAAACATCTTAATTCTCATTTCAAAAATCGCCCTTTCCAGGTTTTATCCATACGACGCCGCTCCGGAAGGAAAAGTTCCACCATGAGCAGCAGCAGCGCCAGGCCTAGAAGAAATTGGAAACGATCTTCAAACTGGGCGAATTGACGCGAAGCCAGGTTCTTTTTCTCCATAGCGCTGATATCATCGTAGATCTTCCCCAGCTCCACCTCTCCGGGTGAAGCGCGGTAGTACTTTCCTCCCGTTTCCAATGCTATTTTTTCCAGGGTCACCTCATCCAGCTTGGTCATCACCACCTGACCCTGCTCGTCTTTCTTAAATCCGCTTCTGTTGCCGGTTGCATCGATAACGGGGATGGGCACCCCTTCGGGCGATCCCAATCCAACTGTGTAAACGATCACTCCCTGTTTGGCCGCCTCCTGGGCCGCCTTGAGCGGTTCTCCTTCGTGATCCTCTCCGTCGGTGATGAGGATGAGGATCTTGTGTTTTCTCTCCTTCTCTTCGAAGGCGGCCGCGGATGTTTGGATGGCCAGGGCCAGGGCTGTTCCCGGCACCGGGATGATATCCGGCGTCAGCGCCGCCAGAAACATCCGGGCCGCTCCGTAATCCAGTGTCAGGGGGCACTGGACAAAGGCCCGTCCCGCAAAGGCAACTAATCCCACCCGGTCTCCTTCCAGACGATCAATCAGAGTGGATATTTCATGTTTGGCCTTCTCCAGCCGGTTCGGTTTTATATCCTCGGCCAGCATTGAGGCGGAAACATCCAGGGCGATGATGATATCCTGTCCTTCCCGCTTCACGTTAAGCAGCCGCGTGCCCAACTGGGGCCGGGCCAGGGTTATAATAAGAAGAGTCAGGGTGATAAGGAGCAGGAACTCCTTCCAGGCCCGCCGGGAGCGGCTCACCGAGCTCGAAAGTTTTTCCACCAGTTCCTTTGATCCGAACCGGTTCAGCGCCCGCCGCCGCTGCCGGGCCGCATAGATGAAAAAAATCCCCAGCAACGGTACGAGAACAAGCAGGTAGAGCAATTCTGTGTTAGCAAATCGAAACATAAACCACCCGTAAGGACGCCTTGATCCCGGTGTCAAAGATTCGACGCAAGCTTTCGGCAATAATCGTATTTAACCGGAGGAAACAGCTCATGGAATCCTCCGGAACAGGGTACGGTCAAGGAGTATCTCCAGTAAGAGAAGTAATGCGGCCAGCCCCGCCAGATAGAAAAAAAGCTCTGAATAGCGGGTATATTCCTTCACTTTGATCTCCGTCTTTTCCAGGGAATTGATTTCCTTGTAGATGGATTCAAGGCTCTGCCGGTCCGTGGCCCGGAAGTAGCGCCCTCCGGTAATGTCGGCGATCTTTTTCAGACTGGTCTCATCGATGTCCACCTTGACCGGCACGTATCGCTTGCCGAAGAAGGGATCCTGTACCGGATACATCGCCTGACCCCGGGTGCCCGCTCCGATTGTGTAGATACGGATCCCCAGCGCCTGGGCCGCCTGGGCCGCGGTTAAGGGATCTATTTCCCCCCGGTTGTTGCGTCCGTCGGTAAGAGCAATGATTATCTTCGATTCAGCCTTGCTGGAACGGAGCCGGTTGATGGCCGTCGCCAGCCCCATGCCGATAGCGGTGCCGTCCTCGATCATCCCTGTCTCAATCTCATCCAGAAAGCTGAGCAGTACGCTGTAATCCAGGGTAAGGGGACATTGGGTGTACCCCTGGGCCGCGAAAACAACCATGCCGATCCGGTCGCTTTCCCTGGCCTTGATAAACTCCGCGGCTACCTGCTTTGCCGCTTCGAGCCGGTTGGGTTTGATATCTTCCGCCCGCATGGAGGTAGATACGTCCAGGGCTAGGATGATATCGATGCCCCTGGTGCTGACCTCTTCTTCCTTCACCCCGGACTGGGGACGGGCCAGAGCGATGATAAGCAGCGCTAACACCGCCAGTCTCAGGGAAAAGAGGATGAAGAGAGGACGTTGACTGGCTGATATGCCGGCCTTTTTAATATATCCCAGATTAGAGTAGGTCAGGGTGGCCGGACGGCCGGCCCTGCCGCGCAGACGGTACCAGACAGCCAGAGGCAGTAATAGGAGAAGAAACAGCAGATAGGGATCGGCGAATCTGATCATCATGAGCCCGCCTCCTCCGTCTCTTCTGCAGAGACAGGCTCCCTCAGTTCCTTTTGTTCTTCCGGATCGGACTCGGGTTCCGGTTCCGGCAGCACAATCCTGGTGCGTTCCACGATATTCCGGGCCGTGTCCCAGGCGGCGTGATGCGCCTCTATCCCGGGGAGAAACTTGGCGAATTTCACCAGATCAGCGGCAGTGAAGAAATCTCTGAACAGACCGAGATCTTCTTCCTCGACCACTTCCGGTTCCAACCGTTCCAGCACTTCCTCGCTGGTCATTTCCATGGCCGGCACGAAATAACGGCCTTCGATATAACGACGGATAGTTTCCGAGAGCCGTATATAATACGCAACCACCTCTCCCTTGCGCCACAGTTCTTCCTGACGCAGCCGTTCCAGTTCCTCCAGAGCCACTTCATGGGGCGGTCTTTTCACCTCGGGACGCGAGGGGAGAATCCCCTTGCCCGCCTTCCAGCGCCGGTAGAGTATGATCCCCGTTACGGCCAGAAGTACGATAAACAAAGCCCCGCCCAGAATGAGCAGAAGCCGGCGGTAATCGGAAGGGATGTCCCGCGGCGGTTTGATGTCCCGGATGTCACCGGCCTCGCTGGCCTTCATGCTCTCGACCGTGATGTCAATGGCATCAGTGGAAATCTGACTGAAGGCCGAATCGGCGGCGTTTTTGTAGTACACCGTGACCGGAGGGATAGTAAATTGCCCCGTGAAAAAGGCAGTGATTTTATAACTGGCCTGATGCTCGATTATCGCACCATTCTTGCGGGGTTCGTCCAGAGAGTAATCGCGGATTTCAAATCCACCCAGGTTCGCCGCCGGTCCGGGCATCTCCACCTGCACCGAATCGGGATGGGTGACCTGGATGGTATAGGTGATCAGATCACCGATGGTAATCTTGGAGCGATCAACCGAGGAAGAGACCGAGACCCCTCTTTCACCGGCCGCCCGGGCTGTGAAGGGCAGGGCGGCGAACAAAAAAAGGAGGATGTATTTACTTGACTTTATCATCATATATTTGCACATCTTCGCTCTTGATCATCCTTTGCAGCAGATCGCTGTAGGCTTTCTGTTGCCGCTCCCGGGTCAAATCCTGCGCCGCCTCTTCCGCTGCCTCCTGGAAAGATTTCTGACGGCTTTTTTCAGCTCCATCCTTCACCACGTAACGATCTTTATGAGCCTGGTAATAAAGCTTCACATCATCAGGTGTCACGTTCATGCTCTGACTTATTTGCGCTGCCAGATATTTCTGCACCATCAGGCTCTTCTTCGCTTCAAAAGCTCCTGCAATAACCTCCTTGTCCTGATCCAGTCCCTGCCTCTTGGCTGCCTCATAGAAAAGCTCGGTGGCGACCAGCTGCTGCAGGAACTGCAGCCGGGCCTCTCTGCCGGAAATATCCTTTTGGATTGATTCCGGCAGCTGTTTGATCCGGAAATCCAGGTCGCCGCTGGTGATCTCTTTCTGCCCAACCCTGGCCAGCACCTCCCCCGGACGGTTTTCTTCCCCTTCAGGCTGGTTCAGGCGGGTCGCTTCATCCAGAGCCTGTTTGGCATCGGCAGACCGTCCCAGTCTCTCCATGCAGGCCACAATCTGTTTGTCCGCCTTTTCACGAAGATCGCTTTCCGGAAACAAATGTTTCACCCGCAGGTAGCCGGCCAGGGCCTTCTGGTAATCGTGCAGCCGCTCGAAATAGATATCGGCGATGGTAAAGTTGATGCTGGCCCGTTCCTGAGCCTTGACCGGATAGTAATCCAGGTAATGCTGATATTCTTCGATGGCCTCCTGGTAAAGATCCCGGTTGTAAAGAGCGTTGGCGTATTCCCTGATCTTCTCCGCCGGCAGCTGGGACGCGGACTTACGGGAACAGCCGGCCGCCAGGATCAGAATACATCCCGCCAGGACCGGGACAGCCAGCGCTGGATTAATTCTTTTAGTTTTTTTTATCAGCGCTGCATTGCTTGCATCATGCTTCATCGTAATCCTCAGGTAACCGGTCAGCGGAAGCGGCGGGCCCGCTTCCGGAAAAATTCAATTAATGGTTCTATATAGGACTTATCCGTTCGTATCTCAATGGAATCAACATTGATTGACTTGAACAGACGATCCCGTTCACTTTGCGCGGTCCCGGCCTGGGATGCAAAAAGACGCCGCACTCTCGCGTCGCCGCTGTTAAGGAGAACCACCTCGCCGCTTTCCGAATCCTCCAGCTGGATATAGCCCACATCGGGCAGTTCCAGTTCGCGGGGATCAACAATGTTAACAGCCACGACGTCATGCTTGCCGTTGGTGATGCGCAGCGCCTTCTCAAAACCAGTCGCGATGAAATCAGAAATAAGAAAGACCACACTGCGGCGGCGCACCACCCGGTTGAGGTAATCCAGCGCCAGGGAGATATCCGTCTTCTTCTCTTCCGGCTTAAAATAGAGCAGTTCCCGCAGCAGACGGAGCACATGGGTCTTGCCCTTGCGGGGCGGAATGAATTTCTCGATCTTGTCGGTGAAGATAATTAATCCGACTTTATCGTTGTTTTTAATAGCAGAAAAAGCGAGCAGGGCGCAGATCTCCACCCCGATCTCACCCTTCATCTGCTGAAAGGTTCCGAACTCGCCGGAAGAACTGGCATCAACCATGAGCATTACGGTGAGCTCCCGCTCTTCCTCGAAAATCTTGACAAAGGGATGTCCGTAGCGGGCCGTGACGTTCCAGTCGATGCTGCGGATATCGTCGCCCACCTGGTATTCCCGCACCTCGCTGAACTCCATGCCTCTTCCCTTGAAAACGGAATGGTACTCGCCGGAAAAGACGTCGTTCACCAGGGCCCGGGTGGTAATCTCAAGTCTGCGTACTTTTTTTAGAATTTCCTTGGGAATCATGAACAGCCACTGTGATTCTGATAATGGTTATGGCTCCGCCCTCTGCATCAGGGCACTTCGATACGGTTGAGGATCTTGCGCACCACTTCTTCCGGAGTGACTTCCTCCGCCTCGGCCTCGTAAGTGACCAGCACCCGGTGGCGCAGCACGTCCAGGCCGACGGCCCGCACATCCTCGGGAGTGACGTAGCCGCGTTTGCGCAAAAAGGCGTGGGCTTTGGCCGTTTTCACCAGGTAGATAGAAGCCCGGGGAGAGGCCCCGTAAGCAATCAGCTCAGAGAGCTCTTCCAAACCATATTCCTTGGGATTGCGGCTGGCAAAGATGATATCCACGATGTATTGTTCAATCTTGGGATCGATGTAAATTTCCTCCACCACCTGGCGCGCCTTGAGGATCTGAGCCGGCTTTACCACTGCCTTTACGGTCGGCTCTGGACCAGCAGCCATGCGCCGCATGATCTCGAGCTCTTCCTCCGGAGATGGATAATCCACCTTGAGTTTAAGCATGAAACGGTCCACCTGGGCTTCCGGCAAAGGATAGGTGCCCTCCTGCTCAATAGGATTCTGGGTAGCCAGCACCAGGAATGGTTCGTCCAGGGGGAAAGTATGGTCGCCGATGGTCACGGTCCGCTCCTGCATGGCCTCCAGAAGGGCTGACTGT
>CAZUMH010000091.1:0-13982 GCA_964621645.1 uncultured bacterium
CTCTTACCAACACCAGCAATTCCTTTCTCACCACTGGGAGCAGTGCTTCCAGTTGGTAATCCCTGTCCGGGGGTAAGCCCTTACTATTTTTTTTATAAGCGCTCCAGCGTTCTCCATATCGCCGCGCTTCGGCTAAAAGATCTTTAAGTCCCTGGAGCTGCTTGTCTACTCTGTCTCGGGCCCTGGCGCTTTCCTCTTCGGACAGTTCCCTGCCCCGGTTGCTTCTGGATACGGGCTGTCTCGGGAAGTTCAGGATCATGGCGGCCGGCTCTTTCAGGGCCATCTGGTCCGGAGTCCAGCCGTTTAAATTAACCAGAACGGCCTGCCCGGAGATGACTCCCCCGCCCGGCACCACCAGAGCGCTGGTGATCCCGTTCACCCGGCTGACCGCTATATGCACGGAATGAACGTTCAAAGCCACAATAGCCTTCATCTGAGGATTGTAGTCGCCTACCTCTCTGCTGTCCACGGTCGCCGCAACAGCGCTCACTTCGGAGAGGCCCAGTGTCGTCACCGCGTCTGTCATACCGGGATAGATATACATTCCGGAGCAGTCGATTATCTCGGCTCCGGTAGGGATCGGAACATCGCTGCCCAGGTCCGCAATGGTCCTTCCGCTTATGATAAGTGTTCCTTCCGGGATAGTGTCGCCGGTCACCGTAATCAGCGTTCCACCCTTTAAGACGTAATCGCTTTGAGCCAGCGCCACTCCGCTGGACAGTATCACCAGTATGACCGCCATAAATCTCATATGCTTTATCATAATCATCACATTCTCCTCTTGCTAGGAACGTCCGCCGAATATCTGCTCCCGTTCGGGCATGACTTATTCTTCTTCACCCTTCAGGAGTTTTGCAACTGTGGGCACCTGATTCCTATCAAAATAAATCTTTCCCTCGATCAGAGTCATCTCACAGCGTGAATAGACACTGAACGGATGCCCGTTAAAGATAGCCAGATCGGCATCCTTACCCTTTTCAAGGGTACCCACACGGTCGGAGATTCCCAAAGTGATGGCGGGATTAATCGTTATAGTCTTCAACGCTTCCTCTTCGCTGACACCATATTTCAAGAGTTTGGCGGCTTCCTGATAGAGCCGGCGAACCCTCTCCCCGCTGTCGGAGTTGATTGTCACGGTGACTCCATGATCGATAAGTATAGCCGCATTATAGGGGATAGCATCGAAAGCTTCCATCTTATATCCCCAAAAGTCCGTGAAGACCGAAGCGATGACACCGTGTGCGGCAATCTCTTCGGCTATTTTGTATCCCTCCAGGCAGTGTTCAAAGGAACCGACCCGGAAACCCATTTCATCACCCAGTTCCATCAGGGCCAGCATCTCATCGGCCCTGTAGGCATGGCAAATGACGCGGAGCTTCCCTCGCAGAATATCCGTAAGGGCCTCCATGCGCAAATCGCGCCGGGGAGGCACCAGCCCGTATTTTTTCTCCCAGGTGGTCTTCTTGAGTTTTCCATTTTTCTTCAGTTCATACTCATCCCACTGTTTCATGTATTCTTTGGCCTGATTGAACGCTTCTCTGATGACGTACATGACCCCCATACGGGAAGCGGGAAAGTGCTGGCTCCCGGGAGTGATACTGTTGGATCGTTTGGGATTTTCCCCCAGGGCGAATTTGATTCCACGCATGGATCCCGGTACCAGAAGCTCCTCCGCCGGTCGGCCGAATTTAAGTTTGATAACCGCATTGCGGCCGCCGATGGGATTAGCGCTTCCATGCAGGGTGTTTACCGCTGTCACACCACCGGCCAGAGCACGCTGGATGGTGATATCATCCGGCTTGATGACATCGTCAATGTTCACTTCGGAAGCAACATTAACACTGGATTCATTGATCCCTCCCTCCGAGGCCATATGAGAGTGAGAATCGATGATCCCCGGCATGATGAAGCAGCCCTCCGCTTCCATGACCCTGGCTCCGTCAGGGACAGCCAGTTCAGGACCGATAGCGGCAATTTTTCCGTCAAAAATATATATGGACCCCTTCTTTATTACTCCATCGCTTATAGTGAGAAGAGTGGCGTTGCGGATAAAAAGCCCTTTCCCCGCGCCTTCTACCCTAAGTTGGGCCTTGCTTTCCGGGGGCATTGACCAGACCAGAGAGACAAGAATCAATACCCAGGTACGCATTATTTTAAATGATCCCATTATTTCCTCCGCCTGCTTCAGGATAATGAAGATGTGAACAGTTCAAAACATCAGCCCGGTTTAATCGCCGTCCAGTCGGCTGACCCCATTCTTCCCAGGTCCGCGGTGCCTTCAATCCGGTTCCCTTCGACCGTACCGTTTAAAGAGATAGTCCTTTCCTGGCCCATTACCGGGAGGGATACCGAGAAACTGAATATATTTCCTCCCACGGTACCGCGCTCAATCTCAGACTCCCCCAGTTCGCTGGCAAAGGTGCCGGTGACCTCGCTGCCGTTCTGAGACAAGGTCATGGTTGCTGATAAATCTCCCATGGCTGTTGTAATGGTTGCTTTCCAGACACCGCTCAAATTTACCTGCGGCTTGCCTGCGGCCCTGGGCTGCTCCTTGAGTTCCGTCTTCTTACCATCGACGATCACCCACTTAATTTCTGTGGAATCTGACATGAGGTCGCCGGTGGTGATGATGAGATCAGCGATCTTCCCCGCTTCGATACTGCCGATGCTTTCGTCAATCCCGTATATCAGGGCCGGATTAATTGTCAGGGCTCTGAGGGCCGCTTCGGGATCAAGACCGTATTCCACTGTTTTGCGGGCGTTGGCTAAAAAATCGCCTAACTTTGAGAGACCCCGGGAACTGAACGCGAAAAGCAATCCGGCTTGATTGATCGAGGCCGCGTTGCCGTAAATCGGTGACATATCCTTGTCCTCCACTTCCTGTTTTTTGCTATCGGGCCTGGATCTGTCCGCCGGCATTTTCCCTCGTTGTCCGGGATCGTCCTTCATCTTGCCTGCTGCAGGTTCCTTTGTATCCGCGGCTGTTTCCCCGGGGCCGTCCACTTCGAGTTTGTACGCGTACCCGGTAACCTGCTCCGGCTTGGGAAAGTTAAGATCCACGATGACCGGAGCACCGCATTTCTTGAGATATTCAAGCACCCGGTATCCTTCCGTCGCGCCGTTCAAAATCGGTTTCAAATGAAACTCCCGGGCCAGGGAAACCGCTCTCTTCAGTTCATTTTCCGTATCGGCGGAAATGAGAATAGGCTTCTCGCCAACCAAGACAGGGATGAGAACATCCAGGGCTGGATTAAATTCAGGTCGGACCAGCCCCCGGGGCGAACGGGAGTAACGCTCCTGAACCAATTTGTGATGCCAAGCATCAAGAAATGTCTGCCGTTGAAAGGCGATAACTCCCATCAGAGTGGTCGGATAGGCGCGCCGCTGGCCCTGATAGCCGAGATGCTGCGGCCCGTCCGCCTTGATTACAACCCCCTCCCCCTCATCCTCGGCCAGATGAATGATGGCGGCCTGTCCGGTGAAGATCCCTTCACCGGGAACGGTAAGAGCCGTGGTAATGCCGCTCTCCCGCATCCTTTTTATCTTGCTGTCTTTTAGATCGAGCATTTCCGCGGCCATACGGTCCGCTTCGAGCAGGACCGCGTTGCTGCCGCCGCCTTGTCTGGCATTCCTGGCGTTTTGCTGGTTCTCCCCGCTCTCGGATTTCGGTTTTTGCAGCGCCACGCTGGAAAAGGCGTCGAATAATCCCGGATAGACCCAAAGAGAATCCGCCTTGATGACATCCGCGCCCGGCGGCACGGCCAGGTTCGTTCCTACCGCTTCGATAAGACCGCCCCGAATAACAATGGCACCGTTCTCCAGTACGCCGTTGGTTACCGTGACGATCCTCCCGGCCTTGATAACGGTTACTTCATCATGTACCTGTGCGGCAATATTCAGGACAGGCAACATAATTGTCAGTAATAACACAATCCCCCCGAACCGGGACCGCAGGGGTAAAGGAGCCGTTCTCATCGTGCCCATACACCCTCCTTAAGGAATATTCTTATCAATGAATTTGAATGATACAATCTTTTAATTCCGGACATTATTTCAGATATTCTTCATACAGGTTGAATATACGTTTATATTCATCCGTCCAGGAAGACGGCTCCCGGAATCCGTGCCCTTCCAGAGGATAGACAGCCAGTTCCCAGTGATCCTTGCCCAGTTCTATGAGTCTCTGGGTCAGACGCACAATATCCTGAAAATGAACGTTGGTATCGATCATGCCGTGACACATCAGCAGGCCGCCTTTCAATCCTTCGGCATAATAAATCGGCGAACTGCGAACATAGGCCAGGCTGTCGGCGACCGGAGTGTTCAGGATATCCGAGGTATAACCGTGATTGTAGTGGGCCCAGTCAGTCACCGACCGCAGAGCCGCTCCGGCACTGAAGACATCCGCCTGGGTGAACATGGCCATAAGCGTGATGAAGCCGCCGTAAGAGCCGCCGTAGATACCGATCCTTTTCGGATCGACCTGATGCTGATGAATGAGATAGCGGGCGCCGTCGACCTGATCGTCCAGATCCTTGCTTCCCATATGGCGATAAATCGCGGTGCGCCAGTCTCTGCCGTATCCGGCACTGCCACGGTAATCTATATCAAGAACCGTGTACCCGTGATCACAGAGCAAGTTATTGAACATATACTCCCGAAAGTAGCTGGACCACCATGTATGTGCGTTCTGCAGGTACCCTGCACCATGCACAAAGATGACGGCGGGCCGGATTGCGCCCGGTTCCTCCGGTTTGTACAGCCTGGCATGTACCATGGCCCCGTCTCTGGCCTGGAAGGTGACAATCTCCGGCTTGCGCCAATCATAATCGAGAAACTCCCTGCTGATGGAACTGGTGATCCTCTGCATGGGAGCGCCCGCTTTGTTTTCCATCAGATAGAGCTGCCAGGGCCGGTTGGAGGTTGAAAAACGGACAGCCAGCATCTTCTCGTCGGGAGAAAGAACGACCTCATTGCCCCCTTCCCGGTACGTGACACGCTGCAATGGTCCGCCATCCAGTCTCATGCGGTAGAAGTGTCGGACGCCGGGATGCTCCTTGTTGGCCGTGAAGTACCAGTAGTTCCCGTCCCGGGAAATACGGGGGGAATAGATCTCGAAATTACCGCTGGTCAGCTGTTTTTTCTCTTTGCTTATTATATCAACCGTATAAAGATGGGAATAGCCGCTGGCTTCCGACTGAAACCAGACACGCCGGTTATCAGGCAGAAATCCCAGGGTACCGCCGCCCCAGCCGCCTGTTCCGGGTCCGCCGATCCAGGCGTAGTCATGCTGATGATCCAGACAGTTCAGCCGGGCTGAATCCGGCAACATCTCGGCGATCCAGCGATCCTTGTTGTCCTGGGAATAGATACTGATCACCGCGTGCCTGCCGTCTCTGGACCAGACCGGTTCTCCGAAGGAAACAGGGCGGGGATTTTTCTTCCCCTTGGTATCTTCCCGGGACTGAGCCGCCCCGGATTTCTGATTTCTGGGAAGCGGGGCGGCTTCCCCTTCCGTGAGGTCGGGCGTATCGAATATCCCCGGCAGATCAGCCAGTGAGAGGTATAATACGGTATCAGCCTGGATCTGGTAGATCCCCATTTCATATATTCCTTGAGGTGTACCCACTTTACTGCGACTCCGCATATCCTCGGTATACCCCGATTCGGTGACATAGTCCGGAACGATGGTGCTTTTAGTATCAGCAGGCCGCTGATACAATCCGAATATGACAAAGTGCTCATCCGGACTGAGCTGCATAAACAGTATACGCTTTTCCTGAACATATATTGTCTTGGGTCCGGGAACCAGATTATTCTCCTGTTCCCGGATCCGGCGTGACTCTTCACTTCTCTCTTTTCTTTGCTGCAGCACCTCACTGAGCCGCAGCGCTTGTTCCGAGAGCCATTCATCCTGTTCGGATTTCTTCATCCGGCGGGGGGGGCGTTCTCTGCCGCTATGAAAATCGGTGACCTGGGTCACCAGACCGTCGGCAAGCCGGATCGTATAAAGATTGTCGCCTTTTCTGTAAATGATCTTATCCTCGTTAAGGCTGAAGGCGGGAACGGATTCAGTTTCGACGGTATTGGTCAGTCGTCTTTCCTTCCCAGTCGGAATGTTCAGAAGAAAAAGATCGCCGTTTCTGCTGAAGATCATGCTCCGGTAGTCCAGGCTGTAATCCGAGCCATATCTGGAGGGCAGACGTCTCCTCTCTTCCGGAGAAACCTTCAGGGGAGTCCCTCCCTTTCGGGAGACGGAATAGAGGGAATCCGCCGGGGCTCCGTCCGGATTCCAGTTGAAATAGACCCGGGAACCGTCCACGGCCCAGAAAATTCTGCTGGGTTCGGAGCCTATCCAGGCCGGATCCCTCATGATCTTCTCCACTGTCAACCCACCCTTCTCCTGGGCTGAGCTTATCGTGAAGAGAGCAAGAAAAACAAGACCGATCTTCATGCTGGATATACGCATTGGTACTTCCTCCCATAGAGTATATGGAATAGGACTGATGTTCGTTTACTTTTTTATTTTCTCGAGAATTACTTCGATCGCTTTATCCAACTGCGGATCTTTTCCCGCCAATTTATCATCCAGTGTATTGATCACCAGAACGTCCGGGTTGACACCGCCATGAGTCTCTAAATCTGTTCCATCCAGTGTATAACAGCCCCAGAAGGGCAGGCGGAAATATCCCCCGTTCATCAGGCTGGCACCGGTGGTAAAGATGAGCCAGCCGTAGGTCGTGTTGCCGACTATCGGCCCTCTTTCAAGCGCTTTGAAACCATTGGACGTCATTTCGCCGTCACTCAGAGTCACCTCGTTGACCAACAGCACCACCGGTGTCCGATTGAAGCCGAAAGTGGACTGCTGTGTCTTTTCCATGCCGCGGATCTTCCAGGAAGCGTAGACCGGCGCGGTCAGGGCCTTCAGGACCCGGTCGTGTACATTGCCGCCGAAATTGTAGCGCAGGTCCAGGATGAGTCCCTTTCTGGGGACCGCGTCCCGTTCCAGTTCCTTGAGGAAACGTCGCAGATCGGATCCGCCCATTGCCCGCATGTAGATATAGGCTACGTTGTCATCCGTCGCTTTCTTCACAGTCTCGGCATTCCCGCGTATCCAATCCTCCAGCAGCAGCCTGTTCTCCTGAGAGGCGGAAATCGGTTCCAGATTTACCGTTACATGTTCGCCTTTGGCATGACCGGCAAAGACCAGTGTCAGCCGTTTTCCGGGTGTACCGTTAAGGAGCGCCCAGAGATTGACCGCTGGATCCGCCTTTTTCCCGTTTACCGTTAACAGTTTGTCACCCGCCGACACACTGTCACGGTGCAGCCAGAGGGGACCGTCCCGGTAGATCTTCTCCAGGAAGATACCGTTCTTCTGAATGCTCCATTCAGCGCCTACGTGTCCGCTGGGATTTTCGATTGATCCGCTTCCGGGTCCCCGTATGCCCGTATGGGACGAATTAAGATTGCCGATGAGCTGATTGGCGTACTCATAGAAATCCTCATCACAGCGGACCTGCTCCAGCACCGGCAGATATTCTTTATAAAGCGCCTCCCAGTCGGCGTTGTGGTGATCGGGATCATAGTAATAGTATTGGAGGACATAGTAGAGTTCCCCCAGCATCTGGCGGTAGTCGGCGGTTCTCTCCACCGTTATCTTGGAGGGAAAGGAGATAGTTTCAGGGCTCTTCCCGGCCAGGCTGATGCGGCTGATATGCCCGCTGCTGAGGTAATACAGGTACTGGCCCTTTTGATCCATGGTCAGTTGCGAGGGATTCATCACTCCAGGCACAAAGGGCGTGTAGTTGTTGCGTTTCCCCTTCTTCAGGCTGGTCTGCCAGAAATGACGTTTACCGTCGATATTGGAAACAAAATAGACGGTGGAAGTGTCTTTGGGTGAGAGAACAAAGTTATAATCGTCCCCCAGTGTGTTGGTGACCACCTTTGTCTGAACATCCAGATTGTCAAGCTGGAATGCGATCCGGGGGATTTTTTGATCCTCTTTTTTCTCCTTGTCCGGTTTTTCTTTCTCGGACTTTTCTTCACGGAAGAGTTTTTCGAAGGTATCTTCCTTGAATTCCGGTTTTTCTGGTTTAAAATACAGCTGATAGATATCCCACTTGCCGCTGAATTCAGGGAAGCTGTGACCATAGCGATTGGAGCGAAAAAGGAGGAATTCCCCGTCGGGAGACCAGACAGGATCGGATTCATCATAGGCGGTATTAGTGAGAAGGGTTTTCTTGCCGCTCTCTATCTCCACCGCGAAGATATCATTCTGGCCATTGACTGCTTCGACCACGGCCAGATAGCGGCTGTCCGGGGACCAGACCACTCCCTCTCCGAAGCGGCCCCCGAAATTCCCCTTTATCAGAAGCCGATCCTTGCTTCCGTCCGGTTTTATCAGACGGATCTCCCGCGGACCGCTGGCGTAGGCGATCCACTCCCCGTTCGGTGACAGCTTCGGATAGAGGACGTCGCCCTCGGTGCTGGTGAGACGCTGGGGTTTCCCTTCTCCCAGCGCCGACCTGCGGTAAAGATCGGGGTTGGCGTCTTTGTCCGAAACATAGATGATGGTGTGGCTGTCCTTATCCCAGACGGGATTGCTTTCCCGCCACGGTGACTCGGTGATGTTGCGGGCGTAGGCGCCTTTGGTGGAAAGGATAAAGATATCGCCTCTCACCACCGCGGCGATCTTTTTGCCGTCCGGAGCAAGGGCGAACTCGCTGACCCGTCCGTTTTTCACGTAAAATTCATTATTCTCTTTCCGTTCCGACGGAGCCTCGATGTGCACCGGCCGGGATTCCCCGCTCTTCAGATCCGTCAGCCAGAGAGTAAAGTTTCGTTCAAAAACCGCCCGGGAAGCACTGCTGGCCACAGAGAGGAACCGGGCGTCCCCTTTGGTAAAACTGGTCACAGGAGTAGGTTCACCTCCGGCCGCCGGGATCTTCCACAGGTTATAGACCCCGGTCTCCCGGTCACTGATGTAATAGACACTGCTCCCCTTGTCTCCCCACGAGGGCCAGAAACTGTTGGCCCGGTGTTTTACCAGCTGGCGTGCCGAACCGTCCTGCAGGGACAGGATCCAGAGAGCGGCGCTGTTGCTGCCCCGGTAGCCGCGGCGCCAGCGGTAGCCGTTTTCGGTTCCTTCGGAAAAAAGCAGGCTGAGACCGTCGGGACTCATACGGCCGCTGTAACACCAGGTCCAGTAGGAATCCAGCAGCGGGAAGGCATTTCCCCCTTTTCTGGCGATTTTATAAAGGCCGGATCCGGAGTCACGTCCGGAACGAAAAATAATCCACTGACTGTCGGAAGACCAGCCCGTGGCTACATCTCCGCCGCTGTGCCAGGTAAGGCGCCGCGCCTCTCCCCCCTGGGAAGGAATGACATAGATATCGTCATTACCCTCCCGGTTGGAAGTAAAGGCGATCCAGCGGCCGTCCGGGGACCAGACCGGCTTCTGATCGTAGGCCTGATTATCGGTCAGCCGCAGGGCCCTTCCTCCCTGACTCGCTACCATCCAGAGATCACCCATATAACTGAAACAGATATGTTCTCCATCAGGCGAGAGGGAGGGAAACCTGGCTCCTATCAGTTCTTTGTTTTGGGAAAATATCAATGCAGGCAGGCCCAAGGCCAATACAATAATGGCAGATTTCTTCAGCATGGGGTGCTCCTTTCGGGAATACATGTCAATAAGAAATGAGTAGAAGAGATGAATGTTTCACCGCGGAGGGCGGATTCCCCGCGGTGAAACAGGACGATTGTAACATTCCGCAGAAAACGGATCATGCCCCCGGACCCTGTCTGTCCGGGGCCTGATCCATTCCTGCCGAATAAAAAATTTTCTATTTTTTAAAAGTAACCAGTCCTGCCGCTTCCAGAACACGGATATAATTGATCATACTCTGAAGATCCGATCCCCGCGGGGACTGAGCATCCAGCGCATCCTTAATATCGAGAATGCTGCGGCTGCCGTCTATGAGGATGTTAAGCTCGCCGGTATTGGCGATATCACGAAATCCATAGGGATACTTCTTTCTCACTTCCTGGGGCACGTCGCGGAGGAGCTCCCGATAAGCCCGATAGCCGCCCGCTTTGACCTTGGCAGTAGGCGCCGGGATCAAAGTATCGGCTTTCTTTTCCAGGTCGGACAGGACAATACGGGCCGGTGCCGTACCCAGCTGTTTGGCAGTATATTTCATCCGCGTTTCCAGAACCTGCAGGTGGCTTTCCCGCAACTGGCTGACCGCGGCCTGCAGAGAGGACACATAGGCACCCACCCGCTTTTTATCCGAGGCCAGTTCCAGCACGGTTGCCAAGGTGCGGCGCTCGTTGTCAGCCGCCTGATTAATGAGATTCACTGCCTTTTTATAATTCTGCTGAAAGGTCTCCGCCGTGCTTTCATCGATTGTTTCCTGAGCCAGTCCCAGCTGGATACCCAGACGCCGCGCTCCGTTGCCGGATATCTCGGTCGCGATTTTCAGGACCATATCATCATTGGCGTTGGCGATAGTGTAGGCCGCCGCGGCTCCGATGGTGACGACCCGCTTGAGTTGGGTCGGATCGGATTTATCCACCCGGTCTCCGGAAGTGTGGTACCACTGATCCGGCCAGGCAATCATCATCACACCGGGCACGCCGACGCCCCAATCATTGAAGACCTCGTGATCCGAAGCGCCGTAGTGAACCTCGATGCGGTAATAGAAGGGATCTTCCGAACCGGTGGGGGCGACGATCCGCCGGGGCGTCGGGGAATACCCGCCCCTGGTGTGGATGTGTTCCCGCGATGTTTCCCCGACGTAGCGGTAGTAATTTTCCATCACATCGTTGATGTAATGGGGATGCCCGTACGTGGTGCGCTCCAGACACATAAAGGCTTTGTTCAGGCTGAGCCACTCTCCCACCATATCCATATTGATATTGCAGAGAGTGTTTTCCATGATCTCTTTATGAGCCTGTACCCAGGGACCGGTTCCGGAGAATTCCGGCCCCCAGAGGAAACGTATACTGTGCTTAGGCCGCGGTAGCCGACCTGATTCGATGAGGGAATGGAGCACCCTCGCCACCTCGAGAATAGCGGCACTGCCCGATTTATTGTCATTGGCTCCCTGTTTAGTAATCCCCTCAAAGAGGTGAGCCGAAAAGATAATTTCTCCGGCCTTGGGATCGCTCCCCGGGATCAGGCAGGTAACATCCTGCAAATCGTACTTTTCTTTGGTGGACTTGACCGTGGCGTGCACTTTGATTTTTTCACCCCGCAGCAGACGCTCTTTGAGATACTGGCCCTCCCGTGCCGGCAGGTAAAATCCGAATTTCAGATCCTCTCCGCGGCTGCGCCAGCCGCCAAGGCTGGTCCAGGGGATCTGGATCGGATCGAACAGGAGACGGGACTGGCTGATGGCCACCACTCCGAGGGCTCCTTTCTGCTGGCAGGCCGCGCCGTGAACCCGGCTTACCGACCCTTCCGTGACAACGATTTTGCCCTCAACCTGGGCGGCGTCGATTTCCGCCTGAGTACCCTGCCCTACCCAGACCAGCTCCGCATCCACATCGGCATTTGTCGACCCGGGCACCAGCATGGCCGTCATATCCCGGTAAGATGCCAGTTTTTCCAGACCGGGGCTGATTTCCCACAGTTCGCCCTCAATGCCGTCCCAGACTTCTCCGCCGGGATAGCGATCGATGCTGGCACCCTGCAACCCGTACAAACAGAGCTGATCGTATATATACTGTGATTCGTAGAAGGTTCCTTCATACTCGGCATGTTGGCGGTTTTTGTTATATCCGCCAGTCTCCATTATTGTGTTCCAGGCTGTTTCACCGGAGGACTCTCCGATAATCAGATCCATCTGGTGTGCGGGCAACAGCGTCCAGTAGGCATAGGGACTGATCTGGGCGAACACCGGGAAAAGGATCAAACAGAATAACGGGATTAAGAACTTTACTTTGCGCGTCATGGGATCACCTCAAAAGTTGGACTTAGACAGGGATATGATAATATGGAACGGTTTTCTTGTATTGATCAAAATAAACATATGGAAAGCCTCGGGAAAAAGCAAGTAACTTTACCAGAACATTTTGCTAACAGATATATGAAAAACCCGCCCGGGCGGGGCGGGTTCTCGGTTTTTTTCGGCAGGATGGTGCAGTCCCTGTCAGCGGCGGTCCAAAGCGAACTCGATGCCGATACCGGCAACATTGGACTTCCGTATTGGTGTTATTCGGAAAGTACCCTGATCAGCCAGCCGCAGATCATGTCTTACGACGAAATAGCGGACCACGCCGTACACGATGAGCCCTGCGCCTACCCCCATGCATATATTTGAGCGGGTATCATATTTTTCCACCTTGTCCACCAGTTCATTGTAATGTTCCTGACTGGTCGGCATGGTGTCTTCAGTCTGTTCCGCCTGATCAAAGAAATAATAGCTTAGCCCCCCCAACACCAGGCCGGCGCTCACTGAAACATAGGAAAGCCATTGATCCCTCATGGGCCCCATCTGGATATTTCTGCTTTGATTTGACCCCTGTTGCTGGGCCGGCTGTCGCCGTAACGACGCTGAAGAAGGAAGGGTCAGTGTATCACCCTCTTCCAGCGGATAATTAGTATTTTCCGAGATGATTTTTACCGCGCAATTATTGTCGCGAAAAAGCAGCACCTGTACCCGGGCCACTTTTATGACAGTGCCGTCCGGTAGATTGCGGCTTACCAGCATTTCATCTCCAACCTTCACTCCTGAATTTTCGTTCAGATTGACCAGGGCGTAGGGACGATTTATCCTGACTATCTCCTGAGAAAACAGCGTCCCGGTCAATAACAGTACGAATAAAACAGCAAAAACAATACGGAGTTTCATATATCGCTCCTCCCGATTCTGCTTTTAAGGCTGAAAAATACGTGCTTGGATAATGGATTTGTCCTTTAATAATATTATATTTTTTTGAAAAGTCAAGGTATTTTTTCATTTTTAGGGAAAAATCACCCGAGTCCCTTCGGGAGGGATATCTCTCGCTCTTTCCTGAATTAGGATAAAGATCCTGAAAAAGCGTGCGACGCACCGTGGAGGCGCCTCGCAAGTGGCATTCCCAGGCGCAGCGTTGGATGAGGACGTTTATCGCCGGGATAGAATCCCGGCCTACAAAACGTTCACCCTGGAGGGTCCCTCACCGACGGCGCAATAGAAAACGTGCGACGCACCTTTAAGGTGCGTCGCACATGGCATTCCCAGGTGGCGGATTCCCGTTTGATGCCCACGAACTTACAAAAGCTCTCGGCTTCCCGGAAGGGTGAACTCTATATTTTTTATTGACTTTGTCTACACAATTATTTATATTAATCTAAAATATCCGTTAAAATTATATTTATTCCATAATTAACAGCAACTTGGGTCGTGTACAATATACTATCAAAAAATATAATATCTAGAAAGCGGAGCGAGCCATGAAAAAAAAGATTGCCCTTCTGACCATCCTCCTCTCCACTTTCCTTATCTGGGGATGCTCCCATCACACCGTACAGCCTTATGAATTGGCAAACGGGAGAGTAGTTGGATCAATTCACGGTGTGGTCACCGATTTCGGCACCCATTCGGTATTCAGCAGCGATGAGGTCCAGGTTAGCTGGATCGTCGACGGCACCCTGCATTCAACCTACACTGATGAGCTGGGATACTACTCCATCACGGACCTTAATTCCGGAGAATATGTACTGACTTTCTCGGGATCTTCGGATTACGCCAACAGCCGCTATACGGTGGAGATCCCGGAGCTGGAAGATATTCTCGACTGCTGTCCGGCAACGGACAAAGATTATGAACACAGCGTCACCCAGAATGTGGAGCTCTACAAGAAAGACGCAGGGCTCCGGGGATATGTGTACAAGAAAGAAAATGATCAGACAACCTCGGTGGCTTCCGGTGTCACCGTTGTAGCGGATTATACCTACACCATCGACGATGTCTGTGAATGGGATACCAGTTTTA
>CAZUMH010000092.1:0-13964 GCA_964621645.1 uncultured bacterium
AGGAGAGCGACCTGAAACGTTTTCTCCAGGAGGCCAAGGCAGCAGCGGCCCTGAATCATCCCAATGTCTGTACCATCCACGAAGCTGATGAGACGGAAGAAGGTCAGATTTCATTGGTATGGCCTGCTGCGACGGTAAGACGCTGAAGGAGAAAATGTAAAGCGGTCCTTTGAAAATCAAAGAGGCAGTCGGCATCACAATTTAAATCGGCGAGGGGTTGACAAAAGCACATAACAAAGAGATAGTCCACCCGGACATAAAACAAGCGAATATTTTAATCACCGAAGATGGCATTGTTAAAATCCTGGACTTTGGGCTGGCGAAACCAGCTGGGCCAGCCCAATTAACCAGAACTGATACAACATTGGGGGCGGTTTCATACATGTCGCCCGAGCAAGTAAAAGGTGAGATCAGAAGCGATTACAGAAAGATCTGCACTGCAACCCAAAAGCCGGCACCAACCATGATTCAATGAATTTGCTTTTATCGAAAAAATTATGTATTTTTTACCATATCATTTCATTCGATTCCGTAAAAAAATCAAGATCCTCTGCTCAGGAAGACGAATTCCAAGAAATTGCGCCCCCTGATGAAGAATTAGCTTGCATCAGGTGCCGCATTTTAGCTTTTCCGTTGTTGCGGGTAGTCTAACAGCTTCCATCGCCGGGGGTGGATGTTTATTCACATTGATCGATGGGTAAAATTTTATTAGGGTCTATTTTTTTCATGATCAGTGTCCGCCAGGAAAGATCAAGTGGTGTCTGATGGAGCGATAATGAATAGTATTTCAGCGGAATTCCCCCGCACCTTAAACTCGTTGGAACGGATCAATAGTTTTATCGATACCTTCGCACATAAAACTGGATTGGATGAACGAACTGTTTTTGAGACAAATCTGGCGATTGAAGAACTGTTCACCAATGCGGTAAAATATGTGAAGAATAACCGGAACCCGGTCAGTATTACCCTGGCGCTTGAGAACGATTGCCTGGAGATAACCATCATCGACCGGGATGTGGAATTTTTCGATATTCGCATGAAAGAAGACTACGATTTCAGAAAAAAAATAGAGGAAAGGAAAGTGGGAGGATTGGGAATACCGTTGATCCATAAAATGATGGATGAAGTGGATTATCAATACGAAAACGGGAGCAGCATCATCACCTTAAAGAAATTCATGGAGAAAACAGATGTTTCAGATCACGATGGACGGAAATCAGTTGATACTTGAGGGCCGCTTCGATGCCAGCAGGGAAACCTACGCCCTGGAAATTTTTAATAAGGTTACCGGTACAAAGACAGTGGATTTTGCAAGTTTGGCCTATATATCCAGCAGCGGATTGGGTATTTTGCTGGCAACTCAAAAGCGCTTGAAAGAGAAAGGAGAAGAACTGAAACTGATCAATATGAACGATCATATCCGGGATATTTTTCATTATGCTGGATTCGACTTAGTTTTTACTATTTTATAAATTAAAAAATTTTTACCAACTTTTCCCGCCGAGGTCTGTATTTATGTCAGAAGCAACGGATAAAGAATGCATCCAGCGCTGCTTAAGAGGTAACACCGATGCTTTTTCCCAGCTGGTCGAACGATATCAGAGACAGGTTTTCAGTATCGCTTACGGGATGACACACAATTATAACGATGCCGAGGATATTACACAAAGCGTATTTTTAAAGGTATACGAAAATCTTGGATCTTATAAACAGAAATATAAATTTTTCAGCTGGATATATCGGATTGCGGTAAATGAAACACTGAATTTCATCGAAAAAGAACGACATACCGAAACCTTACAGGAGGGAAATGGAGCGTCTGACCAATCACCGGCGGATGTGTATGAAGAGAAAGAAAAAAACAGGATTCTGCATCAGGCGGTGGATTCACTGAGTATTCCATACAGAATGGTCATTGTTCTCAAGTATTTTAATCAACTGCCCTATATCGACATAGCCTATATTATGGATATACCGGTGAAAAAAGTTAAGTCCCGTCTGTTTTCCGCCCGACAAATGGTCAGAGATTATATCATGGAAAGAGGATATCCCCGCTATGTCGAATAAAAAATTTGAAAATCTGCTTGCCAAGGAATTTGAAGAAGGGCTCACTGATAAGGAGAGGGAGTGGTTGCAGTCCTATATTGGAACACATCCCCAGGCGGCAGAAATATATCATGGTCATGCGGCAGTTTCGAAAGTATTAAACAGTACTTCAATTCCGGCTCCCTCTGAAAATCTCGGTAAAAGAATAATGAATTCTATCGATCCCGAACGTTATACGGTGCGGAAACCGGCATCAGTCTGGAGCAGGCCAGTCAATGGATTCAGCAGACTTTTTTCACCTGCCAGAGCCCTCACTTTTGCTACCGGACTCGTAATCGGCGCTGTCCTGATGCTGCTTGTGGCTATCACAGAGGAACAGTCTGTACCGGGGTCAGATGAATTCCTCGGTACGATCGGCCTGCATGGTGCTGGAAGATTCCTCCTTATCCATGAGGCGGCGATAGATCATGACGATATTACCGGCAGTTTACGGTTCAGTGCCAATAATGATATGATCAGCTGTGATGTCGACATCGACGCTGAGGCATCATTTGAGCTGACCTTGAGATATGATACAGAATTAATGAGATTTTACGGGGTAACACCCCGCGACAATAATAATATTTCCTTTGTCAAGGACAGCGACAACATACACGTGTCCGGATCTGGGGTTTGCAGGTATTGTATCCTGTTTCAGCAGCTTTCTTTTACACCTCAGGAGATCAACCTAATACTGCGGAGTAATAACAGCGAAGTCCTTTCGAAATCATTTAGATTCGAAAAAACAGAATACGAAGGTTTGAAGCAGTGAAACCTGATCAACATTATGGTTTTTCAGATGTAATATAGATAGCAGAAGAGTTTGATTCACACACTATAAAAGAGCGGGAGGAATGTTATGGCTACCAAACAAGGAAAAAAGCGGCGATTGGGTCTGATGATCAGTTTGTCACTCGTGGCTGTAGTGGTAGTAGTATATTTTGTTACTCTCTACCCATGGCCCGATTCACTGAATATCAGTGGTACGATCGGCGGTGCGAAGAAGGCCGAGAAATTCCGCGCCGAACAAATTTCCGATCAAGATGTGGTGATAAACGATACTGACAGTGGTTTGGCTCAAAACGTTATGACCATGCAGGAGTTTGCTGAATCACTGGAACAGAAGCCGGCACTGGAGCGAGCCCAGGCGTTGCAAAAGATGGCGGTACTTGATCGGTGCGCTGTACTGAATAAGATGGCCGCCCTGGAGCGCCAGGAGGCGTTGGAAAAAATGGCGGTGATTGAACGGGCTGTGACCCTTGAGAAAATGGCCGCCCTTGAAAGAAATTCCATGCTGGACAAGATGGCCATGCTGGACCGGGCCGCAACGCTGGAGAAAATGGCGGTTCTGGAGCGCCAGAAATACCTGGATCGTCTGGCAGTCCTGGAACGGGCCGCAACGCTGGAAAAAATGGCAGCAATGCAGCGGGCTGTTTCTCTGGAACAGATGTCGGCGCTTGACCGCACTCAGGCTCTGGATAAGATGGCCGTCCTGGAAAAGGCTCAGGCTTTAAATTGCATGGCCGAGCTGCAGCGCCGTGAAGCCCTCGACAAAATGGCAGCTCTGGATAAGACTCAGATGCTGGAAAAGATGGCCAGTCTGGACAAGGCTCAGGCGAAACTGGATAAGCTGCCGGTTCTGGAACGTGCCCAGGCTTTGGAAAGAATGGCAATACTTGATCGGACCTATGCCCTGCAAAAGATGGCTGTCGGCGTCAGGGCGGCAACATTGGATAAAATGGCCGCCCTGGATCGGGCTGTTTCGTTGGAAAGACTGGCAGTGTTAGACCGTGCCGTAACACTGGAGAAGATGGCTTTTCTGGAACGGCGGGAGGCACTTGATCGACTCGTTGTACTTGACCGGGCACAGTCCCTGGAGAAGATGGCCGTCTTGGATCGTAATGCCGTTCTTTTGGAGATGAAGGCGCTGGAGCGGGCGCGTACATTGGAAAAGATGGCGGTGCTGGAGAGAGCCCAGTCATTAGAAAAGATGGCTGCGCTTGACCGCACCAGAAGTCTTGAGAAGATGGCAGTGCTGGAACGGGCCCAGGCGTTGGAGAAAATGGCAATTCTGGAACGGACTGAAGCCCTGGAAAAGATGAAGGCGCTGGATCGGGCCGTAAGTCTGGAAAAGATGGCTCTTGGCGAGCGGGCGGCCACCCTGGAAAAGATGGCTATACTGGAAAGGACCCAGGCCCTGGAAAGGATGGCGGTTCTGGAAAGAGCCCGGGCTTTGGAAAAAATGGCTGTACAGGAAAGAACTGTGTCCCTCGAACGTTTGGCGCCTCTGGACCGGGCTGCGACAATTCAGAGAATGGCATCTCTGCCCCGGCAGGAATCGCTGGAAAAGATGGCGATGCTGGATCGGGCGGCAACCTTGGAAAAACTGCCGGTTCTGCAGCGAACCAGATGCCTGGAAAAGCTGACCGCCCTCGATCGTACAGCAACCCTGGAAAAGATGGCCACTCTGGAACGGGCCCAGGCGCTGGACTGCATGGCCGAGATGCAGCGCCGGGAGGCTCTTGATAAAATGACGACTCTGGAAAAGACACAGGCCCTGGAAAAGATGGCCAGTCTTGAGAAACAGCAGGCGGAACTGGACAAGATGGCCGTACTGGAACGCGCCAAGGCGCTTGAGAAAATGGCGGTACTGGATCGTGCATACGCTCTGGAAAAGATGGCTATCGGCGCCCGGGCGGCAACTCTGGAAAAGATGGCCGTACTTGAAAGAGCCCAGGCACTTGAAAAGATGGCGTTACTTGACAGAGCAGCGACACTGGAGCGACTGGCTGTCCTGGAACGAACTCAAGCCCTGGAAAAACTCTCTGTTTTAGACAGGGCGGCCACGTTGGAAAAGATGGCTGTGCTCGAAAGAGCCCAGGCACTGGCACAGATGGCTTCTTTGGAGAGGGCTCAGGCTTTATCGAAGATGCAGCGGCTCGAAAGAACACAAGCTATCGAGAGGATGAGATCGCTGGAAAATTAACTGCGAAGACTGGATTGTAGCTAGCAGTGTTTGACTTATTGAAATAATCTTCAGATAATTACCGGAGGGGTGGACTGATGCAGTCAGTCCACCCTCTCCGGCTTTCCGCGTATCATAAGGACAATCATAACATAGGTTGACACAAATGCAACCCTTTTCATGAGGATCGTATACATTTTTAATCAGTTTTTTTCCAAGCGTTCTCAAACAGGTCGGAGGTTACAATGGATTCTTTGCAAGGAATCTCTCCCTTCTGCAGAGGAAAGCACAGAGTTTCCCCCCTGATGGTTGTTTCCATTTTTTTGTTGCTGTTGATGTTGGTTTCTTCTCTGCAAGCTCAGATACCACTATACAACCTGCGCACAAAGAATCTTCGGTTGATATACTATGATAAAAATCATGAGAAGCTCATACCTCATATTGCCCGCTGTTTTGAGAATTCACTGGCCTTTCATCGCAGGCTTTTCGATTATACCCCTTCCGAGGAGGTCACGATTCTGCTGCAGGATTTTAATGATTACGGTTCCGGCGGCACCAACACCATCCCCTGGAATTATATTAATATCGGCATTGAGCCTTATGATTATGTATTTGAAATATCTCCGACCAACGAACGTATGAACTGGGTAATGAACCATGAACTGGTTCATGTATTGGCTACCGATAAGGCGGCGCCCATTGATCAATTTTTCAGACATCTGTTTTTAGGCAAGGTGTCGCCGATAGCCGAGAATCCGCTTTCCATGTATTACAGCTTCCTGACCACTCCCCGCTGGTATTCTCCCCGCTGGTATCATGAAGGTATCGCAGTATTTATGGAGACCTGGATGTCCGGAGGGATCGGCCGGGCCCAGAACGGCTATGATGAGATGGTGTTCCGGGCGATGGTAAGGGACTCGAGCCGGTTTTACGATGTGGTGGGGCTGGAGTCGGAAGGGACAACCATCGATTTCCAAATTGGTGTCAATTCCTATCTCTATGGAACGCGGTTTATCAGTTACCTGGCTTATAGGCACGGAATTGATAGGCTGCTGCAGTGGTATAACCGGACAAAAACCAGTAAACGATATTTCTCGACCCAATTTCGTAATGTCTATGGTACAGGACTCGATGTTGAGTGGGAGAGATGGATTGCCTGGGAACATGAATGGCAATCAAAAAACCTTGCAGTAATCCATAGCTTACCGGTTACTCCATGCCGCAGTCTGACCCGGCCATTGGGTTCTGTGTCACGAGCTTTTTGTGACACTCTACGGCGCAAAATATATCTTGGGATAAATTATCCAGGGCAGATTGCTCAAATCGCATCCATTGATATGAATACGGGAAGAATTGAGAAAATTTGTGATATGCCCTCACCGGCTCTTTATTATGTGACCTCACTGGCATATGATCCTGAAAAGCGGATACTGTTTTACACCACCCACAACAGCACCCAGTGGCGGAGTTTGAATATGGTTGATCCGGAGACGGGAAAAACTCGTCTGCTTCTTGATCACGGCAGGATAGGAGACATTGTTTTCAATCAGGCCGATAAGTCAATCTGGGGCATGAGACATCATGAAGGATATTCATCCCTGGTTCGTGTCAATCCGCCCTATTCAAATTTTCAAGAGGTGCTGCTTCTGCCATACGGAAAGGATTTATTCGACATCGATATTTCTCCCGACGGCACCATGATTACCGGGTCTCTGGTCGAGAGAAACGGTACCCACCGGCTGGTTGCTTTCGATATCCGGGATCTTCTCCAGGGTGAAAGCGAGTACCGGGTCCTGGAAGAATTCGAGGATGACTCTCCACTGAATTTTGTTTTCTCCCCGGACGGCGGCTCGTTATATGGTACATCCTACTTCACCGGTGTGTCCAATGTATACAGACATGATTTTTCGACCGGCATGACGCTGGTCGTCAGCAACAGTGAGACCGGATTTTTCAGGCCCTCGGTGCTTCCGGGCGACTCACTGCTCGTATTCCGCTACTCCGGGGAGGGATTCACTCCTGTCATCATTCCTGAGCGGGAGCGGAATGTGGAAACAATCGAGCTTCTCGGAAACCGGATAGCAAAGAAATATCCGGTGGTGACGGAGTGGACACTGCCCCCACCTAATCCGAAACTCATTGATCTGGACACGCTCACTGTGGCCGCCGGCAAATACAACAGCCTTGGAAGCCTGCGTTTTGCGTCTGTCTATCCGGTGGTAGAAGGGTATAAAGACTTCCCCGCTTATGGATTTCGGTTTAATCTGCTCGATCCTCTGGGGGGAATAGACAAGCTCGATATTACCGCTACCTATACTCCTCACCGGATACTGCCTTCAGAGGAACGACTTCACCTTGGATTCGATTATCATCATTGGAACTTTTCACTGTTCGGAACTCTTAACGGCACCGATTTCTACGATCTTTTCGGACCGACAAAGACCAGCCGTAAAGGCTACTCTATTGGTGTTGAATACGGCGACTATCTGATGTATGATAAACCAAGCAAGCTCGAATACACGCTTAAGGCGGCAGGCTACGGTGGTCTCGAGAAACTGCCGGATTATCAGAATATTAATGCTTCCTTTGATAAATTCGCAGCGTTCAGCGCCGACCTGGCTTACTCTCGGCTATTACGGTCCCTTGGCGCCGTGGAATACGAAGAGGGGATTCTCTGGAAACTGGCATCCCGGGTTAATGCCGTGAATGGCAAGATCTATCCCCGGTTTTATGCAACCTCGGATATCGGCTTTATTCTGCCCTGGAACCATTCTTCTCTCTGGTTTAGAAATTCTCTGGGCTATTCCATAGGAGAGCGGGCGGAGCCATTTGCCAATTTCTTTTTTGGTGGTTTCGGCAACAACTGGGTGGATTACCAGGCAGCTGATCGGTACCGGACGTATTACAGTTTCCCGGGACTTGAACTCAATGAAGCAGGGGGGACCAGTTACGGCAAATGCATGATCGAATGGACGCTGCCTCCGCTTCGGTTCAGACGGTTTGGCGTACCGAGTTTTTATTTTCGCTGGGCCCGCCTCGCGTTCTTTGCCACCGGATTGGTGACCAATGTGGATGACCGTGACTTCCGGAGATCGTATCTGAGTCTGGGCGCTCAGCTTAATATAAGACTGGTGACGTTTTCTCTGCTTAAATCCATGATCTCACTGGGATATGCGGCAGCTTTCCCAGAGGGTGAACCGCTGGCGAGGGAATTCATGGTTTCGTTCAAGATATTATGACCGTGTTCATGGATATATGCATCAGTGTCGGACCGGTATTCCTGTTTCTGACAGTACTGGTGTTTCTTGACAGCTACAAATTGATCCGATTTCGTTCTCTTGTTATAACGGTCATGGTGGGTGCTGCCGCTGGGGTCGTATGTTATTTCATTAACAGCGGTTTGATTGCAACCGAGATAGTCTCAGGATCATTGTATAGCAAGCTTATTGCGCCGTTTGTGGAGGAAATGGCAAAAGGTCTCTATCTGTTCCTGCTGATAAAAAGGCAGAAGATCGGTTTCATGGTGGATGCCGGAATCTTCGGATTCGCCGCGGGTGCTGGATTTGCAGCCGTAGAGAATATCGAATATATCGTGCATCTGCAACAGTACGATTTGTTGCTTTGGATCATGAGGGGCTTTGGTACGGCGGTGATGCATGGAGGGACGACCTGTATGCTGGCCATTATTACAAAAAACCTGTCAGATCGAAGCTCCCGGGTGGGAATACATCATTTATTACCCGGCTTTGCCGTCGCCGTGACCGTGCATTCATTTTTCAATTTCCTCATTATTGATGTACGTCTGTTCATCGTAATGCAGCTGATTCTGCTGCCGGCACTGATCATGCTGGTCTTTTTTCGCAGTGAACATATCTTGCGGTACTGGCTCGAAGTTGGACTTGATACAGACGTGGCCATGCTGGAATTCATTACGAGCGGGAAAGTCGGCGACACGAAAATAGGACACTACCTGAAATCAATGAAAGAAAAATTTCCGGGAGTGATCCTTGCCGATATGCTCTGTTATTTGAGGATAAATCTGGAATTGGCCATTCGGGCTAAAGGTATTATCCTTTTAAAAGGGGCGGGTTTTGCCGCTCCTCAAGATCCGGAAATTACTTCTAAATTAAACGAATTAAAATATTTAGAAAAGAATATCGGAAGAACAGGCGTTTTGGCATTAGCGCCGCTTATCCATACGCATTCCAGGGATCTTTGGCAGATTTACCTTGTGAAAAAATCATAATTGCATTAATTTATGGAGTAAATATCCTAAAATAATAATTTGTATAACAGGAATAATCATGAATGCTGACTCTCCTGACAGGATCGATTCGATAGCAAAAGAGAATCAACGGCTGAAGAGGGCGGTGGAAGAGCTTTCCATCCTTAATGAAATCTCCACAGCCATTGCGTCGACCATGGAATTAGGCACTATCGAAGCACTGATTATGAAGAAGTGCATCAAGCATTTCCACGTCGAACAGGCTGTGGTAATGATTCTGCATGAAGAAGCTCCCGAGAATCCGTTTCAAACCATGATCCGGGAGGCCGACCGGAGCCAGATGGGGGCTCCGTACCGGCTTGACACACAATTAACCGGATGGATGCTCAAGAACCGCACACCGTTGCTGGTAAACGATCTGCAGAACGATGATCGTTTTCAGACGATGCCCCGGAATGGGGTTCAGGTGAAATCACTGCTATGTGTGCCAATGTTTTATAAAAGCAAGATGCTCGGACTCATCGCCTGCTTTAATAAGAAAGGAGGTGAAGATTTCTCAGAGGAGGATCAGCGGCTGCTGTCTATTATTGGCGCGCAATCCGCCCAGGTCATCGAAAATGCCAGGCTCCTGGAGCAGGAACAGATGCTGACTCACATTCAGGAAGAGCATAGACTGGCAGCGGATATTCAGGCGCGGCTTCTGCCAAAAAGCGCACCGGTGCTCGAAGGATATGATATATCCGGGGTGAGTTATCCGGCAAAAGCGGTCGGCGGAGATTACTTTGATTTTATTAAAATAAACGACGAAAGGCTGGCTTTCTGCGTCGCCGACATTTCGGGAAAAGGTATTCCGGCGGCACTGCTGATGTCGAATCTGCAGGCAACCATACGGACCGAGAGCCTGCTTTCCCCCTGTCCCTGCGAATGCCTGAACCGTTCCAATAAATTGCTTTACCAGAATACCGAATCCAATAAATTCGCTACTCTGTTTTACGGGGTTCTCGATACTGATAAGCATATGATCGTCTATGCCAATGCCGGGCACAATCGTCCGTTTATCGTCCGGGGGAACGGCAAATATGAAGAACTTTGTACCGCTGGAATCGTATTAAGTATGCTTGAACAGTTCGAATACCCGGAAGATACCTGTGCGATTTATCCGGGGGAAATGCTCGTCATTTATTCTGACGGCGTCACCGAGGCGATAAATGAACAGCAGGAGGAGTTCGGGGAACATCGGTTATGGGAACTAACGTCGAGCCTGCGAGGGAAAAAAGCAGATGATATTGTGGATGAGATCATCAAGGAAATCGGTCTTTTTACCGGTACTCAGGATCAATTTGATGATATCACCCTGATGGTGATCAAGAGAGATAAATAATACCATTTCTGTATCATCAAAGAGGTGTGACATGAACGTAAAAGTAAAAATGTATGACGATGTGGCGGTCCTGACAATCAAAGGCAATCTTATGGGCGGCAAGGAAACCGATAGCTGTCACCTGAAAGTCAAGGAGCTGCTCCAGGACGGGAGTAAGAAAATCGTTGCTGATCTTTCTCGTGTCAAATGGATGAACAGCAAAGGCCTGGGCATGCTCATGGCCTGTTTCACATCAACAAAGAACAGTGGCGCCAGCTTCAGGCTTTGCTGCATTTCCGAGAAAGTCAACAGCCTTTTAATGATTACCAAACTGATTACGATTTTTGAGTGTTTTGATACGGTTGAGGAAGCGGTAACTAGTTTCAGCAGCTGACGTATCACTGCATCATTTTCTATATGGGTAAAAGATCGCTCATCACTGGCTCTGGACAACGGTTCTGATCATTTATATGAGGCTCTCCAGAGTGTAAAAATTTATGCCGGAGGTTCCACATCGCGGCCTAAGGCACTCTCTGCCAGAAGAATTCCTGCAAATTTCAGCGTATAATCCTTGCGAATATCTTTTTCGTTTAGTAATTTTTAAATATTCCGATCCCTTTAATCACGTAGGGGAGCAGTGTATTCGATATGGATGAAAGGAGGCTATTTTGAAGAGAGAAATTAAAATCATTTCTGTCAGGGAAGGTCTGCAAATCGCCTTAAAAGCCGAACAGGCTGCCTCCGATTTATACCGGAACTTGAAGCAGCGGGTGGCGAACTTCGTGGTACGTGACAAGCTGGATTTTCTTATCGGCGAGGAAGTGAAACACGAGCGTATTATCTCGGACCTTTTCATAAAAATGTTTCCGGGTGAAGAAGCGATGCTGCCGGAAGAGGTCGCTGTGCCGCTGTTCGACGGAGTCGTTTCCGATGAAATGGAAACAGTGGATCTGTTCGGCAAGGCCGTGGAAACCGAAGAAAGCTCCCGGGACTTTTACCAACGTCTGGCGGCTGAATCGAAAGAGAAGAGTGTTAAAGATATATTAAACTATCTGTCTACTGTTGAAGAAAGCCATCGGATTCTTCTCAAGGGTGAATACGATGTCGCTCTGGTGAATCAGGAATACCTGAGCAGGGGCGACTTTGAATACGATATGGTTCATATCGGACCGTGATTGACATAAACCAGGCCGAAAGAGGATTATGCTGAAAGAAATCGCGAACAGGCGGAGCCGCAGAATCATTGATCCTCAGCGAACTATTGATCCCGCTGTCATCCGGGATTTGCTTGAGGCGGCTCGCTGGGCTCCTTCCTGTTCCAATAACCAGCCATGGCGCTTTGTCATCTCTGTTGCGGAATCTCTCGTGCAGGTGAAAGAGGCGTTGACCAAAGGTAACGCCTGGGCCAGGCAGGCTCCCCTGATAATCACCGTGGCAAGCAATCCCGATCTTGACTGCCGGATTAAAGACAGGGATTACTTCACGTTAGGACTGGGACTGGCTGTGGAGAACATCCTGCTGGAAGGAACGAGTCGGGGTTTGGTGGTTCATCCCATAGCCGGGTTCAGTGAAAGAAAGGTAAAAGAAGCTCTGGACATCCCGGAGGAATATCGGGTGCATGTGCTTATTATTATCGGGCATCCGGGCGATCCGGAAAAGGCGGAACCGGATCTGGTGAAACGGGAAAATGCCACGCGTGAAAGAAAACCCCTCGGAGACATCGTATTTCAGGAAGGCTGGCAGAAATCGTTTAACATTTAGGAGAGCACCTCCTGTATAGCGGGAGGCCGGTTCCATTTGAAACGGCGGCTCTATTGCCGGCATCCGGTTCGCCAGGACCAAACCGGAAATAATCTCTGTTGCTGAAAGTTCACGGTTACTAAAGTAAAAAGGAGAGCGCTCCGAATGAAGACCAAACTGCCCGACATTGGGAAAATATCGCCGGAAGTATTCGAGGAACTGATATACCCCCGCCTGGGGAGGAAACGGGACACGATTCTGGTTCCGCCTCAGAATGGAGTAGATGTTGGAATCGTGGAGATCGGCGATCGGGCCGTAGCCATGACCACTGATCCGGTGTTCATCGTTCCCGAGTACGGTTTCGAACGGGCCGCCTGGTTTGCCATTCATATTCTTGCCTCGGATGTGGTCACCAGCGGATTGGCGCCCAGTTACCTTTCCATCGATCTTAATCTTCCCATGGAAATAAATGAAGAAGAACTGGAACTGATGTGGGAGACCATGCACCGTGAGTGCGACAAACTGGGAATGGCGGTGGTCTGCGGTCATACGGCCCGTTATGAAAATTGTCACTACCCCATGGTGGGCGGCGCTACTGTTCTAGCGGTAGGATCAAAAGAAGAGTATGTCACTCCTGCATTCGCCAGATCCGGGGACCGTATTATTATCTCCAAAGGTCCCGCTATTGAGGCTTCCGGTATTTTCGCGGCCATGTTTCCTGATAAAATATCAGCGGAATTTGGCGAAGAGTTCAACCGCAACGCCGGGAAACTCTTCTATCAAATGAGCATCGTGGAAGACGCTCTCACGGCGGTATCCGTCGGAGTGAGAGATGAAGGTGTTACGGCCATGCATGACGCAACTGAATGCGGTGTCTGGGGGGGTATATATGAACTTGCCCAGGCCGCCGGACTCGGCGCTTGTATTCAGAAGGATGATATAGTCATACAGAACGGAGTTCCGGAAATCTGCGCCTTTTTTGGCATTGAAGATCCATACGCAGCTATCAGTGAGGGGACTTTGGTCTTATCCTGCCGGCCGCACCGCTCAGATGCTGTCCTGGGGGCTGGCTGATAAAGGAATCCCCGCTTCGGTGGTTGGTGAACTTACCGAACCGGAGCGGGGAATAACAGTTGTTTCCGACGGGACAGAAAAGCAGTTTCAGCATCCTCGCGTGGATCCCTTCTGGCAAGCCTTTTACCGGGCCCTGTCTCCATGATGCCTTTGGAAATAACAGAAAACAAGGACATTTTTCCCGCAATGATCGATAAATCAAAAAATTCAACAATAACGAGAGATGCTTACTTCTGGACTGTGGTCGTTCTGATCATCACAGTAACCGCACTGCATTATTTTACTCCGACCAGGCTGTCACATTTCCATGAAATATTCCGTCGGTTGTATTATATCCCCATCATTATGGCGGCTTTCCGTTTCGGATTAAAAGGAGGCTTTCTGGCCTCTCTCAGTGTCGGCCTTCTTTATCTGCCGCATGTGGTTTTCCAATGGAGCGGGCCTTTTTTGAACAATCTTGTTCGTTTCATGGAGATCATACTATTTTTAACAGTGGGGACTCTATCCGGACTTTT
>CAZUMH010000093.1:0-11709 GCA_964621645.1 uncultured bacterium
TGTCCTCTCCATCGATGACCGTCCAGCCTGGCTCAAGATGACGGATGTTAAAATAATGACATCATTGCCGAATCCCGCTTGTTCCTGGAAGAGGATAATCGGTTCGGCTCCTTTCCTGGCAATTATTGGTTTTTTCACTTCCTTAGCGGGTGTTCTTATATTTATCGGGTGGAATCCGCTGGACCTGCTGCAAAACGCTTTCACGGGTATACACTTCCGGGAGATCTTTAACTGGCATAGCTATCTCTCTTCCCTGGGTCTTAATTATCGTTTTCTCTCCTGGGTTGGACTTACCGTTACTCTGATTCTGATCGCGGATCATTGGCTGCAGCGTCACTTCACCAGGATCCCCTTCCAGTCTCACAGGTAAATATCTATCTGAAACCGATATTCTTCCTTCGGATAGAATCAATCCACGTATAAGCTTACCAACTTTCGGTTGCTTCCCTGCCGGTGAATTGCTATATTCATAAGTCAGGATAAAGACGTATTTCGGACGGAATTATGACTTTAAAGCAGGCCACAGGGGAAATGATAATCCGCTTTTTTATTAAACCCTGGTGGAAAAGAAAGAAAATTAACTTCAATCAGGGATTAACTTCTGCAAAGAAGATGCTTATTCTACTGCCGCTCTCGGCAAAATCAGAAGAAGCAGAAAAGCTGAAGGAAAGACTTATTGGAGCATTTCCGGCAAAGAAGATATTCTTTGCTAATGGACCCTTTTCCGGATCTGCCAAAAACAGCCCGGGAATCAGGCTGGACCTGGGGGGAAGTGATGCAAGTATTTGGCATTTGCTTCGCAATCACCCCCCGAAAAGCCTTCCCAATGATATCGATGTTTTCATCGATCTGGATACTGAATTAAACATCCTGGGGGCCTACCTGAGCCGTTGTCTGAATCCTACTATCTCTATTGCTTTTCGTAAACAAGCATGTAACCGCTATTACAATCTGGTATTCGCCGGCCAACCGCAGGACCTCTATTATGATAGAGTGCTGGGACTGCTTAAATTTCTGGCAACCTTGCAGTAAAACCCTATAAAAAAAGCCGCTTTTCAGCGGCTTATTCTAATGTCAATAAATAAATAGTATCAGATCCCATCCGAATTAAAAACATAGACCACCGGATTTACCTTTGTATTCTGCTGCAACACTTCATAATGCAGATGATACCCTTCTGCCCGTCCCGTCATTCCTACCAGTCCGATGACCTCCCATCGCTTAACCCGTTGGCCGACTTTGACATTAATCTTGGATAGATGAGCATACCGTGTCTTGAATCCATAGCCATGATCGATCTCAATCCATTTTCCGTAATTGGAATCATCCACATTGTCGATATGGCTTATCCGCCCATCAGCTGTAGCCAGCACCTGAGTTCCCCGGGGAGCAGGAATATCTATCCCCGGATGAAAAGAACGCTTTTTCGTGAAAGGATCGGTCCGATAACCGAAGTTACTGATTATCGTTCCCCCCAGTATGGGCATTATTGAGGGGGAACAGTTGACAAAATTGGACTGTTCTTTTAATTTCTGAGCGACTGCGTTCAGACTGCCGCGCTCGAACTGGATATCCCTGATAAATTTATCGAGATCGTTTTCTATCTCTACCGACGTTTTTATTATTTCCTCGGAATAGTATCCTATTTCCGGTGATCCGTAAAATCCGGGGCCACCGACACCGAGTTTTCGCATATCACTGCTCACCGGATTGATGCCGGCGGTCTTCCGCAGCTTATCACTAATCTCCTGTACATCGGCAAGCTGTGATTCGATGCTGGCTGTTTTCTCTTTAAAGCTAAGCAGTTGATTCTGAAGGAATTCTTTGTCATTCTGAAGTCGTACGATACGGTAATCAGTGTATAACTTATTGAATAATCCGACACCCAATACAATGATTGCCGTAAACGCCAGGACTGCTCCAGCCAAAGTAATATAAAATTTCCTGCCACTGAGACTTATCTGTTTTATATCAGACTTGTCACGAGACAAGTATATGAGACGAATCCTCTCCTCCAACATCCTTTTCCCCCTGTTCTCTCCAGATGTGATAATATTTTAATAAATTGTGGAATTTATATTACGTTAAGATAGAAAAATTTCCTTACGAATGCAAGAGAAAAAACTCTATCACTCCTCCGCACGTCTTCCCGTAACCTGCAGGAGATTTCCATCTATTATCTCGATACGTCGCAACGATTCACCCCAGATAACTTCTCAGCATTCTGCTTCTGGATGTATGACGCAACCGACGAATCGCCTTTTCTTTTATCTGTCTCACCCTCTCGCGGGTGAGATTGAATCTTTCTCCGATTTCTTCCAGTGTCAGGGGATGGTCCCGGCCTAACCCAAAATAGAGTTTGATGACCTCCGCCTCTCTGTCCGACAGAGTGGTAAGGGCTCTCTGTACCTCGATTTGCAGAGATTCATCCAGCAAAAGCTCGTCCGGAGGAGGTTGTTTGTCATTTTCTATTACATCGAGCAACCGGTTGTCATCACCCTGGTTAAACGGTGCATCAAGCGATAAATGCTTGCCTGAAATCTTCAGAGTATCGGAAACTTCATATGGTGTCATTTCCAGCTCTTCAGCAATCTCATTGGCACTTGGCTCGCGTTCAAACTCCTGTTCAAGATTGCTGAAAGCTTTTCCGATTTTATTCAACGCTCCCACTCTGTTTAAAGGCAGGCGCACCACTCGGGATTGCTCGGCCAGAGCCTGAAGGATTGACTGTCTGATCCACCAGACCGCATAGGAAATGAACTTGAATCCTCTGGTCTCATCGAACCTCTTTGCCGCTTTAATGAGCCCCAGGTTTCCTTCATTGATTAGATCTCCCAGCGACAAGCCCTGGTTCTGATACTGTTTAGCCACGCTGACGACAAACCTCAGGTTTGCCTTTGTCAATTTTTCAAGGGCTTCCTGATCATCACTCTTTATCTGTTTAGCCAGTTCTATCTCCTCTTCCGGAGTCAGAAGAGAGACTTCACCTATCTCCTGTAAGTATCTGTCAAGTGACTGATTCGCACGGGTCTTAGAACGTCTTGTCATATAAGTATCACTCGCTTCTTCTGTTTTATTATTAGACCTTTTTTTATACAATAAAGACTTATGCTTGTTCCCAAAAATATCTTGATTTTCTCAGATTTATACAATACATTTGTTACATGTCCGTAATGGATAGAAAAACTACTCTACGTATAACAATCCTCATGCTGATGCTCGTATCATTGCTGGCCGCTGAAACGGTTATCAGTGATTTTCACGCGCGTACCGTCAGCAATAATGTGATAGTGGAATGGTCCACTCAGGCAGAAAGCAACCTCCAGAAATTTAAAATAGAACGAAGTACGGATCTTTCAACCTGGACGGCTGTTGGGACAGTACTTGTTCAGCAAACCCTGTACGAAGAGAAAAAATACTCCTTCACCGATAAACACATTTTCAAGGGAGAGATATCTTCTCTTTATTACCGCCTTGGTCTCGTCGATCTTCAGGGATATACCACCTATCATGATGTCATTGCCTCAACTTCCGGAGTTTCGGCCATTCGTCACACCTGGGGAAGCATCAAAGCAATGTTTCGTTAAGAGTCGGCTTCATCACCGCTGATAAAACGCAGTATATAATCCCTCACAAACAGCTTATCCCCCCCCTTTAATACTGTATGGCAGGTGTTCCCCAGTATAATCATCTTCTTATCGCTGATCTGTAAATGCCTAAAGATCTTTCCAGCATTTTTCGTATTGACTCTTTGGTCACCTTCGGCATGTAAAATACGAGTCGGGCAGGAGACGCTGCTGATCCTTTTTCTCATATCCTTTAAAAGGAGCACACACTGCCTCACCCCGGCGGAAGGGTAACAATCATATTCATGCTCCCGCATACCCTCCATGCCGGGAGGAAGGGGTCTTTTGGGCCAGCAGGGGACAATATACCGAAGTAACCGTACGGCCAGGGTGGTGTGCAGCGGTAGTCTAAAAGGAGCTGATAAAACGATCAGTCCTGCGACAGGATTTTTCGCAGCAAGAGTTATCGCCAGGGCTCCGCCGACTGAGTACCCCATCAGAAACAACTGTTCGCATTCGTTTTTAAAATTATACAGTTCGTCTTCTGCCGCAGAAAGCCAATCTTGCCAAAGAACGGTAGACATATCATCCGGATCGCCGCCATGTCCAGGCAGCAGAGGAGCCCGTGAAATAAATCCCGCCTGATCCAGTGATTGCCTTATTTCATCAAATACCTGTGGGGTTCCGGTGAATCCATGCAGTAAAAGACATCCCGGTCTCTTGCCCTGCTTCACCAGTAGTATCCTCCACAGAGTCAGTGTATTCAATCATTTCAGGCAGGCAGAAATATTCGTGTCATATTGTAATAATATCTTATACATATATAAAAGACTGCAAAAATTGAAAGCTAATTTACGAAATTTCATAAAAAAAAGCAATCCTTTTATTCTTGTTTTTCCCACCGAAAAATAGTACCTTTTTTATTACGTAAAAAATGGAGTATTGTTGTCAGTATGATTTCAAAACGAATCATTCCTATACTACTCATCGTGCTTCTCATTATCTCTTGCGGACACTTGAAAGAAGCAACAACGAATTTTAACACAGGTAAATACGCGTCGTCTATCCACCTTTGCCGCGAAGCAATCTCCCGTGATTCTACCGATGTGGCCGCCTACATACTTCTTTTACGAAATTACCGGACCGTCGATTCACTGTATGCAGCTTCGCGCTTACTCGTCCTGGCCGATAAACGGGGAATTGACTCTCCCGGCCTGGAGAGAGAATCAGCACTGTTAGCAATCGCGTTGGGAGATAAAAAATTACATTCGAAGGAGTACCAAGAAGCTGCACATTTCTACAATTCCGCACTCCCTGTATTCCCGAAAGACAGGATGCTTCTTGGAAAACTTGCTGACGCCTATTTACAAGACGGCCATCTGGAAAAAGCTCGTACAACCTTTACTGCCATGATCAGCCTGGGGGAGGATTCCAGTCAGATCCCCGGACTCAACGAGATCAAATCCCGCTGGCGCGGATCGGAATATAAAACACGGAGCGGTCTGTCCTATTACCGTAAAGATAATCTTGATCGGGCCCAGACTCTTCTTTCAGAAGCGCTTACTCTTAATGCCGATAACACAGAAGCTCAATATTATTATTACCTCACAGAAGGGCGTCTGCTTACAGAAAAGGGAAAATTAACCTATAAAAAAGGCGCTATTAAAAATATATGGGAAGCCATAGATATTCTGGCCAAGGCCGCTACTCTGCGTCCGGAGACCGCCGAACCGCATTTCTACATGGCTCAGGCTTACGAGAAAAAAGACAAAAGGGAATATGTCAACGCCATTTCTGAATATGAGAAGGCCTTGGAACTTGAGCCTAACAGCCCTTTCTCCACGATAGCCATTAAGAAAATAAATGAATTGAAAGCAGAAAAAGAAAAATACGAACGCTTCTGGGGCAAACCGGCGAAGAAATAAATCCCCCTGGATTTACAGCGCAACTCCGGTAAAACTCACGCTGATAAAAAGAGGAAGTCCGCTTCCTCTTTTTCATTTTGAAAAGATAGATCGATTATCTCCTTCCCCTGGGTATATTTTTCCCCCCTTGCGGCCCATGAATACTCGGAATTATTTTTCATGATCCGGCCTCATTTCCATTCCTGAAGAATCCAAGCTCAAATATTGACAATGACAAACCTCAACATCTTGAAATTCCTGTCTTTTAGCTGGTATGGTATTTGCATAAAGTCATTTCCATGAAGACACTGCTGGAACAGGGACGACATAATAGTATCAAAAGCGGCAATGCGATCCGGAGAATAATGCTTACCGTCATGCTGCTGGCGGCGGGGCAGACTGCGGCACAGCTTCATTGGGATGACAACGGGAAGCTGATTGCTTCAGTCTATACCTCTCTTACTCATCTATCCACCATCCCGGACGGGAAAGGCGGATATTTCATTACCTACGAGGATCGGATCTCAACCGACTCTGACATTTTTGCCCAGTGGATCGATGCCTCCGGCAACAGACGCTGGGGCTCCAGCGGTGTCAGCCTGACTGTGGCGGCGGGAAATCAGGAATACCCCGCTATCGCAGCAGACGGCAGAGGCGGCATCTTTGTTGCCTGGCAGGATGCTGTATCTGAAGACATCTATCTTCAACACCTTGACGGCAACGGAACCATCCTCGGTCCCGTAGGCGGATTTCCGGTTTGCACGGCCAGCGGTGAACAGAGCCGGGTGCGGGCTGTTTCTGACGGTTCCCACGGTGTTATTCTTGTATGGTATGATAAACGCAGCACCATGTCAATTGATTTATATGCACAAAAAATTAATTATGAAAATCAGCCCCAATGGCAGGCCAACGGTGTTGTGGTAACGGCTTCTACTGGAGACCAGCATTCTCATACCGTGGTGAGCGACAGTCTTGGCGGAGTCATCGTGACCTGGCAGGACACACGAAACGGCGATAACGATATCTATGTTCAACGTATTATGAGCAATGGAACCAATGCCTGGACTCTCGATGGGACCATTGTCTGTGATGCTGCGGGGAATCAACTCTCACCCGTATCAGTCTTTTCCGCGGGGAAGGTTATCATCGGCTGGCAGGATTGTCGGGATGACTACGGAGATGTCTATTCCCAGGCTCTGGATTTAAACGGCAATACCCTCTGGAGTGCTGATGGAGAGGCTGTTTCCCAGGCAACCGGGACCCAGAACTATATCAATTTGACTGCGGACGGCGCCGGAGGAGCAATATTCGCCTGGACGGACAACCGCATCCCATCTTCCCAATACGATATTTATGCTCAGAGAATCAGCAACGCCGGGAGTCCCCTCTGGAGCTCGAATGGAATTCCCGTATACCAGGATGGTACCATTCAATATATGCCGAAACTGGTCAATGACGGTTCTCAGGGTGCCTATATTGTATGGAATGATTACCGTTCCGGTGTTGATTACGATCTGTATTGTCAGCACATATCGAACGACGGCACCCTGCTCTTCAGCAGTGAAGGAATCCCGCTCTGTACCGCCTATGGCACCCAGCAGTATCATCATCTTATTTCTGACGGTTCGGGAGGCTGCCTCTCGGTATGGCATGATGGAAGAGAAGGGAACAACAGAATCTACACTCAGCTCATAAACGACAATCTCTCCTTAGCCTCACCGGCCGCATCGGCGATGCTGAACGGCAATCAATCAAACACCATTACCTGGGTCTATCGGACCGACAGTGTCGCCTTCGACCATCTCTCACTTCATCTTTCACTTGCTCCTGAAGACGGATTTCCCCTTGAAATTGAAAGCGCTATTGATCCATTGGCCCTTAATACCTCCTGGACTCCCAATCCGGCTCACGGCGGCCAGATGCAGCTTAAACTTGTCGCTCATGACAGCCGGGACTCTGTCATCTGCTCTTTTACCAGTTCCGTCTTTTCAGTTGATTCGCGGCAGCCCGCGGCCTTCGACCTGGTTAGCCCGGAACAAGGGACTTCTGTCGCGCTGACACCAACGTTCCGCTGGAAACAAACCAGTGATGACCTTTCAGGCCTGGACCACTACCAGCTTTGGATTGATGATCTGCTGTTTCAGGATGCCATCATCGATACTCAATTCACTGTCCCGGCGGGCAGAGATTTAAGCGAAGGGATTCACACCTGGTTCGTCAAGGCTTTCGATCAAGCCGGGATATCACGAAAGAGTAACCAGACCCAGCCTTTTAACGCCTACATCGACAATGATCCGCCCGTCCCGTTTTCCCTGATTTCACCTGAAGACGAATACTGGACGGGATATCCGATTATTGCCTTTGCCTGGGAAGCAAGCTCAGACAGCGGATCCGGACTTGCTAACTACCAGCTTTTTATCAACAACAGCCTCTATGCGGACAATATCGCCCCTGACCTTACTTCACTGGAATCCTCTCAATTCAGCAGCGGACACTATACCTGGAAGGTAATCGCCCTGGACTCCCTCGGCAATCAGCGTTCATCAAATGAACGGCAGCTGCACATCGATATCAATCCCCCCCAAAGTTTCACTCTGCAGACACCTGTCAACGGGACCTGGATCAATGATCTCACCCCACACTTTGCCTGGCAGGCCAGTGCGGATACGGGGATCGGCCTGGCAAAATACCAGCTGAGGGTTGATGACCAGCTTTACGTCGATTCCATATCAGGCGACGACACAACTATTACACTGACTCCTGAAAAAGCTCTTTCGGAAGGGACTCACTCCTGGATAATCATGGCTGTAGACTCCTTCGGAAACAGCCGTGCCGCCTCAAGCTCTTTCACCGTTAACATTGACACCACCTCTCCCCAGCCCTTCCCGCTTTTCTCACCAGCCCAGGACAGCGCCGTGGCTTCCCTTCGTCCCAGTTTCGACTGGCAGGAGAGCAGTGACGCCTCTTCCGGAATAGCGGGATACCAGCTTCTGATCGACGGAGAAATTATTCTGGACAGCCTTTCCGTTCCTCCAGCAATCCTGCAGTCCGACCTGAGTGAAGACAGCCATACCTGGCAGGTACGAGCCTTTGACACCGCAGGCAATCTAAAAAATTCAACCACCAACACCTTTTATGCCGATACCAGCGCACCACGGCCTTTCACCCTGCTGTCGCCCGCTGCGGGTGAAACGCTTCATACCAACAAGCCATCATTTCAGTGGGAAAAAACCGAAGACCTGCTGAGCGGATTATCCCACTATGAACTCTACGTCGATGGATCTCTAAAAGCGGGTTCGTTTGCCTGTGAGGACACTCTCTACACGCTGCCCGATACCTTGGGCAATGGAACTCACTATTGGAAAATCATGGTTTATGACCGCGCCGGCAATGTCAGAATCTCCGATCATATTCACTTCACCGTTGATTGTCATCCCCCCGTCATCACTTCCGCGGGATCAGTGACGGCCACGGAGGATGAGCTTTTCAATTATAGCACCACCTGGGAAGATCAGGACGGCGATGATGTCGTGATCTCGTTTCACGATCTTCCCTCCTGGCTCGCGACTCAAGGGAACACAGTAAGCGGCACCCCTGTGAATGGAACACCGGACACTCTCTTCTCCGTTGTGGCGACGGATCCGATTTATTCCGATACACTCGTCGTATCTGTTCATGTTGAGGCAGTGGATGACGCTCCCTCAATATCCCCTCTTGCTGATCAGTACATCCAAGAGGATGGACAGCTTCTGGGAATCCCCTTTACCGTATTCGATGAAGAGACACCTGCGGCCCAGCTAACGGTAAACGCCTTATCCAGCGACACGGTTCTGGTACCGCAGGACAGTATCACTTTTGCTGGAAGCGGTGGGAACAGGACAGTCGGTGTCTCCCCGCGAGCCAATAAATTCGGTCAGAGCCAGATCACTATTTACGTAGACGATGGCCAACATCAGAATTCCAGCCAGTTCACCCTTACCGTCACCGCGGTAAACGATACTCCCTTTATCTGTTTGATGCCTGATGTAATCTTCCCCGAGGACAGCGTGCTGAGGGACATCCCAATTACCATCAGCGATCTTGAAACTCTCACGGAGAACCTCATTCTCAATGTCAGTGTCGCTGACACGGAACTCTTCTCCACTCAGGGGGTCACCATTGGCGGCAGCGGCCAAAACCGCACGTTGACCCTTATTCCCCGTGAGAATGCTTTTGGACAAACTGAATGCACCGTGGAGGTCAGCGACGGTGAACTTTCCTGCACGTCGACTTTCAGCGTGACAGTAGAGGCTGTCAACGATCCCCCGAAACTCACATCGGGAACCCTTATGCAGGTTAACGAACATGACATGATCACGTATACAGCAACTGCTGACGATCCCGATGGCCCCAGCCTGAAATTCAGTTTCTTCGATTATCCCGACTGGCTGCATCCTTCCGGAACTGATATCAGCGGCCAAGTACCGGCCAATAGTGCTGACACTCACTTTATGGCCACCGTTACAGACGGGGAGCTAAGTGACACCATCATGGTATCAATTATTATCAATCAGGTGAATGATCCTCCCTGGTTCATCTATCGCTTTCCACAGCCGCTTCTTACAGGAATCGATTCTCTCAGATACAGTATTACGCTCGATACCTATATCGACGATCCGGATGATCCCGATTCCAGTCTGACCTGGACCTGGCAGGTACTGGATGACTACACTCCCACAATCAGCATCAGCGGCAACCCCCGTGTTGCCGAGATACACGGTCCCCAGTTCCTCGGAATGCTGCGCATATCCTTCACGGCGACGGATCCTCATGGAGCTTCAGCCACCGATACCCTGGCGATCAATAGCGTCATTACCGAGGTAGAGGATTTCTATTCCCAGATCCCCAATGATTTCATACTGTACTCCAACTATCCGAATCCTTTCAATCCCTCCACCACAATCAGATTCGGTATTCCCAGAGACTGTCGGGTATCGCTCAAAGTATATAATATTCTTGGACAGGAACTGAGTACCCTGGTGGAGGACAAGCTGAAAGCCGGCATTCACGAAGCAATGTGGGATGCCGGTGACAATCCCTCTGGCATCTATTTCTACCGTCTACAGGCTGATGAATTTCAAAAAATCGGACGCATGATCCTCCTGCGCTGATTTGTCTCAGCCGCGTTATTTTCCGTTTGATTTCTTCAATTAATTTTGTATTTTTATCTTCCTCAACGATGGCACTATGATGCTGTTGAGAATATATTTTCTGGGGAACCTAAATCTTTTTTTATCGTATTATCTGTCGATTCGGGGATGGAGTAAAAAAGAGAGGGGTCATGCTAAAACGGGTACTTTGTGAATTCTGCGGCAAACCGATACCAAAAGAACGGTTGGAAGTGTTGCCGGAAACTACCTGCTGCGTCGCCTGCAGCAAGACAATCCCCTATTCGAGAAAGGATATTGAAGGAATTGCATACGGTTCGGAATATGAGATTGAACCGTATAATCCGGAGGATTTCGAAATCGAAGACGAAGGATGATCTCTATCTAATCGCAAACATGATTCCCAAAAATCATCAAAGTAACCATTGTTCCGTCTTTCAATAGATGACCGTGCAGAAGAAGTACATCCAGTCTTGACAATCCGAGTGCTTTTCACTATTTTTTCAGTTCCACCATGATTACAAGGATGCAAAAATCCGTCTGATCGATTGTAGGAGCAAAGCGGATGGTAAAAAAACAAGGCTGTGTGATCTTCTCACGATTATGTGGACTGTTCCTCTTTACCCCACTGATTATATCATCTGTGACGCCATTATATCAGACGAGTCTGCCACGAGGGGCCCGGTGCAATATCTCAACACAACATTTTGATGATACACTTCTGAGTGAATGCCTTCTCTATTATACCAATCGGGTCCGGCATAAATACGGGCTCGCTGCCTGCCGCGTTGATCAGCGGCTGTCCAAAGCGGCTCAGGCGCACAGCCACGAGATGGCTCAACGAGAAAGGCTATCTCATTCTTCTCCAGTTGAAGCGAACAGCACCCTGCAAAAACGTCTTGAAAAGGCCGGGATGCACTTGGCGGGGACCACTTTCGGAGAAAATTTGGGAGTAGATTACATTCTGGCAATCGCCAAGATATACTTTTATCAGGAAGAGGTAAACGGCACAATTCGCTATTATAACGCAAAAACACGCAAGAGAATTGTGCCGCAAACGTATAGCCAGTTCGCCAGCGCCATGGTGCAAAG
>CAZUMH010000093.1:11719-13210 GCA_964621645.1 uncultured bacterium
GCTGGCTTGATTCCCCGAGACACCGGGATAATCTATTAAACAAAGCCTATACGGGGATTGGATTCGGGGCGGTAGTGGGTACATTTAACTCCCTGGAAGCCATATACGTGACCCAGAATTTCGTCGGTTCCCTGCGATGATTAAGAAATATCACGGCATCAATGTTTTTATTTTAACAAGGAAAATAGATGACAAAGACGAACAATGATTCATTGACAGCCCTGGTGACCGGCGCCTCCAGCGGTATCGGGAAGGCTGCCGCTCACAGGCTCAGCCGGGAAGGAATGCGGCTTGCCATAACAGCCCGCTCCCGGGATAAGTTGCAACTCACGTCGGAAGAAATACGCAAGAACGGTGGAGAATGCCTGGTGCTGACGGCGGATCTGTCCCGTGAAGAGGATATCGAGCGGGTTATTTCTGAAACGGTCGATACTTTCGGCGGATTGGATGTACTGGTAAACTGCGCCGGTATTATCGGCAACGGCAGTGTTGAAACCACCAGCCTGGCCGAATGGGACGTGATGATGAACATCAATCTGCGTTCTTTCTTTTATCTGATGAATCGTGCCATCCCCTATCTGCAGAAACGTCCCGGCTCCATAGTAAATGTCTCAAGTGTTACCGGATTGCGGGCATTCCCCGGCATCCTGGCCTATTGTGTCAGCAAAGCCGGTGTGGACCAACTTACCCGCTGTGCTGCACTTGAACTCGCAGAAAAGGGCATCAGGGTAAATGCCATTAATCCCGGCGTGGTCAGGACAAATCTGCATCGCAACGGCGGCATGGATGAGAAGGTATATCAATCTTTCCTGGAACACAGCAAGACCACGCATCCGCTCGGACGGATCGGGGAACCTGAAGAAGCGGCGGAACTTATCGCCTTTCTGGCCACACCCCGCAGCAGCTGGATCACCGGGACCTGCATCAGCATTGACGGAGGAAGGGCTCAGACCTGCGCCCGCTGAAAGTTCCGGCCTTCGTTGCGGAGTCCATAGTCTTATGACAAAAAGACATCTATCAGATCTTCAGCCGGATGAAGATCAAGGATTCATCCGGGTAACGGACGTACTCGACCTGCACGGATTCTTTCCACAGCAGATCCCGGAGGTGTTGGAAGAATTTATTAATGAAGCCCGCCGTTTGGGGATTAGAGAGGTAAGAGTGATTCATGGTAAAGGCAGAAGCAGGCTGAAATACGAAGTGCATTCTTTCCTGCGTGAAGATGATCGGGTGGAGGCCTTCAGTGATGCGCCTGCAGATCTGGGCGGCTGGGGTGCCACTCTTGTACTGCTGAAGTCCATAGAACAATAAACATCTCAGTGAAAGTCAACTCCTACCATTCCAAAACGATAATAATAGTCAATGAATGATTCGGGATAGTTTTCACCAATAATAAAAAGGGTTCACATAAAGATTGTGAACCCTTTTTTGGTCGGGGCGGAGAGATTTGAACTCTCGACCTCATCGTCCCGAACGATGCGCGCTGACCGG
>CAZUMH010000094.1:0-2418 GCA_964621645.1 uncultured bacterium
CCTGCACCCGGGGAGGATTCCCCTGTATTTCCTGCACCTCTCCCAAGTTTCCGGTTGGATTCGTTCCCTTCTTCGAAACAAGGAAAATAGGTGATATCCCAACAACATTGCCGCTGGATGTGCCCAAAGCATGGTATGTGGGCATGAGCGGACTGGCTAAACTGGCCTGTCCGGAAAGGTTGAAGACCAATGCGGTTTCTCACATTCCCTTATACGGCAGCCAGGAGAATAAAGAAGATGAGTAATAAATCACCCCTTCGTATTACTCCCGTGCCGCGGGTTGAAGGGGATATAGATATAGAAGTAGATATCAAAGATGGTCGCATCAAGGAAGCCAGGGTTTCCGGTATTCTTTTCCGTGGTTTTGAAAAACTCCTCTGCGGACGGGATCCCATGGATGCCCTTGTCTTCGCTCCCCGCATCTGCGGTATCTGTTCTCTGGGTCAGTCCACCGCCGCCGCCGATCTTCTCGGTAATTTCTATGGGGTGGAAATGCCGCCCAACGCCTACCATATCCGCAACATCCTTTTAGCCTCTGAAATAGTCATGAATCATCTGACTCATTTCTATTTACTATTCGGACGGGATCTGGTGCATCCCCGTTTCAACGCTCATCCCCTTTATGAAGAACTGAAAGGGCGTTTTTCCGGGACCGATTCAATGGCGGCACGGGAGGCACTGCTGGCCCGCAGGCGTATCCTTGAGATCGTGGGACTCCTGGGCGGGAAGTGGCCCAACAGTCTTGCCCTGCAACCGGGGGGAGTGACACGTTCTCTCAATTCCAGTGACATTATACGTGCTTTAGGCGTCTGCCGGGAGAGCAGGGAATGGCTGGAACGGAGACTGCTGGGCGGTCCGATGGAAGGCTGGCTCGAGGTAACCAGCCTGGCAGAGGCGGAAAAATGGCTGAACCGGCAGAACGGGGAAGCAAGCGACCTGGCGCTTTTCATCAGTCTGGCCCGGACCGAGAACCTGGCGGCCATGGGACAGGGGCCGGGTCGGTTTTTGAGTTTCGGCGGGTTTCGGCAGCCCGAAGGCGGGCACCTTTTCCCGGCCGGTGTTTTCGACGGGGGAAAGCGGCCCCTGGAAGCAGGTCTCATCGGTGAGAATGTCAGCCATACCTGGCTGCAGGGATCACGTGAAGAACTGATCCATCCGGCCCGGGGGGAGACGCGCCGCTATGCCACCCGGGAGGAGGCATATTCCTGGGCCAAAGCCCCCCGTTATGACGGGAAGCCGGCTGAAACGGGTCCTTTGGCCCGCATGCTGCTTGCCGATAATCCATTAATACGTGATGCGTTTTCAACCTTCGGTTCGACAATACTGACTCGCATGCTGGCCCGGATGCAGGAACTTGTTATCATCATCAAAGAGATGGAAGCGTGGCTGAACCGCATTGATCCAATCGCTCCGTATTACACCAAACATGCCTCACGGGGCGAGGGGGAAGCGGCGGGAATGTGCGAGGTCAGCCGGGGCAGCCTGGGCCACTGGATGAGGGTGAAGAACGGTGTCATCGCCGCCTATCAGATAATTACCCCATCGACCTGGCATTTTTCGCCAAGGGATGCCGCCGGCCTTCCCGGGCCGCTGGAGTCAGCCCTGGTGGGCACGGAAGTTCGTGATCCGAATGATCCTGTCGAGCCGAACCTCATAGTCCGTTCCTTTGATCCGTGCCTCTTCTGTACAGTCCATAGTGTGAGATTCCATGACTGAAAAAATACGCCATATCCTCGATATTCCCTCCACAAGTGATGTACAGGAAAAAATGTGGATCGGCATTATCCAGAAGATGGAAATACTCTACGCCCAGCTGGCCCAGACAACAACCGAGTATGAAAAAAAGAACCAGGAATTACTGGAAACCAAGGAATTGACGGACACCATCATGCGCAGCATGGTGGATGCCATGATCGTACTCGATTCCCGGGGGGTGATCAGAGTAGTAAATCGGGCTACCCGGGAATTAACCGGGTATCGGGAAGATGATCTCATCGGTCAGCCCATGGAGATCATTTTCGCGGATCCGCAGCGAAACAACGGACTGTCTTTTCGCGGTCCCAGGATTCAGCGGCTTTTCAGAGAGGGTTCGACTCTGGATACGGAAATCAATTTTACCGACAAATCCGGGGAACAGATCCCCCTCTCTCTCAATGTCTCTCTGATGAAGGATGCCACGGATGATATCACCGGTGTTCTGATTGTCGCCCGGGACCTGCGTCAGACTAAAAAACTCCTGGCAGAGGCGGCGGCGGCCGAAGCTCATCGGGCCAAGGCGGCTGAGCTGGAGAAAGCGAACCGGGAGCTGCGGGAGCTCCAGGCACAGCTCATCCAGGCCGAAAAAATGGCCTCATTGGGTAAGCTGGCGGCGGGCGTCGCTCATGAGATCAACAATCCCCTGGGTGGCATCATGATGTA
>CAZUMH010000094.1:2428-3194 GCA_964621645.1 uncultured bacterium
ATGTACAGTCATCTCCTTCTGGAAGATACGCCTGAGAGCGACAGCCGCTGGGAAAATCTTGGGAAGATTACGGAACTGGCCAAACGGTCTAAAAAAATCGTCAAGAACCTGCTCGATTTTGCCCGTCAGTCCGAACCGCATGCCGAAAGTCATAATATCAACGACATTCTGGAAGGCATCCTGACTATTCTGGAAAAGCAGGTCCTCTTTCACAACATCACCGTCATCCGAAAGTTCCAGCCGCATCTGCCCGAGGTCATGGTCGATGCCGGCGAGATTCAGCAGGTGTTTATGAATATGATAATCAATGCCGCCGAAGCTATGGAAGGCCATGGAAAACTGACCCTGGAAACAAGCAGCGATCAGCAGAAGCAATGGGTGATCTGCCGGATCATCGATACCGGATGCGGCATCGCCAGGGAGCACCTGAGCCAGCTTTTCGAGCCTTTCTTCACCACCAAGGAGCCGGGGAAGGGGACCGGTCTGGGGCTCTCGATATGCTACGGGATTATCAGAAGACATAAAGGGAAAATCGAGGTGGAGAGTGAACCGGGTCGGGGCACGGTCTTCACTATTTATTTTCCTTTGGAGGATGCATAGATGGATAAACCGTGCCGGATTCTGGTCATCGACGACGAGGAGGCCATGCGGGACAGTTGCCGTCAGGTTCTGACCAGAGCCGGATATGAAGTGGATCTGGCCAGCAATGGCGAGAAGGGACTGGAACAGGTCCGTAGCTTCGCACCCGATCTGGTCCTTCTGGATC
>CAZUMH010000094.1:3204-12853 GCA_964621645.1 uncultured bacterium
TTTGAGCGGGACCGAGGTGCTGGAACAGCTGCCCGCGATAGACCCTCATCTGATTACCGTGGTAATTACCGGTTACGCCACGGTGGAATCCGCAGTGGAAGCCATGAAACAGGGGGCGTACGACTACCTGCCGAAGCCCTTTTCTCCGGAAGAATTGCGTATCATCGTGCGGCGAGGCCTGGAGCGGCGTCGCTATATGCTGGAAACGGAGCGGCTGCTGAGGGAAAAGGAGATGATGAGAAAGAATTTTGTTTCTCTGGTATCCCACGAACTCCGTTCCCCGCTGGCAGCGATTCAGCAGAATCTTATCGTTATCACCAGCAGCCTGGCCAAAGACATCCCGGAGCAGCCGCTGCAGATGCTGGAACGTATGAAAGCAAGGATTAAGGGCCTGATAACCCTGATAAGCGACTGGCTCAATCTCTCCCGCATCGAATCCGGTGAGTTTCTGACCGGAATGGAAGAAGTCGATCTTATCGAGGTCCTCAACGACGTAACCGACCTGCTGGCACCCCTGGCTCAGGAAAAAGAGGTCATCCTTCATAATGAAGCACCCTCTTCTTTCCCGAAGCTGAAAGGCACCCGCGAGATCCTGACCATGCTGCTGGTAAACCTGGTGCAGAATGGTATTAAATACAATCGTAAAGGCGGATCGGTGACCATGACGGTGAAGCGGGAAGCACCGGAACTGGCACTCATTACCGTAGGTGATACGGGAATAGGCATCCCCAAAGACAAACTTCCCTATATATTCGAACAGTTTTACCGGGCCAAGCAGAAGGGAAGCGAAGTCGAGGGCAGTGGCCTGGGACTTTCCATTGTCCACCTTATCGTGGAGGCCCTGCAGGGATCGATCCAGGTTGAGTCGGAGGAGAATAAAGGAACCACTTTTGCCGTAAGACTATCACTGGCACCCCAAACGAACAAGGAGGAGTAGAAGCGATCTTATGAAGACATTGGTATTAAACTGTGGAAGTTCATCACTGAAGTTTCAGCTCTATAATATGGACACCGAAGAGGTATTGATCAAAGGTATTGTTGAGAATATCGGCGCCAAAGAGAGCGGACTAAAGTATCAAAAACCGGGGGCGGAAAAGGTACAGGAAGAACACGCTGTCCTGGACCATGACCAGGCCATCAAACTAGTGCAGGAGACGCTTTGCCATCCGGAACACGGCTGTCTTGAAAGCATCCACGAAATCGAGACAATCGGTCACCGGGTAGTCCATGGAGCTGAAACTTTCACCGGATCGGTCCTGATCACAGAAGCCGTTCTGAAGAAATTGAAGGAGTGCGTGCGATTCGCGCCGCTGCATAATCCCCCCAATATCAAGGGAATACAGGCGTCCCTTTGGCAGTTTCCCTTTGCCCGCCAGGTTGCGGTGTTCGATACTGCCTTTCACCAGACCATGGAACCCCACGCTTACCTGTACGGGCTCCCCTATGAATGGTACAAGAAGAAGGGTATTCGACGCTACGGATTTCACGGCACTTCGCATAATTACGTGGCCCGTGAGGCGGCCCGCATCCTGGAAAAGCCGTTCGAATCATTGAAAATTGTCATCTGTCATATCGGCAGCGGAGCCAGCATGGCTGCCGTCAGGGAAGGGAAGTCAATCGATACATCGATGGGATTTACTCCTCTGGAAGGAATGATCATGGCAACCCGCTGTGGTGATATCGATCCGGCTATCCCGCTGTATATGATCGAAGAAGAAGGATTGACAACGCATCAGATGGATGAGATACTGAATAAGAAAAGCGGCATGGCGGGACTCACGGGCGGTGAGATCAACATGATGGTCGTGGAGAGAAAGGCCCTGAAAGGAGACCGCCAGCATTTACTGGCGCTCGCGGTGCAAACGTACCGGGTGAAGAAATATATCGGCGCCTATGCAGCGGCCATGGGCGGACTGGACTGTGTCGTCTTTACAGCCGGAGTGGGGGAGAATTCCCCGATTTTCCGCGAAATGGCCTGTTCGGATCTCGAGTTTTTGGGCATAGAGCTGGATCCGAATGCTAATGAAAAGAATGCCATCCAGATCAGTGTGGGGCCGACGCCGGTATTGGTCATCCCCACCAACGAAGAGCTGGCCATCGCCAGGGAATCGCTCATGGTTCTGGAAGAAGAAGTAAAATTGAGGAAAAAATGAAGAAAAAAATACTTATTGTTGATGATGATACAGACTATATCAAGGCTATCCGATTCATTCTGGATGAAGCTGGATTTGAGTGTTGTGAAGCTCATTCTGCAGCGGACGGGATTGATTCCGTTCATGGAGAAAAACCTGATCTCATTATCCTGGATGGCATGATGGAGGACATTTCGGCCGGATTTCGTTTTACCAAAGAGTTGAAGGAGCATGGACAAAAGTCGGAAATACCGATCCTCATGATCTCCAGCATCCAGGAACTGACCGGCTTGAATTTTATGGACCGGGCCGGCAGTGAGCTGCTGCCAGTTGACGCGTTTTTGCCAAAGCCGGTCGAGAGTGATGAGCTTCTGGATAAGATCGGCCAGTTGATATCATATAACCGCTTTCAATCGACTAATCCTTAGAGGAGGGTGTTGTGGAAAAGAAAAAAATATTGCTTGTCGACGATGATGCTGATTTTCGGAATGCCGTGGCGGCCGGCCTGAAAGCACAGAATTTTGAGGTGGTTACCGCGGCGGACGGAGAGGAGGGAGTGAATGCAGCGCTGAAGGAATCTCCGGATCTGGTAGTGCTGGATGTGATGATGCCCCGCAAAGACGGTTATTCCGCCTGCGCGGAACTGAAGGAAAACGACAGCACCCGGGCTATCCCGGTGCTGATCCTTACCTCCCTGGGTGATCAAAAGTCCGGATTGACCGCTCCCGCGGCCGTTGCTTCCGGACATGGGGCTGATGCCTACCTTGAAAAACCGGTGGACCCGGATACGCTTGCTGCCAAAGCCCGTGAGCTTATCGAGGCCAGTGAAGCTGAAAACAAGGATGCCTCCCATGTACTTATCATTGACGATGATACAGATTTTACGCAGGCACTGAAAGTCGTTCTGGCTCAGGCCGGGTACCGGATCAGTTCAGCAGCGACGGGTGAGGAGGGGCTGCTTGCGGTCCGGGCTCAGCAGCCGGATCTTGTGATACTCGATGTCATGCTTCCGGGTATGGACGGATTCAAGGTATGCCGGGAACTGAAGAGTGATGAAAAAACGAAGGGTATTCCCGTCATCATCCTGACAGCCATGGCCGATAAGATGGCCGAAGCTGATTACGGCAAGGCGATTGCCGTAACTCACCAGGCGGATGAGTACATGGAAAAGCCGGTGGAGGCAAGTGAGCTTCTTAAAAAGGTCAAGAAGTTCATCGGACCTTCCCGGAGACTTGTTTGAAAGGGAAAAAGGAGGCGAGTAAATCATTTCGCCCGCTTGTTCCCAGCATTATTTTATGAATAATTCGAAAGGATAACTGGAGGAAAGCATGTCGAATTTGCGTGAAGACGCCCTGCGCTACCACAGTGAAGGTCGTCCAGGTAAGCTCGAGGTAGTCGCCACCAAGCCCTGTGTCACACAGAGGGATCTTTCTTTGGCCTACACACCGGGAGTGGCGGTACCTTGCAAGGAAATTGAAGCGAATCCGCTGGATGCCTTCAAGTATACAAACAGAGGCAATTTGGTAGCGGTCGTGTCCAACGGCACGGCGGTGCTGGGGCTGGGAGATATCGGCGCCCTGGCCGGGAAACCGGTCATGGAGGGCAAGGGTGTTCTTTTCAAACGGTTCGGAGACGTAGATGTCTTTGACATCGAGTTGAACACCAAGGATCCTGATGAGATCATACGGACCTGCAAGATACTTGAGCCTACTTTTGGCGGCATCAATCTTGAAGATATCAAAGCTCCGGAATGTTTTTATATCGAAGAGACCCTGAAAAAAGAGATGGACATCCCGGTATTCCATGATGATCAGCACGGCACGGCCATCATCAGCGGAGCCGGTTTGATGAACGCCTGCGAGCTGACCAACCGTAAAATCAGCGATGTAAAAATGGTAGTGGTCGGAGCCGGTGCCGCCGGGATCGCCTGCGCCAACATGTTTATCAGTCTGGGTGTGAAGCGTGAAAATATCATCATGCTCGATTCCAAAGGAGTTATTTACAAGGGGCGCAAGGAAGGAATGAATCCCTATAAGGAACGCTTCGCCACCACAGAGAAATGCCGTACACTGGAAGAAGCCATCAACGGCTGTGACGCCTTTATGGGGGTATCCCAGAAGGATCTGCTCAGTGAGGATATGTTGAAGAGCATGGCACCCAATCCCATCATCTTTGCCATGGCAAATCCGGACCCGGAAGTAAATCCCGAAGTGGCCCGCAAAGTGAGACCCGACGCCATCGTGGCCACGGGACGCAGCGACTACCCCAACCAGGTCAACAACGTACTGGGATTCCCCTTCATCTTCCGCGGTGCCCTGGATGTGCGGGCTACTGCCATTAACGAAGAGATGAAGATCGCCGCCTGTCACGCGCTGGCCGATCTGGCCAAGGAAGACGTTCCAGACTCGGTGATCCACGCGTATGGGGGGACGCATTTCCGATTCGGTAACGATTACATCATTCCCAAGCCTCTTGATCCCCGGGTGCTGATCTGGGAGGCCTCAGCCGTCGCCAAAGCGGCCATGGATTCAGGCGTTGCCCGTAATCAAGTGGACATCGAGGATTATAAACGGCAGCTGGAGGCCCGGCTGGGCCGCAGCTATGAGGTAGTTCGGGTGGTGATGAACAAGGCCAAAAGCGCTCCTAAGAAAATCGTCTTTCCGGAAGGAGAGAGTGATAAAGTACTGCGGTCGGCCCAGATCATCATCGACGAAAAGATCGCCGAACCGATTCTGCTGGGAAGGGAAGAGGTGATTAAGGCCCGAATGAAGGATCTGGGTCTGGATATGCCCGACTTGACCGTAATAGATCCCCTCAAGTCGGATCGATTCACCAGTTATTGCGGGGAGTACTATCAGAAGCGGCAAAGGCACGGTGTCATGAAAAAGGATACCGACCGCCTTCTGAAACAGCATCATTATTTCGGAACCATGATGGTGGCGCTGGATGATGCGGACGGGCTGGTTGGTGTCACCCATTCCTACCATGATGAGATTCTGCCGGCGTTTGAAGTAATTGCTCCGAAACGTCCTGGGCAAAAAGCGGCGGCACTGCACATTCTGGTCTTTAAAAAGGACGTTTACTTCCTTGCCGATACCAACAGCATCATCGATCCCAATGCCGAAGATCTGGCCAACATCGCCATTGAGAGCGCCAAGATTGTACGCCTTTTTGATATGACGCCCCGGGTGGCAATGCTCTCATTTTCCAATTTCGGCAGTATTGATCATCCCGCCGCCCATAAGGTTCGGGATGCCGTGGCCTTGGTGCATGCCAAGAAACCGGATTTGATAATCGACGGTGAAATGCAGGGAGATGCGGCGGTAGTCCCGGAAATCCTGCGGGAACATTTCCCCTTCACCAAACTGGACGGCAAGGCCAATGTGCTGGTATTCCCGGAACTGCAGTCCGGCAACATAGCCCTGAATCTTCTGAAACGAATAGGCGGAGCCGAGTCCATCGGACCGATTCAGATCGGATTAAGCAAACCGGTCCATGTCATTCGTCAGTCCGCAACAGTGGAAGAAATCGTGCGTCTCACAGCCATCGCGGTGGTTGACGCTCAGAAATGGCTTATGTAGATGATACATTCATCCTCTCGCGGAGTGGACCTCCGCGGGAGGATGGTATCTCTCCCCCTGAAAGTGAAAATTCCCCCTTGCTTTTACGACATAAATTTCGTATTAAATAATAGCAGATGGCGCCAGATCATGAAATTTAGGTGTGGCACATAAAAAATCAAGCTGTCACGGCTTCTCTTCTGGATCATTTTTCTTCCGGTAATTTCTCTCAGCTTAAGGAGTACTGCCGCACACCGTGTGTAGAGAGCTCCTGGTATAATAATCTATTTAAAAGCGATTTGTTGGATAAACGATAGGAGGATTGCCGTGGACAAGGTTGCTATTATCGGGGCCGGAAATGTGGGGACGGCGGCCGCTTTTTATCTTGCCGAGAAGAAGGTGGCCAACGTCACACTGTACGACATCGAAGAGGGCAGGGCCAAAGGCAAAGCTCTTGACCTGATGGAAGCAGCTCCCATCAGGGGATATGACGTCATCGTCAGCGGCACGGATGACATCAAAGACATCAAAGGCGCGAAGGTGGTGGTAATCTCCGCAGGGGTGGTGCGCAAACCGGAGATGATGCGTATCGATCTGCTCGAACAGAATATTAAGATTATTGATGATATTCTGGTTCAGATCCAAAAGCTTGCTCCTCAGGCGATCATCATCAATCTCACCGAACCGGTTGATGCCATCACCTACTACATTATCAAAAAAGGTGGGTTTGATCCCAAAAAGGTCATGGGAGTATCCGGCGCGCTTGACTCCAGCCGTTTACGGGAATTCATCGCTCAGGAACTCAATGTTTCCAGTGTGGACACCACCGCCATTATCATCGGCGGCCATCATGACTACATGGTCATCCTGCCGCGTTACGCCCGGGTGGAGGGAATTCCCATCACTGAACTGATGGCTCCGGAAAAAGTTGATGAGCTTATCGCCAGAACACGGCGGGCCGGTATGGAGATCGTTGAAAATCTTAAGACGGGCAGTGCGTCCAACGCGCCGGGCGCGGCGGTGGCCGAAATGGTGGAATCGGTAATCCGGAATGATCATCGCATTATCTGCGCCCCCTCTTATCTGAACGGCGAATACAATCAGAAGGATATATGTCTGGGGGTTCCGGTCCAGTTGGGCAAGATAGGCATCGAGAAAATGATCGAGCTTGAGCTGACGCTGGCCGAAAAGGAGGCCTTCGACAAATCCGCGGCGGTGGTGCGGAATTCGATCAAGTCTTTGGAGCTGGAATCCGAGAAGAAGGAGGGCTGATCATGAAAAAAGTGACTATTATCGGCAGCGGCAACGTGGGCGCGACCTCGGCTCTCTACATTTCGGAGAAACGGCTGGCCAATGTGGTGCTGATCGATGTTGTGGAGGGGCTGGCCAAAGGCAGGGCCCTCGATTCGGTCGAGGCGGCGCCGTTGCGAAATTATGATACCAGAATAAACGGGACCACCGATTTTTCGGCCATGCAGGGTTCCGATGTGGTGGTGGTGACCGCGGGCAAGCCCCGCACTCCGGGGATGTCCCGTGACGACCTTTTACAGGTCAACGCCAAGATTATGACCGCGGTTACCAGGGAAGTGGCCCGTTACGCTCCCAATACTATCCTCATCATCGTCTCGAATCCTCTGGATGTCATGTGTTATGTGGCCTTGAAAGTGACGGGATTCGCTTTAAAGAAGGTAGTTGGTATGGCCGGAGTGCTGGACTCGACCCGCTTTCGATATTTTCTCTCCGATAAACTCAAAGTAAGTGTGCGTAATACCACCGCCTTGGTTCTGGGCGGACATGGTGATTCCATGGTGCCCTTGCCCCGCTATGCCACGGTGAGCGGTATCCCCATTCCTGAGCTACTGTCAAAAGACGAGATAGACAAGCTGGTTGAAAGAACGCGCAAGGGAGGCGCCGAGATCGTTTCCTATCTGAAGACAGGAAGCGCCTACTGGGCTCCAGCTGCCGCCGTATCGGAAATGGTGGAATGCGTGGTGCGGGACAAGATGCGTATCCTGCCCTGCTCAGCCTATCTGAGGGGACAGTATGGTATCGACGGTCTTTTCGTGGGCGTTCCGGTGAAACTGGGAAAAGACGGAGTTGAGGAAGTCGTCGAGTTGAACCTGAATAAAGAAGAGAGGGAGTCGCTGGCCAATTCTGCAGCGGGGGTGAAGGGAATCATCGAAAAACTGGAGGAATTGCAGCTGGTATAACACAATCGATTGAGCAATGAAAGCCAGGTAAACAGATATTCGGTAATGACAGGAGCGATTGATGCGCGTTGAAATTCCCTATGGTCGTGATTTTCAGGAAATTTATGTCAAGGATGAAAATTTCGGTGAGATGGTATATCCCAATCAGGTGAACGTGGAAAATGAGGCGGATACGCTTTTTCAAGCGCTGGAGAATCCGATTCAATCGCGCCCCTTCAAGGAATTCTTGTCAGACGCCCGGGATGTCCTCTTCATCGTCAATGACGGGACCCGTCCTACTCCCACAGCCAAAGTGCTTGAGATGATCCATTCCGATATCAAAGATCTCACGGTAACCTTTATTATCGCAACGGGATGTCACCGGGCTCCCACTGAAGAGGAGCTGCAGGAGATCTTCGGGAAACACCTGGAGGAATATCGGGACCGCATCCATTCCCACGACGCCCGTAATGATGAAATGGTCCGCCTGGGCACTTCCAAGAACGGCACCGAGATGGAAGTGAACAAGCTTGGCGTTGATGCCCATAAGATTGTTATCATCGGTTCGGTGGAGCCGCACTACTTTGCCGGATACACCGGCGGCAGGAAGGCTTTCCTGCCAGGCATTGCTTCCTACAAAACCATTGAGCAGAACCATAAACTGGCCCTTAAGATGAGCGCCCAGGCCATGAAGCTGGAGGGGAATCCGGTTCATGAGGATATGGAAGACGCCATCCAGACCATCAAGGATAAAGAGATCTTCGCCATCATGACTGTACTGGACCGGGATGACCGTATTTACGCGGCAACAGCCGGTGACATCAGCCAATCACTGCTGGCCGCCATCGAGCGGTCCCACGAAGTGTTTTCCGTGGAAATCAAGGAGAAGGCGGATATTGTCGTGGCGGTGGCGCCCCATCCCATGGATGTGGATCTCTACCAATCCCAGAAGGCTTTGGATAACGCAAAATATGCGCTTAATCCGAACGGCATTTTGATCCTGGTCAGCCGCTGCCGCAGCGGTATCGGACATAAGACATTCGCGGATCTTCTGGCCAGCGCCCATGATCCTCAAGATGCGTTGGATAAAATTGAGCAGAAGTATGTGCTGGGGTATCACAAGGCGGCCAAAATGGCTGAGATCGCCCGCTGGGCAAATATGTGGGCGGTCACCAGTATCCCGCCGGAAATGATGAAATCCATGTTCATCACTCCTTTCCCGACCATTCAGCGGGCTCTGGACGCGGCCGTGGCCCAGAAGGGCCGTGAGAAGATACTGTTCATGATGGCCGCCAGCATGACCCTGCCGCGGCTGCGCCAGCGTCTGATCATGCGGCCGCGCCGCTTCATTCACGGCAGCAAACATGAAATCGCCGCCTCGCCGTATATTTATGAGGATTCGGTAAAACTGCCGGAAGATGACAAGATCATCGCCGCCCTGATGGAGACGCGCTAGAGGAATACAAAATAAGGCAAATGTCCTAAGACACTGCCTTACTGATCCACGATAATAAGCCTGCAGGGTGCAGCTCGCTGCACCTTTTTTCTGATCAATGTTGAGACATATATATTTTTATATCAAGCCCATTTATTTGAGAAACGTGCCCGTTTATATCCTTGGGATGCCTTTCCCTTCACAATAGTAACGCATGACCGCCGGCCCTTCCTCACAACACCTGTCACAAGAGGTATTTCCAGCGGTCATGCGTTACTATTGTAAAGAAAAATGTTCCTCCGGGACATTGTGCTCGGATATAGTTGGGCATGT
>CAZUMH010000095.1:0-8800 GCA_964621645.1 uncultured bacterium
TGGCTGACTGTACCTTGGCCGGGGAACGGTTGATCTCATCCGCCAGAATGAGATTGGCGAAGATCGGCCCCTTCTTTGTCTCAAATCCGCCGCTGCGCTGATCATAGATGAGCGTTCCCACCAGGTCGGCGGGCAAAAGGTCTGGAGTAAACTGGATGCGCTGAAACTTGGTCTGTATGGCCGCCGCAAGCATTCGCACCGTCAGGGTCTTGGCCAGACCGGGGACGCCCTCCAGAAGCACGTGGCCGCCGGAAAGCAACCCGATGAGAAGCCGCTCGACCATATAGCGCTGTCCCACGATGACCTTTCCCAGTTCTTCCTGAAGTGTTGCCAGAAAGACGCTCTCCTTTTCTATCTTCGCCTGGATGGCGGCAATCTTCTTATCCATTACTCCTCCCTCTGATTCTGCTCACGCTCTCTAAAGTCTGTTTTACAATGACTGTAAGAAATCGGATTAAGTTTTATCATTTTCTCAGAAATTTTTTCTTTTTGCGGGACTCTTCCGCCCGGGTCTCTGCCGCATGTTTTTGAAGTTCCCTTTCCAGCCAGGCCTCGACCACGCTGTACCATTCGGTCAGCCGGGCCGGTTCGGCGGACTGACCCGAAAATTTGACAACATCTGCGTTCTCTAATAAAGCTCGGAATTTTTCAATCTGATCTTCTTCTATTTCCTGCTGATTCAGCGCTTCAACCAATTCGGAAGTGGTCATCTCGAGAGCAGGAATACCAAATTTTTCCGCCAGATAACGGCGCAGAAGACGAGAAAGCGCCATTACTCCGGCCGCCGTAGTGGAATTGGAGAGATCGACTTCCTCCTTGAGAAGGGAAAGAAATTCCTCTTCGAGGATCACCGTTTCCTTACCCGCATCAGCGGAACTCCGGTTCCTTCGCCGTTTATAAAACCAGAATGCCCCGGATAGAAGGAGCAGCGGCAGAAGCCATAGCCAGAAGGGCAGCCTTTGTCCCCGTTGCGGCAGAGGCGGCAGGACCTTCACACCAAGCCGCTGGCTGCGTAAAAATCGGATCCCGTCAGCTCCCCGCTCCCGGTAGCTTACCCTGATGGATTCCACATAGGCCATGCCTTCCGTCTTTGGTGCCAGCGTATATCCGATCTCCTTTTGCACCCGATGTTGGGCCCCGTTTGTAATCATCCGGTTGGACACAGATGTGGAAACGATTTCCAGATTGTTTAAAACCGGATCTTCCACCTTGTCGATCTCCAGCTGATCGAGGGTTCCCTGCCAATTGATGACCAGTGAGAGGGTGACTTGCTGATTCAAATGGACCTGCCGGGGGTAAATAGCAGCCGAGAGGGAAATTGTCAGCACCGTGTCAGGGGACTGGCTCAGGACGGGGCTGGTCCGTGCAAAAAAACACGATGCCATCATTAAAAATAAAATGCCGATTCGTTTCATGGCTTCTCCTTCCCGGGCCGACAGGATGGATTCCCTTGCTGAAAATCCGGACCGGGCCGCGGTTCCTCCGCCCCAAAAGTCCAAAACTGCGTGATAAGGACTTCTTTTATTTCAGGTAAAAACAAGCTGTTACCAGGATCAATGCATTATTTCTCAGTGTTTTTAGTGATTTTATCGATCTCGGGCAGATCGTTGATATCCTTGCCAAGATTCTTCAGTTCCCACTGTACCGAGGCTGCCATTTCATGATCCGGATACACTTTGAGAAAACGGGTATAGAGCTGCTTTGCCTCATCGTAATTCTTCTCACTGTTGGCTGCAATAAAACCGGCCATAAAGAGGGCTGCCGGGGCCCGGCTGCTTTCAGGAAAGCGTTCTGCAACATTTTTGAGGATAGCGATTCCTGTTGAGAAATCCTCGAGAATATCCGCATAGGCCAGACCGACCATGTAGGACGTTTCTGTGCTGTCAGCAGCCAGTTCCGAGTTAATAAACTCCTGCATTCTCTGACATCCCTGCCCTATCTGGCTGTTTTCATACTCAGCAGCTCCTTTGCTGAAGCAGGACTGTGCCGTTTCTTTGTCACCCTGATGGTAGTAGGCGATGAGGCCCTCACGTAAAATAGCCTCTGCCCTCAGAGGGCTCTCGGGATAGGCCTTGGACAGGATACCATAATTCGTCATCGCCTTGACATATTCCCCGTTATTCTCCAGTAATTTGCCTCTCTCTAAAATCTCATTGTCAGTCGCTTTTCCACAAGCCAGGAGCACAACACAAATCAACACTCCCGTCATCGAAGTTCTACTATGTCGCATGAATTCCTCCGCCTTTTGATTTTTTCACTGCACATGGAAAGGCAAATTTACCAATCACCGGCAAGAAAATCAAGATTTTTCCCCGCTCTTGTCCGTGTAACCCGTTGTGTTGTGTAGGAATAAAACGGCCTTTTAAAAAAAAAGTTCCTCAGTAATTCAGGATAAGGTTTTTAACATTCGTTTAATACCCGGGAGCACTGAAAAAAAAAGGGATGATCCTTTCTTGAAAAGGATCATCCCCGCTTATATTCCGACTAATCCAGGGGTGTTACTTCGCCGAAAAATACCGGCATTTCTTTCAAAATGACCCTGGCTTTCACCGTTTCCCTTGATCGACTGTTTAAGAACAGTCTACTTCTTATCGTCATCCACTACCTCGAAATCGGCATCCTGCACATTTTTGTCGCTGCCGGAAGTTTCTGTTTCAGCCTCAGAGCCCGTTTCTGCTTGCGCTCCTTCCGGAGCCGTGTACATCTGACTGGCCGCCTGCTGCCACACCTGGCTCAGGGCCTCGCTGGAGGACTTGATCTCATCCAGTTTTTCGGATTTCAGCGCTTCCTTGGTCCGTTCCAAAGCGGCTTCCAACTTTGCCTTGGTTTCACTGTCAAGTTTATCGCCGTATTCCTTAAGATTCTTCTCTGTCTGATAGACAAGCTGATCCGCGCTGTTGCGGGCATCGACTTCCTCACGTTTCTTCTTGTCTTCGGCCGCGTGCTCCTTGGCATCGTTGACCATTTTCTCGATTTCCTCCTTGGTCAGGCCGCTCGAGGCTTCGATCCGGATGGATTGTTCCTTGCCGGTCGCCTTATCCTTGGCAGACACGTTCAGGATACCGTTAGCATCGATGTCGAACGTTACTTCAATCTGAGGGATACCTCTGGGAGCCGGGGGGATCCCATCCAGGTGAAACCGGCCGATGGTTTTGTTATAGGAGGCCATATCCCTCTCTCCCTGCAGCACGTGAATCTCGACACTCGTCTGACTGTCGGCCGCTGTAGAGAATATTTCACTCTTGCGAGTGGGAATGGTGGTGTTCTTTTCGATCAAGCGTGTGAAGACACCGCCCAGGGTTTCAATTCCCAGGGATAGCGGCGTGACATCCAGCAACAGGACATCCTTTACATCTCCACCGAGAACACCGCCCTGGATAGCAGCGCCGATTGCCACCACCTCATCTGGATTAACACCCTTGTGGGGATCCTTGCCGAAAACCTGCTTGACAATATCCTGCACCTTGGGCACTCTGGTCATGCCTCCCACCAGCACTACTTCGTCAATGTCACTGGCCTTCAGGCCGGCGTCCTTCAGGGCTTGTTCGCAGGGAGCGATGGTACGGCTGAACAAATCATCGCAGAGCTGCTCGAACTTGGCCCGGGTCAGCGTGAGATTGAGATGCTTCGGGCCGGCATCCGTGGCCGTGATGAAGGGCAGATTGATCTCTGTCTGGCTGGTCGTAGAGAGTTCAATCTTGGCCTTCTCGGCCGCTTCCTTGAGCCTCTGCAGTGCCATGGGATCTTTGGAGAGGTCCACTCCCTCTGCTTTTTTGAATTCATCCACCAGCCATTTAATAATGCGCTGATCGAAGTCATCCCCACCCAGGTGGGTATCACCATTGGTCGACTTTACTTCGAAGACACCGTCTCCCAGCTCCAGAATGGAGATATCAAAAGTACCGCCACCCAGATCGTACACGGCGATCTTCTCATTCTTCTTCTTGTCCAGCCCGTAGGCCAGGGATGCGGCTGTCGGTTCGTTAATGATTCTCTTCACTTCCAGGCCGGCAATCACCCCCGCTTCTTTGGTTGCCTGCCGCTGGCTGTCGTTGAAATAGGCCGGAACGGTAATCACCGCTTCGGTCACCTTCTGACCCAGGTAGTCTTCGGCCGTTTGTTTCATCTTCTGCAGAATCATGGCCGAGATTTCCGGTGGGGAATATTCCTTGTCGGCTATTTTAACCCGGGCAACATTGTTCTTGCCCTTGATTACCTTGTAGGGGACCTCTTCAATCTCTTCCTTGACCTCATCAAACATACGCCCCATGAAACGTTTGATTGAAAAAATAGTCTGCTCTGGATTGGTAATCGCCTGCCGCTTGGCGGCCGTCCCTACAAGCCTCTCTTCTTTCTTTGAAAAGGCCACCATGGAAGGCGTGGTCCTGGCACCTTCAGCATTGGGGATGACGACCGGTTCGCCGCCTTCCAGCACTGCCACACATGAGTTGGTGGTTCCCAAATCGATTCCGATAATTTTACCCATTGTCATTTCTCCTTTCTATACCAAGATTTTTTCTTTTTTTCCGGATTCAATCCTTTTTTCCCTTACCTTTGACCTCTGACTGATCCTTGTTTTTATCCACTGGTTTGTTCTCTTTCGCGCTGCTCTCTGCGGAAGCACCGGAAGTGCCGGATTTTTTATAATCCGTAATATAAAATCCCGAGCCTTTAAAAATAAGACCGGCACCGGCGCCGATCATCCGCCGGACGTCTCCACCGCAGCGGGGACATTGCTTGAGCGGTTCTTCCATCATCGTCTGGAACTCCTCGAACTGATGACCGCATTTGTCGCATTTGTAATCATAATTCGGCATATACTCTCCTTTATGCCTTCACTTCTTTCTCTTTCTGCGAGGCGGTCTCGCAGGCTCGAGAATAGCGTTCAAGCAATTCTTTTTCTTCCGGCGTCGGATGTTCCGGCAGTTTGACATGCACCCGGACCAGCTGATCTCCCTTCTTATCCATGCGCCATATTCCCATACCGGAAAGTCGGAAAACGGTCCCGTCCCGGGTACCGGCCGGTATGCTAACAAGGGCCTTGGTTTCGTGTATCGTTTTCACTTTTATTTTTGTATCCTTAACAGCCTCCGGTAATCCTACCGTCACGTCACAGATAACATCGTTACCCCGCTGTTTAAAGAAAGGATGTTTTTCTACCCTGACCGTAACCAGCATGTCTCCCGCCTTACCGCCCTTTTCTCCGGGATTACCTTCCCGACGCAGCCGGATTATCTGTCCGCTTACAGTACCGGCGGGTATCTTGAGGTTGTAAGTTCGCTTACCGGTAATCTTTCCCCGGCCCTGACAGCGGTCGCAAGGATCGTAAATTATCTGGCCTTTCCCGTAACATTTCGGGCAGGTCCGGCTGACTCCGAAACCGCCCTGTTCAAGTACTACCGTGCCCCGGCCGGAACAAGTGGGACATGTCTCCACCCGAGATCCGGGTTTGGCGCCGCCTCCCTGGCAGACAGGACATTCCCTCTCCTTTTCCACGCTGAAACTCGTCTTCCCGCCGGATGCGGCTAATTCGAAGGGAACAGTCAGAGAAACGTTTATGTCACTCCCGTGATGCGGACCTTTTCTGCGGTTCTGGCCGCCCCCATCGAAAAATTGGGAAAAGAGCGAACCCAGATCACCGAACAAGTTGGAAGCATCGAAATCAAAGCCTCGGGCGCCACCGGTAAATCCCCTCCCTTGGCCTCCTTTGCCGAACTGGGAAAAATCAAATCCCTGTCCGGTAAAGCCTCCACCGGCAGCTCCAAACCTGCGCATCTGATCGTACTGCTTCCTTTTTTCCGGATTACGCAGCACCTCATATGCTTCCGAGATGTCCTTGAACCGCGCCTCTGCGCCGCTGTCTCCCGGATTGGCGTCAGGGTGATATTTTTTAGCCAGTTCACGGTATTTTTTCTTGACCTCCTCCGTACCGGCCGATTCATTCACACCCAGGATTTTGTAATAATCCTTATTCGCCATTTCTCCTACTCATTTCCTGTGAGGCCTGACATTGTCCCACCTTTACCTGACTGGGGCGCAGCAGACAGTCACCCAGTCGGTATCCTTTTTGCCATTCCTCCAGGATAATATTGTCTTTTTCAGGGTCGACCGGTTCAGCACATACGGCCTGGTGCTGTTCCGGATCGAATTCATTCCCTAACGCGGATATTTCCACCACTCCCTCTTCCTGAAACACTTTCCTGAATTTTTGCAGGATGAGACTCATCCCTTTGCCGGACCCCTCGTCATTTTCCGGGTGATGCTCAATAAACCGCTCAAAGTCATCAAGCACCGGTAAAAACTTCTTCAGCAGTTCACAACGTGCCTTAACACCCACCCTGGCCCATTCCTCCTGGGTCCTCCGTTTGTAATTAATAAATTCAGCCTGGATCCTCTTGAGTTCCCCCAGGTAGTTGGTGCCGTCGGTGGACTGCGTCTCCTCCTGATCCATTTCAGTCTTCGTATCCCTGGGATCCGCATTAATTTCTATTTTTATTTCTTTTTCTTTCTCATTCATCTCTTCGCTCTGATTATTCATTTTTTTATCCGCCTGCTCTTTAGAAATAAGGTATCAGGCAAGGTTCATGCCAGGGAGTCTAACAATCTATTTATCTTTGTTTTTCTTAAACTTAGATAACTCCGTCCACACAACGATATTCCTGCCAGGCTGGCAGATGCTCTTCTGTTTGAGCCTAATCGGCAGAAAAGCCTGTCAATTTGACAAAAAAAAGGGGAGGCGCGGCCTCCCCGGACAATGCAAACAAAGAAAAGCGACCCGATCTCCTGATCGGGTCGCTTATGTTTCTACAGTTTTATAAAAGCATGATATTTTTGGCCGTTGCGATAGATATAGAAGATTACCACATCTCCCTTCTTGTGCGTCCTGAGGGCTCTTCGATAATCGTTTACCGATTTAATGAAATCATCCTCGATACGGGTAATAACGTCTCCTTCCCGGATTCCTTCCTCATAGGCGGTGCTGTAAAAATCCACCTGATTGACCAGCACGCCATCCATATTCAACCTGTCTCTCTGCTGAGGCGTCAGATTAACGACCGAGATCCCCAGATCCGAGATACCCTGGTCGCCCGAGTCCGCGGTGGCATCGCTCCCCGTATCTCTTTGGCCCAACACGACCGATACATCCTTTTCTTTTTTATCTCTCAGGATGGTAAGCTCCACTTTATCGCCGGGTTTCTTCAAGGCGATGATACTCTGTACCTGATTACTGCGAAGGATCTCTTTACCGTCTAATTTCAAAATGACATCCAGCGGTTTAAGGCCGGCCTTTTCCGCCGGACTGTCTTCGAGCACCTGTTCGACCAGGACACCCCGTGGTTTTTCCATCCCGTAATGTTCCGCCTTGACATTATCCATATTTACCATGGAAATTCCCAGCCAGGGACGGATCACATGGCCATGCTCAACGAGATCCTGCATGATCCGTTTAGCCAGATTGATGGGAATGGCAAAGCCGGCTCCGGTGTAATAGCCGGTCCCGGTCTTGATGGCGGTATTTATCCCGATCACTTCTGCCTTGGTGTTCACCAGGGCTCCGCCGCTGTTGCCCGGATTGATAGCCGCGTCGGTCTGCAGGAAATTTTCTATGGCGTAACTCCCGCCGCTCGTCTGGGTATTATCCCGGATGATCCCCAGACCGCGGCCCTTGGCACTGATGATTCCGGCGGTGACGGTTGATAGTAATTCCAGGGGATTGCCCACGGCAAGCACCCACTCACCCACTTCAATTTGATCGGAATCACCAAGACGAGCCACGGGCAGGTCTTTTCCGTCGATTTTAATAAGTCCCACTTCCGTAAGGGGATCGCTGCCTACTACCTTTGCTACGAATTCCCGATTATCATAGAGTGTCACCTTGATTTTATCCGATCCATTGATTACGTGATGATTGGTGAGAATGTACCCGTCCGAAGAGACAATAATTCCTGAACCCAATCCATACTGTTCCTGGGGTACCTGGAACTGGTGACCGAACCAATCCGGGAAAATAGAAGGTTGTTCGGAGGCTTTTACCTTTTTCTCGGTGGAGATACTTACCACTGTTGGCAGGATTTCCTTGGCAACCATCGTGAAAGCTTTGCCGGTGTCCTGCAGTTTGATCAATTCCTCAGGGAGAGGACTGTTGTTCCCGGTCAGGATCGGTTTATCATCGAGCGGGCGGTTTGCCAGGCTCTGAGGTGTCATTCCCAAATAGGATGTTAACAGGATTCCCGCGACCAGTCCGATAAAGACGAAACCGGCTGCGGACCAGCGTTTGGTTGATGTTTTCATGATAGAATCTCCTTCTTGTTGTGAATATATATATAGATATTCTCTAAATTCACCATTCTAATCCCTCATGCCCCGCAGAACCAGCAATCGCAACAATTGAGTGACCGCCATTGCAGCGGCTGCGATATAGGTCAGTGCCGCGGCGCGAAGGACTTCCCGGGCCATGGACGATTCTTTCCCGATGAGGTAGCCTCGTTCCGTAAGAAGCTTCAAACCCCGGCTGCTGGCATTAAGCTCCACCGGCAGGGTGACCAGCTGAAAAAATAATGCCCCGGTGAAAAAGATTATTCCCACATCCATAAGCACGGAAAATGACCGGGCAAAAAGAAACCCGATGAAAAAAAGCGGAAAGGCAAGCGTTGTCCCCAGACTGGCCACCGGGAAAACGGCCTGTCTTACAGTGAAGGCTCCATAGCCGCTCTGATGCTGCAGCGCGTGTCCTACTTCATGGGCGGCAACTCCCAGCGCCGCGATGGAGTTACTGCCGGCTACCTGTGAGGATCGTCGC
>CAZUMH010000095.1:8810-12607 GCA_964621645.1 uncultured bacterium
AGTCGCAATACTCTGCTGCGCGGATCGTAATGGTCGCCAAGTTTTCCCTGGGCCCTTTCAATGTGAACTGATGAAAGCCCATTGCTTTCTAAAAGACGGCGGGCCATTTGGTCTCCGGTCATCCCGCAGCTGGCCTGTACCCGGCTGTATCTGTTGAAGGTGGACTTCACTTTATACTGAGCCCACAGCGCCAGCAACAGCGCCGGAACAAGCAGGATAAAGGTCGGATCCCAAAAAAACATTTTATAATTCCTCCGTCAGTTATACTCCCCAGACCCGAGTGTTAATTTCTACTCCGGGCACTTTCATAAAGTTCCCGCTTTGGATTTTATCCTGAAAGAAGAGTTGTTCCGGTATGATTGAAAAGGATAGAATAAAAATATAAATAACTTCATTTACATATTTAAGGCCAGCCGAAAACTGCTGCCGCTCATACTTATCCTAAAGGTCCCCACTGCGGTACGAAATTCTACCGGTTTAAAAGCGATATACCCTGTTCCGAGACAGACCAATCCCGAGAGGATGCCCAGGGCCATATCCTGAGTAGCCAGGGTAATGCCCGTATTGACGTAATCATCGCCCAGCGCGAGCCTGTCCGCTTCCGCCTTATCGTGATGTCTTTTATAATCAACGAATTTTGTATACGCCGTAGCTCCTGCCAATCCGGTAACCAGAAGCAGCGGCAGGTATGGACGCCTCTTTGTCACAACGAATTGAATCTTCTTTTCCAGGTCGTATTCGTGATTTCCTCTGATGATCTTCGATATTTGATTCATTTCGAAAATCCCTATGGTGCCGTCCTCACGCTGAAAGGCCCATTTGCTCTCCGTACGTTTCAGTAATTTGCAACGGACGCGAGCGCCCTGTTTAGTAACGACAATATCCTGGGCCAGAAGCTGCCCGCACCAGAAAAAGATTACTACAAAGATGATACTGAACCTGCGCATCACGGTAACCCCACATTCACAGTAATTCTCGATCTTCCCTGACTTAGCCGGAGCCTTAAGAGAAACTCCGGCTTCAAAGATATTGCTTTTGCATAAACCATGCCAATTCCAGGTTGTACCGCCACCACATCCACAAACAGCGACAAATTAAAAATGATACGGATCTTCTTCTATAAAAAGGGGACATCCACCTCATCTTTGGATGTCCCCCGTTATCTTTCTGTAAATAATACTTCGTATCAGAGCTGATCACTGCTCCTTGTAGAGAAACACCATGATGCGCCTGTTCAAATATCGTCCGACCGGTGACTGATTATCTCCCAGCAACACCTCTTTCTGACCCTGCATCTTAAGAGTGAGGGGCCTATCCTCTCCATACCCCACCGGCTTGGCCACCCGCCTGCGGATATCCTGATAACGGCTGGGATAGGAAGTCCTTATCCGTTGCAGGAAGGCCTCGGAAAAATATTTTGCCCGGTTCAAAGAAAGCCGCTGATTCAATTTTTCCGGTCCGGTAGCACAAGCGTGCCCCTCGAAACGCAGCTTCATGTTGGGATTAGCCACCATCTCTTTTGCGATATCCATAAGCCTGTCCCAATAGAACTGGTAGACAGGTTCAACTTTGGCGAATTTGGCGGCGCCGAACATTTCACGTCGGGTAACCGTCTGCTGCTCTCTCAGATACATATCCCGCGGCCGTGCCTTGAAGGTGCGGTTCTCCTGATCCTGCAACTGAAAATCAAGCCGGTAGGATTTGTTGATCGGAACGGTGTTGCGGTCCCTGTCGGTGCCGTCCCAGGAAATATCCCCTTGCAGCTCATTATTGTTCACCAGCCCCTGCTGTAGGATCAGCACTTTCCTGCTTCCCTGAATGCTCCACTCTTTCACCCCCGCCGGAGAAGTGATATTCAGGGCCAGGACAATGGGATTCAATATCGTCGTATCCACCTGCACAGAGTAAGGCCCGAAGATTTTTTCCTCGAAATTCTGATCAACCGCAAACGTTACCTTGCGGTTCTGCTGCATATGGTAAAGATTATCCTGGGGATCATCTCTCTTGTAATCCTTAATGATTATATTGGGATGATCTTTCACTACCTCTATTCGACGGGATGGAACCCCCAGTTCCATAAGACGCTGCTTCACAGCCTGAGCCCGCTGCAGGGCCAGAGCCGGATTCTCCTCTCCGGAGAGATCGTCTATATACCCCATTACCCGCAAGGTCACGGAAGGATTGTTCAATATCCTCTCGGCCAAGGTTAACAGTACTCCCGGAATAGGTTCCAATTCTGCGCTGAATTCAGGTTTTACTTCTGAGGAGAAGGCATCGAAGTAAATCTCCGGCACCAGCGGTATCTCAGCCACGTCATAATCGGTAATCACCACTTCCACTGTGTCGGGCACCTGGAACGTCCCTTTGGGGATAGAGTTAATCTTGTCTCGTCGTACATTGTTCTCTCGTTTCAGCTCGAGCACCCCGCTGTCCGGATCAATGACGGTGAGTATAGTATGGGTACCCGTGTACTCGGTGAACCAGTCGACGGATACCGTGGTGTCTTCCCCGGCCGGCAGATTGTAAATTCTGGCCTGGGCCAACGGCTTCTCCTCCTCTCTGGAATCCACTGCATAGGTATCGAAGGCCTTGAAAGTGAATCGGGGCGCCGGTCCGTTACCCTGGTTGGTAATGACAAAACTCAACTGCCCCTGTTCCGGAGTGGTAGTGATCCAGGGAGAATAATCAAACCGCACCTCCTTCACCACCAGATCCGCCGTCTCAATCACGAAACGGCCTACCTTTTGCTCTCCCCGTTGAGCCAGGCGGGCGTGATGACTGAGATCATAGGCGGTGACCGCCCAGTAATATACCCCCCTCTCCTGCACCTGAGTGCGGTAAGAAGTCCCTTCCACCAGCTGACAGACCAAAAGAGAGTCCCTGGTGCGAGAGGCCATGAATCCATCCATATCATATTCTATCATGCGGATGGCTTTTTCCAGAAACTTGCGGTCCTTGGTAATAAGTACTATGTATTTTACCTCGTCAAAGGGATCGGGGTCAAAGGCCTTTTCCCATTTCAATTCCACTTGCGACGATATTCCCACGACCTGGGACGTCACCACCTGGGGTTCCTTAAGACGGAAAGGCTCCGGCGCCAACGGATAGTGCAGCACGGTTCCCCGATAAGTCTCCTGCAGAACACTGCCGTATCCAACGTTTGCCATATCAATCTCGACAGCATCTCCATAACGGGTAGGTAAGCCTAACAATTGATTAAACGCGTCATTCCAGCGCAGTCCGATTCCAAAGGTGAAATCCCCCAGATCCTCTTTGTTGAAGCGGTAACCGAATCGAACTCCCAGAATATCCTGCCACCATAATTCACTTCCAAGGCCGACAGTAAGGTTGCGCCGTCGCACGGCCACAGCATCGGAAGCCAGCAGCATGCTCAGGCCGCCGTACCGTCCCAATCTCAGGGAGGCACCGACCCGTATGGTTCGCGGTAAAGCGCTTTCTGCATTCTCAACCGTTACCGTAGAACCGAGATGTTGCAGAGAGGCGCCAAAACTGAAAATACCGTAATCAAAGGGTCCGAGCCCCTCCACCGTGAAACGCGAGGGCCTTATCAATATGCCCGCATCCCATGCCATCCCGCGGGAGCTGAGTTGATCAAATGTGCTGGAAAATCCCTTCAGGTTCACTCCAATACTGACGGCCGGACTGAGCCAGTCGAGACGCTGTCCCACGGAAATAAGAGCGAGGGTATGGCTGGCAGTTACAGACGGCTCCAGACCGCCGGTGGCATCCCACGAGGGCATACCCAGGTAGCTGACACTGGCGCCGATCGCCGTCTT
>CAZUMH010000096.1:0-12494 GCA_964621645.1 uncultured bacterium
GGCGGAGAGATTTGAACTCTCGACCTCATCGTCCCGAACGATGCGCGCTGACCGGGCTGCGCTACGCCCCGATTATAATAAACCCGCTAATCCTATCACTCCCAGACTGGCCAGTGTGACTACCACTCCCGCCAGTAAAATTCCCAGAGCAATGCACACTACCGCACGGTGGAAGGGAACGCCGAATATGAAAGCCGCAATCGTGCCGGTCCAGGCGCCAGTCATAGGCAGTGGAATCCCCACAAATATAATAAGTCCCAAAGCTTCATACCGTTCGACAACCCGGCCTCTTTTCCTGGTGCGCTCAAACAGCCAGGTAAAAAATCGATCGAATAGTTTATAGCGGCAAAGCCGGCGGGAAAGCGGACCCCAGAGCAGCAGGAGTGGAATAACCGGGATGAAATTTCCCACTACGGCGAACAGATAAGCCACGGGCCAGCTCAACCCTCCTCCCACCGGTAAAGAAGCAAGAGCCCAGGGGATGGCTCCTCGCAATTCCGTAATTGGCAAGGTGGCCAAAATCAGGGTGATTGCCTCTTTAGGCAATACCTTTAACAGATTCAGAATTCCGTCAATCATATTTTTCCCCATCGGACGTCAATAGGACCCGCAGACAAAGTTTGCAGAAGCGTGCGGTATCAGACAGTCGATTTATGTTACTGCCGTCATCCTTTTGATAAACCAACGCTATAGGGCAGAATCCGATCTTCCATCTCTGCCGGGCTGCTCTTAAGATGATTTCCGTTTCAGTATCATAATGCCTGGTGGTAAGTTTCAAATCCGAGAGCCTTTTCGCCCGAATGGCCCGTAAGCCGCACTGACTGTCAGGGATCCATCTTCCGCTGATAGCCGAAACGATCAGAGAGCTTAAACGATTCGATACGATACGATCAAAGGGCATAGTGCCCATGCTGAAGCTTCGCGTTCCAATCACAAGGTCGCAGTCATTTTTCTGGAGGCGCTCCACCAGAAGAGGAATTGCATGGGGTGAATGCTGACCGTCGCCGTCCAGAGTGACTATTACGTCCGCTCCCGTTTCGCCGGCCAGTTGAAACCCAGTCCGGAGGGCAACGCCCTTGCCACTGTTTCGGGGATGGGAATGAATCCGCACACGACGCTTTACCGCGATCTCTCTGGTGGCATCCACGGAACCATCATCGATGACAAAAATTCTTTTTGCCGGGATATACAGCAGCGTTTGAGAAAGAACGTCATCCAGCCTGTTTTCTTCATTATAGGCCGGAATTACCACACTCACATCCATGGATGCTCCATGTTCGTGTGTGTCCGAGGTGGATAGTATATAAAATATTGAGGCAAAATGCAATACCTTTTTACGTGGTCATACCATTATTCTTTTATGGTTCTTACGGCACTGTTTTTGGACTTGACAATTGCTCCTGTCATCCCTATACTGAGACAGTCCCATATCAATTGAGACACCAGTAAAAGAGGAGGACAGGTACTCTTGAAATCTTTCCGTAAAGAACTTTGGTTCGAAACTCCCACCCGCCGGGCCTTTATCAATATAACTGGCCAGGTAGAAGAAGCTCTCAGGGAAAGCAGGATCAGTGAGGGTCTGATTCTGGTGAACGCCATGCATATAACCGCTTCCGTTTTCATCAATGACGATGAGAACGGTCTGCATCAGGATTATGAGGCCTGGCTGGAACAACTGGCGCCCCATGAACCAGTAGGACGCTACCGTCACAACCGGACCGGTGAAGATAACGGCGATGCCCACTTAAAACGTCAAGTCATGGGACGAGAAGTCCTCGTCGCCGTCACCAACGGGAAACTGGATTTCGGACCCTGGGAGCAGATTTTTTACGGTGAGTTCGACGGCCGCCGCCGTAAAAGAGTGCTGGTTAAAATTATCGGAGAGTAGTGTCAAGGAATCACTCCTCCCCTGCAATCCTCCCGGTGACATTATCTTTGGCGATCTTTTCCAGATACTGAAAGAAAGGTTTCATATCCACGTTGCCGCCCGATAAGATGATACCCGTCTTTTTCCCCTGGATGTCCACACGTCCGCTGAGGAGGACAGCCGGCACCACCGCAGATGATGGCTCAATAATTATTTTCATTCGCTCATAGATCAACTGCATCGCCTGAACGATAGCCTCTTCCGGTGCCAGAGCGATCTCATCTACCAGATCGCGGATGTACGGGAAAGTCTTTTCCCGCAGGGGCATCAGCAGTCCGTCCGCCAGGCTTCTGGGTTGTTCCATTGTCACAATCCGCCCCTGTTTCTTGGACTGATAGGCATCGTCCACTAGCTCAGGCTCACAGGCGATCATACGGATATGTGGATCGGTACCTTTAACCGCAATAGAAGTTCCCGATGTCAGTCCTCCCCCACCCAGGGGTGTCATAACCACCTCAAGACCCGGCACCTGGTCCAGCAATTCCAGAGCAGCCGTTCCCTGACCGGCAATTATCCTTTCATCATTGTATGAATGAATGAGTGTAGCGCCTGTCTCCCGAATGATCTCTTCAGCTGTTTCTTCCCGGTCTTTGGGATATGGTCTGCAGAAGGTGATCTTGCCCCCATAGGACTTTACGGCAGCGACTTTCACCCGCGGCGCTGTCTCCGGCATCACGATATGGGCAGGAATTCCTCGCAGTCTGGCCGCCAGGCTCACAGCCGCTGCATGATTCCCGGAAGAGTGGGTTATCACACCGCCCGCCGCTTCAGCTTCAGACAGCCCCAGAATGGCATTTGATGCCCCCCGGATCTTGAAGGCCCCGGTCTTCTGCATATTTTCACACTTGAAAAAGATCTCAGCTCCGACTAATCGATTGATGGCGGAGCAGGTGAGTACCGGCGTCCTGTGGATATGGGACCGGATACGCTGGTAAGCGGCCTGCACATCGTTCAGGTGAAGATTTCCGGACATGATTTCTCCTGTTAATAGTGTGACCTAGCTCAATTCCCGGGCGAGCTGACTGATACGGTCCAGTCCCGCTCGCAGAAAATCCGGCTCCTGTCCGTAACTGATACGGTAATGATGTTCCACTCCAAAATGTGCCCCCGGTATGATAAGCGTACTCTTGCGTTTGATTAATTCCTGAACGAACATCTCCGACGGTATCTTGAGGTGACTTCGAATAAACGCTACTGCGGTAGCCTGAGGCGGTACCATACTGAACAATTCGTTATGTTCCGTTACCCATTCCTCCAGAATGGAGTATCCTCTCTTTATATAGGATCGCACCCGATTAATCAAGCGTGTGCGGACTTCCGGTTTCAACGCCAATGCGGCCAGGTGATTGGACAGCATAGTGGCACTGATGGTGAGGTACTCATGCCGGGCCCAAAACTGGTCTATGACGTCTTCCGGCCCCACTACCCAGCCTAATCGCAGGCCGGGAATACCGTAAGCCTTGGATAAACTGCCCACAGCCAGTACTTTAGAGCCTCTGCCATAAAAAGATGGCGTGACTTCATGCTGGATTCTTTCCGCTCCCACATACACCTCGTCGGCCAGGATCCAGGCGCCGCATTCTTCCGCAGCGGCCACAATCGCATTCATCTCATCTTCGCTGAGAATGTGCCCGGTGGGATTATTGGGATTGCAGACGGCAATGAGTTTTGTCTTTCCGTCGATCCCTTTCTCCAAATCCAGTCCCCATTCCTTTTCCTCGCGCAGAGAGAACGGGCAGTACTCAAGATTCATATTACGGGCCAATCCCCAAATCTGAGTATAGTTCGGTTCCATGGCTGCTATCCTGTCCCCCGGGGAAAGCAGTGTCTCGAGCGCGAGAAAATTGGCCTCGATAGCCCCCACGGTAACCAGTATGTTCTCCTTTCCTGCACCGGGATAGAGAGCGGCTATTCTTTCCCGCAGCTCTTCTATTCCGTTGGCCTGCGGATAATTCAGTTCGATATCAAGAATTGTGTTACAATCGTAATCTTCACCAAGCAATCCCTTCAGGGTGAGGGGATGAACACCGCTCTCTGAAAGATTATACTCCACCAGATTTTCCCATTTGGACATAAGTCTTTCCATCTTGAAGGGTTCAAAGACATCCTGCATGGCTGAATCCTCCTCGGTTTATTTGTATTAAAGGATACTATAAAATACAGCGCAGGATATACAATGTCAATCTATTTGAGCCCCGAATACACCCCTTTTTGTTCATAGTCTCTACCATGACCATTGGATGAGGATTTTCTTGGATTATGCGAGTTACAATTTGGAAAAAATTCAATTATAACGTAAGTTGTATGGCTTTCAGGTGTTTAATTTTTATTAAGGTTTTTTTTGATAAGCCAGTATTGATCATTCTCAAAGGAAATTCCATGAAAAAGCGCATTTTCATCGCAGCCGGTTCCGTCCTGGTAATTATTATTGTAATCCGGATTATCCTGCTGATAAGCAGTAATTCAGAAGGGGGGGCTGGAGGATTTCAGCGGCCGCCGGTGGCTATCGAAGCTGACAGCGTCCGTTTTGGACCCATAAAAGAGATCCGGCAGTTCTCCGGATCTGTATCTCCGGAATATCAATATGTTGTCGCCTCCAAGGTTTCGGGGAGGGTTCTCACGATCACGAAACGGATCGGTGATACGGTGGAAAAGGGAGAAGTTCTGGCAAGTATCGATGATGCGGAATTTCAGCAGGCAGTACGGGAAGCGGAGGCAAATCTAAAAATTGCCAATGCCTCGCTGGCTGAAAGCCAAAGCCAGTTCGATCTGGCCAGACAGGAGCTGGAGCGGGTTCAGTCACTGCAGAAAAAAGGCATCGCTTCTCCCTCCGAGCTGGATGCCGCAGCCACCAATTTTGACGCCCAGAAGTCACGGCTTAAGCTGGCAGAGGCTCAGGTGGAACAACGGTCCGCTTCCCTGAAGTCCGCTGAAATACGGCTCAGATACACGATACTCACGGCACCAGAACCCGGATTTACCGGTGAACGCTATCTCGATGAGGGCAGCCTGGTGGCCGTAAATGCCCCCATCCTCTCGGTAGTCGGTATGAATAAGGTCATCGTCAAGACGGCTATCACCGAGAGAGATTATGGACGCATTCAACCCGGCCAACATACTGAAGTAACCGTCGATGCCTATCCAGACCGCTCCTTCACGGGCCAGGTGGCCCGCATCGCTCCGCTTCTTCAGCAGACGTCCCGCATGGCGGAGATGGAAATCGAAGTAGAAAATGACTCTCTCCTGCTGAAACCGGGAATGTTCGCACGGGTGAACGTCGTCCTGGATGAAAAAGCCAGAACCCGCATTGTCCCCAGCACCGCGGTAGTAACCCGTGCCAGTGGAAAAGGAATTTTTCAGATTGACGTCGCAAGCAAGACTGTTCAGTATATCCCGGTACAGACAGGGATAGTAACATCGGAACTTACCGAAATAATTTCCCCGGATATATCCGGGTTGGTGGTTACCCTGGGGCACCATCTCTTGACAGACGGGAGTCCCGTTATCCTGCCTGAATCTTCTTCAGGCTCAGGGAATTCTCCCCCTGAAACCGGTACCCAGCAGTAAAGGAGTATATCCATGAATCTAGCAAAAGGTCCCATAAATCGCCCCATTCTGACATCTATGGTATTTCTGGTGATCATTACCCTGGGTATCATTTCATTCACCCGATTATCAGTCGATCTTATGCCTGAGATCACGTATCCAACTATTTCTGTTTCAACCAGTTATGGCAATGTAGGCCCTCAGGAAATGGAAGAACTGGTAACCCGTCCTATCGAAGAGTCCCTTGCCGCTGTACAGGGTGTGGAAGAAATCACTTCTTCATCCTCGGAAGGACGCAGCTCGGTGAGGGTTGCTTTCACTTGGGGCAAGAACCTCGAGGAGGCATCCAATGATATCCGGGACCGAATCGACCGGGTGCTCGGCAGACTCCCGGAAGATATTGAACGTCCGAGCATCCGTAAATTCGATCTATCGGCCTTTCCTATTCTTATCATGGGCATTGCCAGTGACCTGAATCCACTGGATCTTAGGCAGATCATCGAAAACCAGGTCAAGTATCGGCTTGAACGGGTGCCCGGTGTCGCTGCCGTATCTATTTACGGCGGTCTCAACCGGGAAATCCACATAAATCTGCAATCAGCCAAGCTCCGGTCTCTGGGCATTTCTACCAACACAATACTGTCAGTTATCAGGCAGGAAAACCGGAACGTTCCGGCCGGCCTCTTCGATCGCGGTAACTATGAAGTATTGATCAGAACCCAGGGAGAATTTCAGTCTTTGGATGAGATCAAGAATACCGTCATCGCCGTACGACAGGGAAGTCCCATTCGCATAGCAGATATTGCCATCGTCGAGGATTCCTGGGAGGAAATCCGTAATCTGATCCGCATCAATGGAAGACCAGGAATCAGAATTTCCATCAATAAGCAGTCCGGCTCCAATACCGTTCAAGTCGCGCGTGAGGTTCTTGCAGAGGTGGACCGGATTAATGCCGATATTCCGCAGCTCACCATTCTCCCGTCCATCGACACCTCCAAATACATCAAACAATCCATCAATAATGTGGGCCGCTCCGCTATGATTGGCGGTATTCTGGCGATTCTGATTCTTTTTCTCTTTCTCCGTAATCTCTCCAGCACGGCAATCATTGCTACGGCCATCCCCATCTCGGTAATCGCCACTTTCGGCCTCATGTATTTCGGCGGATTCACCCTCAACATCATGACATTCGGAGCCCTGGCCCTGGGAATCGGGATGTTGGTGGACAGCGCCATTGTGGTGCTGGAAAACGTGTACCGCCACCGGGAAGAGGGTATGGATGCCATGAAAAGTTCCCTTATCGGAGCTACTGAAGTTTCCGCCGCCATCACTGCCAGTACCCTGACCACCCTGGTGGTCTTTTTCCCGGTTCTTTTTATCCGCGGCATGTCCGGTGTGATGTTCAAACAGATGGCCTATGTCGTAAGTTTTTCTCTGCTCTGTGCTCTTGTGGTCGCTCTGACGCTCATTCCCATGCTGACTTCCCGTTTTCTGAAATACACTCCCCCCCAGCATCAGAAGGGAGAAAACTGGCTGCATCGGATTTACGCAACCAGTGAGACCACCTTTAAACAGATTGAGACGACCTACGGAAGATTCCTGGATTGGGCCCTGCATCACCGTAAGATGGTGTGGATTTCCGCTCTGACGCTCTTTTTATTCTCAATTCTCATGGTCAGGTTCATCGGTGTTGAACTTATGCCCCAGGCCGATGAGGGCGAGGTGCGTATTAATCTGGAAATGGCTGTCGGCACCCGTTTGGAACTGGTGGACGAGGCCGCCCGGACCGTCGAGAAAATAGTGAGAAAACAAGTCCCGGAAATGAAGGATATGCTTACCCGGGTTGGAGGAGCGGGATTCCGTTCCCGCGGCGGCCATACAGCAGAGATCCGCGTCACCCTGATTCCCCAGGATAAAAGAAAGCGCAGCAGTGAAGAAGTTGCCAATATCCTGCGCAAATCATTGGCCGATCTCCCGGGAGTTACCATCCGGACCCGGGCCGGCCAGGGTCTGTTTCTCCTTTCCATGGGATCTTCAAGCGGAGACAATCTCAGCGTGGAAGTGAGGGGATACGATCTGGATACCGCTCAGCGTCTCGCAATTCAGGTCGATCAGGCTATACAGCAGGTGCGGGGAATCACCGATACGCGCATCAGCCGGCAGGAAGGCAGTCCGGAACAGATCATCCGGGTGGATCGTCAGAAAGCCGCGGATCTGGGCCTTTCGGTCAGCGACATCGGTGATGCCCTGGAAACTGCGGTGGGAGGAACCTATGCTTCCTATTACCGGGAAAGCGGAAAAGAATACCGGATTCTAGTCCGGCTCAGTGAACAGGACCGGAACGACCTCTCAGAACTTCTGGATCTGACAGTGGTAAACAACCGGGGCGAACAGGTGGTGTTGAGAAATGTGGTTTCATCTGTTCCCAAAGAGGGCCCCGTCAGTATCGAACGAAAGGACCAGGAACGGATCATCACCATAACCGCCAACTTTACCGGAAGGGCCATGGGCTCGGTCTTTTCCGATGTCCGCCGGGCCGTGCGGATGATCCCTGTTCCCAAAGATTTTGTCATTCAGTTCGGCCGTGAATATGAGGAACAGCAACAGGCCTTCCGGGAACTGATGTTTGGACTGATTCTCGCTCTCTTTCTGATTTATATGGTGATGGCCGGTCAGTTCGAATCATTCAAGGATCCATTTGTGGTCCTCTTCTCGATTCCCATGGCTCTGATAGGAGTGGTACTAACTATGATCCTCACCGGTACGATATTCAGCATGCAGGCCTTTATTGGATGTATAATGCTGGCCGGGATAGTAGTGAATAACGCCATTCTGCTGGTGGATTACACCAATCAACTCCGGCGTAATGAAAACCTGCCAATGCAGGAAGCTATCCGTATCGCCGGCTCCCGGAGATTACGGCCGATATTGATGACCACTTTGACAACGGTATTAGGACTTCTTCCTCTTTCTTTCGGGCTGGGAGAGGGAGGCGAAGCTCAGGCTCCTCTGGCCCGTGTCGTTATCGGTGGACTTCTCAGCTCTACTTTGATTACCCTGATTCTGATTCCGGTGGTATATTCGATCTTTGAAGAACGGCATAAAATCCGCATTCCCCTCAACGGTATACGCAGCCTGTTGAAACGATAGATAGAGGAAAATAAAGCCGACGGAATGGATTCTATGTAACCGTTACAGAACACATGAAAAATGAAGGGAAGCACCATGAAGTACAACTTTGGTACGGGATGCCTTATTTTCTTCCTGGCCTCGGCAGCCTGGGCCGGTGATGATACCAATAGATCAGACGGGGATACCCTGAGAATCAGCCTGCAGCAATCAGTTCTCACTGCTCTGGATCGGAATCCTGAGCTGGCGATACAGAGACTTAATCCTGCAATCAGCCGATCCTATGCCGCTGAACAGAGGGCGGCATTCGATCCTGCCTTCTCACTATCAGGAAATGTGAGTGAAAATAAAACGCAGCGTTTTCTGGGTTCCCGCCCCGAACCTTTCGAGCTGACATCGAAACGTACCCAGTATACCGCCGCATTGTCAGAATTTTTGCCCACAGGCACTACCCTATCGATAGATGCTTCTCTGGATGGATCGACCTCCAGTATTTATCAACCTCAGTATTCCGGTAATATCGCTGTCACGGTAACTCAATCTTTGCTGCAGGGTCTTGGTCCCGCAGCCAATCTGGCCAGCCTGCGGAAGGCAAGGCTTGATCAGGAAATATCCGGATACGAGCTTCAGGCCCTGGCAGAAGAAGTTCTGGCCAGAACGGAAACCGCCTATTGGGATCTGTATCTTGCCGGCAGAGAAATCGTCATCCAAAAAGAATCACTGGAACTGGCCAATCAGCAAATGGGGGAATCACTGGAACGGGTAGCCGTTGGTAAACTTCCGGAACTTGAACTTGCGGCAGTCCGAGCCGAGGTAGCCCGCCGCCAGGCCTCGTTGATCGATGCTCAAAGCGCCTATGACCAAGCCCGGCTTGATTTTCTTTTTCTGTTGAATCCCTCGGACCGTTTTTCATGGGATATCATCCCCGTTCCTGTGGATCAGCCTGGTGTGGTTTCGGATTCCCTGGAAGCTATCACCATCCACGAAGCCGTTGCCCTGAAATATCGCCCGGACCTTGAAGAGGCCCGACTTGAGTATAAAAAAGGCGACCTCGATGTAACACTGACCAGGAATGGACTGCTGCCGCGTCTGGATTTCTTCATCATCCTGGGCCGCACCACCTACGCCAGGACGTTTCAGGAAGCTTTGCCAGACGTCCAAAGCCCGTTTTACAATATTAATGCAGGGGTTAATTTCGAATTTCCCATCCCGAACCGTCAAGCACGGGCCCAGGCGCTGCGTGCCGTTAAAACACGAGAACAGCTGGATTACTCTTTAAAAAACATGGAACGAATGGTGGAGAAGGATATTCGTACGGCCTACATGGAAGTACTGCGGACAAAGCAGCAAATTCAGGCCGCCCGTTCTATCCGTAACCTTCAGGAAAAAAATCTCGAAGCCGAGCTGGAAAAATTCAGAGTCGGAAAGTCAACAAATTTACTTGTCCTTCAGGTGCAGCGTGATCTTACCGCAGCCAGGCTTGATGATATCCAGGCAGTTGTAAACTATCTTGAGGCACTGATTAATTTCTATGTAGCAGAAGGCACACTACTGCAACGCAGAAGTATTGCAGTCGAGGTAGGGGGATGGCACTGAAATATCCATTATCGGCATGAAAATACAAAAAGGCATTCCCCATGGAATGCCTTTTTGTTTCTTTCTTACAGTTTGTATATAATTAATCAAATAAGCACTTTCTGCCTGTATTGAACAGTGATATCCACCTCTTTACGGGGGGTGATGAGCTCCAGGGTTTTCAGGAACAGTCTGTTTTTTTTCTTCCAGGCTCGGTTCAGATCCCGGGCGTAATGAGCAATGGCCAGATCGATCAAGCGTCCCCTCAACAAGCGGGCAAAGGATTCCCGCAGAGAGTAAAACCGGGCATGACTCTTTATCTGGGCTTGCTGCAATTCAGCTATGCTGAAATGAGCCGGTTTGAACACGGCATGATGAGCATCGTACAGATTCCAGTCTGTGAAGGTAAGCCTGCCGTTCTCTTTCATCTGAGAGAAAAATTCCGACCCGGGGAGAGGTGTTAAAATAAGAAACTGAGAAGTATTGATTTTCTCTTTACGGGCGAATCTTACCGTGGCTTCAACTGTCTTAGGTGTATCTTCATCAAATCCAAAAACAAACATACCATGTATATGAATGGAGTATTTCCGGAGAATTCTGATACATCTTCGGATATCTTCCACTGATTGCTGCTTTTTCATGAGCTTTAAACTTGCAGGATTGATCGATTCAAATCCTATATAGAGAGTGCGGCACCCTGCCTTCTTCATGAGGGTCATGAGTTCCTCATCCTTTGCCACCTCGACCCGCACCTGGGTAGACCAGGTGAAACGGAATCTCTCTTTAATCATGCGACGAAGAAGTTCCTTGGTATGCTTCAGGTTGGCCGCGAAGTTATCATCGTAAAAGAAGATCTCGTTCCGCCGCGAATCGTATCTCATTAACTCTTCGATCACATCATCTACCGGCCGAAAGCGATACTGTTTTCCAAACATACCTGTGACCGAACAAAAAGAGCAGTTAAAAGGGCACCCTCGTGAAGTCTGCACCGGGATGGTACGCTTTCCCGCAACGGAGCGTACCGCTTTCATCAGCTGATTATAATCTGGTATTGGTACTTTGTTCATCGGAATACGCTCTTTTTGAGCTTGATTATGTCGAATCTGATCTTCATTATGATAGGACAGGGCCGGCACTGCTGAAAAATCGGTTTTATTCTCCCAGGCATCGAGAAACATGGGGAAAGCTTCTTCAGCTTCCCCTCTTATCACGTAATCACAATGCTCTAAGGCCTCGTCTGCGAGGAAGGTCACATGGGGCCCTCCCATAATTACTGGTATCCCCAAGGATCTTATTTTATCTGCGATAGCATAAGCACGTGGTGCGGTTGATGTAATTGTAGAAATTCCTATCAGCGCGGCATCATTCATTACGTTAAAATTTAAAGGTTTGTTGTGTTCGATTATTACTTCTGCCTGCCAGCCTTTATCTCTCGCCAGAGATGCCAGAATAAAGCCTCCCAGTCTTGGTAAATGGAACCTAGAGAAAATATGCAGGTTGGGTGCCTTAGGCTCAATAATATATATTTTCTTCATCATGTTCCTCATTTCAACTTTTTATCTTTCGTCTTTCTATGTATTGCTTCACTTGATTTCTCTTTGGCTTTCCCCTTTTTATCATATTGGTTAATGATACTTTGAATTTCCTTTCTCTTTTTCTTCACTAATTCTTCCCACCGATGTATCCCTTTCTTAAATTTCTCTGTTTTTTTCAGAAGGGAATCGATCTCATTCAGCATGAGATTGAGCTTTCTTCTGGCTTCTATTTCTGAAATGCTGTAAGGATCATTCTCAATTTCAATAAACTCCCTGAAGTAATCAGATACTAGTTTTATTTCTTCAAGACTATAGCCAAAAAGTTGCAGATCGATCAGAAGCTGACAGATACGAACAAACTCGTCTGAATAAAGACGGAATCCTCCAGCGCTTCTCATATTCGGCTCAATAATTCCTTTCTCTTCCCAGTGCTTTATAGTACGCGGGCTTACACCTACGCGCTCGGCCAAATTACCCACGGTAAAAAATTTCTTGGCATCTTTTACAACATTGGTTTTACCTTTCTGACCGGGCACACCAACTTTTTTGATAATTTTCTCAATATCATTTGCAGCATAGCCGAGTTGCTTAAGGTTTCTTATATGCTTGATTACCTCGACTACTTCTTCTGTATAGCAGGGAATTCTTTCATCTGTAAAACCAGCCGGGTTGATGAGTTTTAACTCCTCCATCTCGCGCAACTCAGCTTCCGGCACATTTGCCTTTTCAAGAATTTCAGATCGCATGATAATTTTTCTATCCATCCCGTACCTTCATGTTCG
>CAZUMH010000097.1:0-12405 GCA_964621645.1 uncultured bacterium
TTTGAGATTTATTCTTCCTTCAGCATCCGCCTAGGAAAGATCGGCAGCGGCCCGCATATCGGGCCCTTTGAAAACAAAGCAGGGTGCCGTCGCCCATCTCCTTGAGGAACTCGCCGCTGTGCATTTTCGCCCGGGACTTCTGCTGCGTCCGGTTTTTCTCCAGGACTGACAGTGCTTTCTGTTCGTCCCGGGACATCAGGGCCGCGCATCCGGTTATGTCGGTGAACATGACGGCGGCGAGTTTGGAGATTTCAGTCATGGGATCATTTCCCGTTATTCCGATGTAGCGGATTGTTTTCGTCTAATTCCCATTGTAAAGGATTATTGACGATGTATTCCCGGATGTTCTGTAATTCGGTATCATTACGAATGATTCGGTCATAATAATTGCGCTGCCATAATTTATCGCCTGGCGTTTTTCGCATTTGATTGATTTTTCGGGTTGTGATTGATAATTCTGCATAATCGCAGATACAGACCCTGGTTGTGTGCCATTTGGCCGGTTATGTAGGGGCGAAGCATTCCGGGAACCATTCGGAAGAATCAGAAACGAAACAGACCGGGAATGCTTCGCCCCTACAACGTCGATAATGAATAATATACCATGAATATGATTGGGCATTATCTGAAATGCATCCAATTGAACGTTTTTGAAATGATTCGGTATCCGGTTCCATTTTTCCAAAATAATGGCCCCAAACCTGTTTAATTTCATTTTACCGTTCTGGATCTCACCCAACAGGCAGTCCCTGTTCTGTGTGCACACCGTCACAAAATAGGCTCCGGGATCGGAGTAATCCCATTCTTTTAGCCGTATAGATCTACGGTTATGTTTTTCCGGATTGTATTTCATATCACTAATAATTATTTTTCAAACTGCAGAGCCCTATCTCCCACGATGCCGGTGAACATGACGATTGCGAGTCTGCGCTGTTCAGTCACTTTTATCCCTCAATATGTCCCCATCCTCTCATCCATCACTCTTTTACCGTATCGAAACCTCATCCACAAACAGCCAAGCGTCTCCGCCCGCGCTTTTATGCCATTCCGGAAGGATCCCGGCATTCTTGGCCCGAACCCGAATGTATTTTGCCCGCCGGCTGCTCAGATCCGCCTTGAATGTCTGCTTCATTCCGCCCTCCAGGGCAGGATTCACCTGGTTATTAATTTTAGCAATCTCTTCGTACGACGCGCCGTCAAGCGAGATGGAGTACTCCACCCACTCAGGGAAAAGAATCCAGGACCGGGTATCCTGAAGGAAACTGGTCTCGATGGACTGCAGATCACGCACCGTGCCCAGGTCGATGACAATATCAAAATCGTTTCGGGAGTAGCCCTGATACCCGCCTTCCCGGAAATTGGTGCTGCCGTATATACCGTCAACCAGTCCGATCAATCCGCCTGCCGAGTATTGGGGAGCGTATGGATATCTAGTTTGAATTGTTGATACCATTCCGCTGTAGACAAACACGTTTTCCTCTGAAATCCTGCCGAGAATACCGTTCTTTTCACTCCGGGCCTTGACAGTAGCAGTCTGATTCAGAAAGAAAGGATTAATAAACCGCTTTGAATGTTTGTCGGGATCGGTCCCGTCCTCCGTGTAGTAAATCGCGTCTACCGGGAAGAGAGGCTTTAAATGTATTTGTCTCTTTCTGGAGAAGGTGTTGGTATCCGGGATGATGCGGACATAGTCCGGGGTCGAGATTATATCCCGCTGCAGAGCGCGGTACTTCTCAAGATTCCTGTTCAGCCACCAGGGGCGGTTTTCCAGATTCCATAACCGTTCATACTCTCCGGCCAGACCTGCAATCTCTTCTCCCGTCGTGGCGATACGGATACGCAGCGCTTTCTCCCGCCCTGCGGTTGCTCGCTGATCGAGCGCCCAACCCAGTTCCGTCTTCTCAGCCAGGACCTTTACTCTCCGGGATGCGAAGGCGGCGCTCTCCGCCACATCTCTGTTCTGCCGAACCCGGTGGGCAAGAGCGGTGAGTTCCGCCGCCAGATTTGTCACCTCCTCCGGAACCGGACCCGCCGCCGGATGGGATTGACTGTCTATGTCGATCAGCTTCGTCCAGAATTCCCGGTCGTTCAGGCCGCCTGCCCCCTGCCGCAGCCCGAGCCGGCTTAAATGATTCATGGCACGGACCAGAGAGTCGCTCTCCATCCGGAAAAACAGCGGATCAAAGGCGCCATCGAATCCGGCCAGCCGTTCCTGCCGTGCCTCCCCCATCATCGAGAGTTCTTCCGGAACGATGGGGTGCCAGGCCATCTCAGCTCCCCAGATCAGGGGATACCAGTTATAGTTGGCCAGGTTTTCACCATCGTCATCCCAGGTGGTATTCAGCATACCCAGGGCGCCGTGCCGCACACCGTCCCGTACGAAATTTGAGATATTGATTATAGCCGTGTCGAAATCCGGATAGATCCGGTTCCAGCAGCTCACCCCCGGACAGACGATAAAATCAAAACCCATTTTAGTAAAAGGCAGGATATCACTCTCAAAACTATCAGCCGCGTGATACCCCCAGGGCAGGACGATCAGATCGCTCGGCAGCTTCGGAATGATCCCGGGATAATCCCGGGCGATATCGCCCCACATCATGATCCGTTTTCCATACGGTTTCAGGAGATTATTAATCCTGTTGATATGGTAAGCGTACACACCCTCTTTACCGAGGGAGTCGAGCATAGCCCGGGCCGGACCGGTACCCAGCCCGAATGTCTCATCACAGTTGATATTGAAGAGAGGGCTCTCATAGGCCGGAGCGATCTCCGCGAACACATCCCGTAAAAAGTTATAGCTCTCCTCAAAGGCCGGTGAGAGAACATTCGGGGTTTCAGCCAGACGGGCGAACTCTTTATGTTTCAGGATTTGTCTAAAATGGCCGAAGGACTGAAAATTGCCGATCACCTCCACATGATAATTTTTAGCGTAATCGATCAGCTCCCGGGTCTCAGCCGCGGTAATGCCGTCTTCCGGAGCAATCACCGGATATTTTTTAAGCTTGAACACATGTTCCGTGTACAGGGTCATGCAGTTCAGTTTGTATTCAGACAGGGTTCTGACCTGCCGTTTCAGATAGTTAAGTGTGGGGATGGGTCCCCGGCTGATATCATCCTGCCAGCCCCGGTAGACCAGAGCCGGGCGGTCGACGATAGTGACACAGTCGAGACTGGAATCGGGATTGAGGTTGGCCCGGATCAGCTGCCTCAGGGTCTGCACTCCGTAGAAGATCCCTGCTGCGGTGGGAGCAACTATTTCGACCAGGGCCGGACGGACATCCAGCACGTAGCCTTCCCGTCCCAGACTGTCCGCCGCACAGCGGGTGAGAAGGATAGAGGCCCGTTCAGGCTCGCTGCTGATAAATGGATTACCTCCAATTCTGTTTTTCAGTTCATGCGCCAGCTGTTCGGCGGCAAAGCTGTCACCGGAACTGTCCAGACGGGCGGCAATCTCCAACGTTCCTTTTAGTGACATGACTCCGGTTTGGGGTATCACCGTGTGGGGATAAGGAATGAGTTTTAGTCTGTTTCCTGCAGCTGTTTCTTCAGCAAAGCAAAACCCCGTGCCAAGACAGAAAATATAAATATAAGCGATGATCCGTTTCATTTATTCATCCGTTATTATTTAATCCCGGGAGCCATCCATAGACATCAGGTCTGTGTATCCCGCGATGTCGGTGAACATGACGGCGGCGAGTCTGCGGGTTTCAGGCATATGACAATCTCATCGCTCTGACCATTCAATCCACATCTGTCTGCTTCAGGATCATACAGTACTATGTAATGGTACGATTATCAAGATAATATTTTATTCAGAATCGATGAACAGTAAAATCTTATCATGTTTCTTCGAGGCCTATTTTCTTCAGTAACGCCGCATACCGCGGATCATTCCGTAAAAAGGCCATTTTAGGATCGACTTTTACCAGCATTATTCGAAGATTCCTCTGCGCTAATGCCTTATCAAGCCATTCGAATGTCTTATCAATATTCTTGAATCCAGCGTAGGCAACCGCCCCGAAATAGGGTTCGACATACTGCTTTTCCGCTTTATTCAGTATTCGCTCCAGTACTTCCTCAGCCTCCGCATTTCGTCCGACCGCCACCAAAGTATAGATTCGCTCCGCCATCCACGGACTCCAGTTCCGGGCCTTCTCTTGTATCAGATCCAGTCTGTCCAGCGCCTGGGAATATTCGCCCATCATATTGTAAGACATGGCGCCCCAGATCTGATGATCATCTTTCGTATCCACCAGCTCCAGACTGACCGTCAGATCATCGTCCCGCTGAACGATCCTTCCCAGCAGCACAGCTCGAACATTTAATTCCTCTCCTATTGATTTGGGCTCGATATCCTTTCCCTTGTATCTAAATACCGAATAGCGGGACATCACCTTTAAATCTTCCAATAGGGCCAGCGTACTTATCAGATTTTCGGTTATCCCGTCAGACAGGTACTCCAAATCCGGATTTCCGCTTTCATTGACAAACGGCATAATCGCCACTGAATCGATGGTCCGGTTTGATCTCAAGAAGAAAAAATAAACCGCTGCCAGACAAACGAGAAACGGGACCAGGATCCCGGCAAACAGCGGAACGACGATTTTTTGTTTACGACGTACGGGGATGGACTGTCCGCTTGTACTCTCTTCTTTTCTATTTTTGATGACTTTTGCCAGGTCGACTATCATATCCTCGATATGCTGATATCGTTCAGCAGGATCTTTGGCCATTGCTTTCTCAAGGATATGGTCGACGGCAATAGGGATTCCGGTTCTCAAGCCGGTAACCGGCTCGGGGGTTTCATTTAAAATAGCATACATAATCGCCTGTTCGTAATCTCCCTGAAAAGGCAACTGTCCGGTGAGCAGCGTGTATAAAACGACTCCCAGTGACCAGATATCGGTCCGCTGATCCGCTTCCTGGCCCTGAGCCTGTTCCGGAGACGTAAACTGGGCGGTCCCCAAAGTCGTCCCCTCTTTGGTAAGCATGGTTTTACCGTCTCCTTTGGCCAGGCCGAAATCGATAATCTTTACCTGTCCTTCTCCAGTCAGCAGAATATTGGATGGTTTAATGTCACGGTGCACTATATGCTTTTTATGCGCTTTTTCCAGTCCGCGGGCTGCCTGAAGGCAGATATCAATGGCGTCCTTTACCGGCAGCGGACCCGATTTAATCAGATCCTGAAGGGTGTCGCCTTCATAGTAGGCCATGACAATAAAGGTGTTATCGTCATCATCATGCACTTCATAGATGGTACCGATATGGGTGTGATCAAGGGATAACGCCGCTCGTGCCTCTCTCAGGAAACGCTTGCGCGCCTCTGCATCCTTCACGACTTCCTCGGGCAGAAACTTCAGGGCGACGGTCCTTTTGAGTTTGATGTCCTCGGCTTTATACACAACACCCATGCCGCCTTCACCCAGTTTTTCGCTGATCGTATAATGGGAGATTACACTCCCAGGCTTCAGGTCTTTCATTGTATCTGCTCCGGTCGAGTAATTACTGCAGCAAAATATCTGGAGTTCTCAGTGTGACAGTGAACTATTCACCGTGGTGTTCTTATGATAGTCACCCATATTCCTTTGGAAATACAACTATACCGAAATAACTCTGCCAGTGCTTATTTCTTTTACAGCAAGACGCTGCTATATGTATATATCTTGAAATGAGATGACCGCTGAAAAATAGTCGCCGCAGATATTCAATGCCTTCAAGGTATGACTGTTAAAACAGGATGAAAATCAGATATAAGACAGCCGACACCCGTTCACTATAATGCAGCGGTATCGGATTATTCATGAGACAAGGGAACAGTCAAGCCTTTTCTTCTTTAGAGAAAACTCGGTCCGCTAATATCTAAATATCCTGATCACAGCGTTTCGCAATTTATTGCCGATCTTTCTCAAGACGCGGATAGGAGTGACAGGATAGATCATCTCTCCTGAGCGAAAGCGCGCCACCAGGCGGAATTCATTGCCGAAATAACCGGAATTGGCGAAGTGAGCCGGGGCGGTGGCTTCGATATCGGTGCCATGATACCGTTTAACCTGTTCCGCCGACCATTTTTTAGGATTGACTTTATTGAAGAGCCAGGTTGAAGGATCATTCTTACGTTTTATACGCTTCTGGTAGAGATTTTCGTAAACGGATCTGACGCCGACGCTGCATACCTTCTTCTCTTCTCCGAAATCGAACACCTTAACCTTGATCTGATGATCATAATGAAGCAGGCTGTTCAAGGCGATATCCACCAGCTGGCCCACGTCATATTCAGTGCCCTCCAGTTGCCTGGCGGCCTCAAGCATTATTTCGATATCGGTTTTAGTGAATACATGGTGACGCAGACGGTATATGGAAATCTCGGTGCGGCAGTAACTTTCCAGAGGCTTAAAAAGGGCGCGGGGAGGTTCCACCGATAGCGTCTTGTGGTGATCGAAAAATAACATGGTGTGATCGTCCTGGTAGCGGGAGCATTTACCGAAAAGTTTTTTCTGGTAGCGGCGGATGGCCCGTACCGGCAGGATCATCCAGATCTGCCAGCGTGGAAAGGTGTTTTTCTGGTTGACCACGTCTCCCGGCCGGATGACCTTCAGTATCCGCCGGGTGGCTTTTTTAATCTTCGGATCTTCCGGATTATAGTGCGGCTGAGACACCTCGGTGCCTCCCATTTAATCGCATACTCTATATTGTACAAAAACAGCAGGTAAAAAGCAAGTATTGGCTCGGTCTGTCGGGACATCCGATGGCTGATAACGGGTATATATCTTTTTTGTCAGGAATGGCCGTAAGCTCTTATATTAGCTTAAATTAGGATACCTGAATTCAGCGGGCCAGGCTCATAATGCGGAAGGCCCCCAGTGCCACTAAAATAAATACGACACAGCCCACCGCCAAATCCGGTATTGCTGAGGCAGTATACAGTACCAGAAAACCCGCGGAAATGACACCTAAATTCGCGATTACATCGTTAGAAGTGAATATCCAGCTGGCTTTCATGTGCGCTCCCTTTCCCCGGGAACTCTTCAACAGGAATAGAGCGGCTACGTTGCCGCAAAGGGCCCAGGCGGAAACAATGATCATCGTTTTAAAATCAGGTGCTGCCGCAGGATCCAGGAAACGCCGCACCGTCTCGCCGATTCCAAGAAGAGCCAGGGCCAGTTGAAAATAACCTGCAAGGCGAGCGATATTCTTCTGTTGCACTGCTGCCCTGTTGATCGCCCAAAGGCTCAATCCATAGACAACCGCATCCGCCAGCATATCAAGAGAATCAGCAATGAGTCCCATAGAACGTGAGAAAAAACCGAATAAGAGCTCCACTAAAAAAAAGAAGAAATTAATAGCAAGCACTGCGACAAGTGCGCTTTTTTCTCTCCCGGGTGCCATAGCGTTTTCATCCGCTATCGGCGTGATGGAAATCAATCCGGCACCCAGTCTCAGCCCTTCGAGAACCGTCGTCAGATCAGCGACACTACCGTTGTGGAAGACAGCCACCTCCCTGTCCGGCAGGTTAAATTCAATCCGCCGGACCCCGGGAATCGGCATAAGCTTCAGTCTAATTAATTCCTCTTCAGCCGCGCAGTCCATTCCGGATACTTTATAGAGCGAACGGGACAATCTCCCTGGAGATGTATCCGTTTTTGCCGGTATTATTCCCGTCAGGCCAATCATTCGTCAGGCCGAAGAGCAGCCAGAGTCGCTCCGGCCTCTTTCCAGAGAAAGAACGTGTCCATTCCCACAGCAATGAACCGGAATCCTTGTTCCATATACCCGCGGGCCGTAACGGCATCGGCCGTAAAAATGCCTGCCGGCCGGTCTGCTCGAATGCAGCTGTCCTTAACCTTCTCTATAGCCTTCACTACGCGTTCATTTTTCACCTGCCCCAGCAATCCAAGACTGCCGGAAAGATCATACGGCCCCACCAGCAGGACGTCAACTCCCGGAACGGCCAGGATGGAATCTATATTCTCAACTCCCTCCCGATGTTCCACCTGCAGAACAATGACGGTTCTGCTGTTCGCTCCCTTTACATACTCAGTGAACGAAAGTCCATATCCATGCGCCCGCGAGATCCCCACACTCCGTTCTCCCTCCGGCGGGTACAGAGCCCAGCGGACCACTGCCTCGGCTTCGGCGGCGGTCTTGATCTGCGGTACCACGATACCGGCACAGCCGGTGTCCAGCGCTTTCTTAACCCAGATCTCCCGGGATTCCGGAATCCGGACTAAACAGGGACAGCGCTCTCCGGCAGCCTGCACCATAGACTGCACCGCGGCCATGTCCAGCACCGAGTGTTCCCCGTCGATCCAGAGATAGTCAAATCCGAGTCGCGACAATACATCCACCACATCAGCGGATTTCAGTGTGATCAATGTACCGATGAGAGTATCACCGGCACTGATCCGTTCTTTCAGCGAGAGCTTCATATGTTCTCCTGTTTGGGACCTTATCTGAATCAGTGTAGGAAATATCATTTACAATTTCAAGAAAAATCCCAGGTACAAAATATTGCTTTTGACTCTTAACAATAATGAGTTATATTGAAAGATACAATTTTACTATCCTTTAATTTTGCGAGGATATGATATTCTTTTCACTGAATAAAATTGATAAGTACCGATTTTTTTGAAACTAAACGCCTGCCTTAAGCGTCTATAATGAGACATTGTATACCATGTAGACCCTAATTATACGAAAAGGAGATGAAAATGGGTAACAAGAGATCTGTTTTTGCTGTACTCTTTCTTGCGGTTCTGTTTGCTTTCGGAACCGTTCTGGCCGCTTCCCCCGATGAGGGAATGTGGACCTTTGACAATCCCCCCATCAAACTCTTGATGGAAAAATACGGTTTCAAGCCCACCCAGGAATGGCTCGATCACGTCAGACTGGCGAGCGTCCGTTTTATGGACGGCGGCTCCGGTTCCTTCGTCAGCCCGGACGGACTGGTGATGACCAACCATCATGTGGCCGTGGGTCAGCTGCAGAAAATATCGACTCCTGAGAAGAATTACGTCGCCACCGGTTTTTACGCTCCCACCTATGCCGATGAGCTGAAAAGCTCTGATCTGGAAGTTAATGTTCTCGTTTCCATGAAGGACGTCACCGCCAGAGTCAATGCCGCGGTGAAAAAAGGAATGAGCGACCAGGATGCATTGAAGGCGAAAGAAGCCGTTATCGCGAAGATCGAGAAGGAAAGCAAAGATAAGACCGGCCTTCGTTCCAACGTGATTTCCCTGTACCACGGTGGGGAATACTGGCTTTACCGCTACAAGAAATACACCGATGTGCGGCTGGTATTCGCTCCCGAACGCCAGGCCGCCTACTACGGCGGAGATTTCGATAATTTCACCTATCCCCGCTATGATCTGGATGTGGCCTTTTTTAGGGTCTATGAAAACGGCAAACCGATCAAATCGGACAACTATTTCAAGTGGAACAAAGAAGGCGCTTCCGAGAATGAACTGGTTTTTGTATCCGGCAATCCCGGCTCGACCGACCGCCTCTTCACCTACGCCCAGCTTGAATACCAGAGAGATTTTTACTATCCCATGGTCCTCAATCTTATCAAATCCTGGATAGCAGTGTTAAGGGATTATTCAAAAAAGGGACCGGAACAGGAACGCCGGGCCCTCATCCAGATTTTTGGGCTGGAGAACGCCAAGAAAGCCATGACCGGAGAGTATCAGGGTCTGCTTGACAGCACCCTCATGAGAAATTACCACGAACAGGAGAAGGCCCTGAGAGCGAAGATCGCGGCCAATCCGGAACTGCAGAAAAAATACGGCGACGCCTGGACCACCATCGAGACTCTGATGTCTTCATCCCGGGAAAGAATCGCCAGCCAGTTCTATCAAGGTATCTTTGGTTGTCAGCTTGCGGGCTTCGCCAATACTATTGTTCGCTATGTGGCAGAGGTCAAGAAACCAGATTCCGAACGGCTGGCTGGATACCATGACGCTCAGTTGGAAAATTTAAAATTCGGACTCTTCTCCCCCGCACCCATCTATAAGGATATGCAGGAAGCCAACCTGGCCTGGAGCCTGGGGCTTTCTCTTAAGGGACTGGGAAGAGATGATCCCTTCGTGAAAACCGTCTTGGGCGATAAATCACCGGAAGAAGCGGCAAAATATCTGGTCGAAAACACCAAACTGCAGGATGTGGATTTCAGGAAAAAACTCATCGAGGGCGGAGAAAAAGCCGTCGCTAAGTGCACGGACCCCTTTATCGTGCTGGCTCGCAATCTTGATCCCATCTTAAGAAAAAATATCGAGTGGAACAAGGAACATGTGCAAAGCGTGTTTGACGTTGCCACCGAGAAGATCGCTAAAGCCAGATTCGATATCTATGGGAAGGATATTTATCCCGATGCCACCTTTACCCTGCGTCTCTCCTATGGCACCGTCAAAGGCTACCCCATGAACGGCACCAAGGCTCCCTACAAGACAACTCTTTACGGCCTCTACGACCGGGCGCTGGGATTCAATAACGAGGGTCCCTTCATGCTGCCGCAGCGCTTCTGGGACAGGAAAGACAAACTTGATCTCTCCACACCAGCCAACTTTGTTTCTTCCTGTGACATTATCGGGGGTAATTCAGGTTCTCCGGTGATCAACAAGAACGCCGAAGTCGTCGGGCTCGTTTTCGACGGCAACATCGAGAGTCTCCCGGGCAGATTCATGTTCGATGAAGAGAAAAACCGCACCGTGGCCGTGCATACGGCCTATATCTCTGAAGCCCTGAGAAAACTCTATGATGCGGACAAACTGGCGGACGAGATTGAAGGAAAGTGATTTCGAACATGCCGTGAAAGCGTGAAACACAGTAAAAATCCGCAGGGGTGTCTGCCCCTGCGGATTTTTTTAACGCTATTTCCGCTTGTTTCTCTGATTGATTCCGGCAGGATACTGATCGTTTGCTAATTCTCTTTCCGAATTAGCCAGTCCAGCGCGTCTGCTTCCGTCTCAAAAGCTTTCATATCCCGCCTCAGCAGAATATTATAGCTGTTGAGGAGGACTTTCTTCAGCCCGTCCACGCCGACGATCCCCGCCTTGTCAACCTTGCCGATGTATACTTCCTGGGCCAGCTTCTTCATCTTCTCCATAAAAGCGGTGGTCAACATCGTCCCCTGCACATTTGCGAGTACGGGGATACTGCTGCTCATGGGCTTCAAAATATCAGCGGCCTCATCCAGGATAGCGAGAGTACCATCTTCCTTTAATCCACGGCAATCCAGATACAGAATCCTCTTTCCTTCATAACTCTTCCATTTAGTCAACATTCCACTTACTCCATATATATTTTCACGATTACCTCATGAAGATTGGATTGGAATACTTTTTATGGACATGTTCTATTTCTCTTTCTCAACCAGCCAGCGCAACGCTTCTTCTTCCTTCGGGAAAGCCCTCATTTCCTGTTTCATCAGAATATTATAACTGTTAAGAAGGATTTTCTTAAGACCGTCTACTCCGACTATTCCCGCCTTGTCTGTTTTACCGATGTATACTTCCTGGGCCAGCTTCTTCAGTTTCTCCATAAACGCGGTAGTCAGCATGGTGCCCTGCACATTGGCGAGCACGGGCATATTACCGCTGGTGGGACGGAGCATTTCAGCGGCTTCGTCCAGAATAGCAAGCGTCCCTTCCTCTTTCAATCCACGGCAATCCAGATACAGTACTTTCTGTCCCTCATAGGTCTTCCATTTTGCCAACATTATCAGTTCTCCTATTCACATGTATGTTTGCTAGCGATGTATTTCAAATAGTAATCCTCTTTGTCTTTTTCAGTTCGATTTTTGTTTTGACGCCCTCACTATATCAGTGAAAAAAGCCACAAAGGGGATTATGCAAATCATATACCAGTATTTTTATTTTCTCGTATACAATAACCAGGAGAGTGGGATTAATAAAGTATACCTGTCACTCATGTTCAATATAAGCAAGGCACGCACTGTATTCTTATTACTTAAATATTATTTTAAAACGTCTTAGGGATAATCATCTTCTGTCTTGTAGTACCCTTGCAGCTCTTGTCTCAATCGGGAAACACAAATTTCTTCGGGTAAAAAGAAACAGCGTCCGGTTTTTTTGAAGATAATCATACGGCAACATATACTCACGTCACTCCTCTGAAAGAAGCCGGAGGCCATATATGTATCGCTGTTCAGCTGAGCGACCCCCCCGCACTGCTCATAATCGATACCGGCGCCGGCACATCCGTTCTTAAAAAAAATATGCGGAAGTAAACAAAATCGATCTCCGTCGGGAAACCAGAAAAAGGAGTGAAGCAACGGGCCTAGACGGAAAAGGCGCCGTCTATGAGGAGGTAAGCGTCGACTATTTACGCATAGAAGAAAGTGAATTCAACAATTCCGAATTTCTACTTTCGGATGTCTTTGTCATG
>CAZUMH010000098.1:0-12363 GCA_964621645.1 uncultured bacterium
AGGAGTAATCCTTCTCCGTTCATGTCTGTGGCGGAGTCTCTTCCAAATGTCCTCCCTCCCCAGTGTCCGGCCAGATAAAAGGTCCAGATGGGATAGAAAAGCGTTGGCCGCAGCAGGAAGAGATAATCAAACATCCGGATCAGTTTCTTCACCCACCCTCCTTTCAGCATTGCTCATACTGTTCTTTGCTGAAAGATTCTTCGATTTGCACCGGATACCCCCCGCCGAAACAAGCCGCGCAATAGCCTTCGCCCTGGCTGGGCACCGAGCTACGCAATCCCTTCAGCGAGAGATATCCCAGGCTGTCGACATTCAGGTATTGACGGATCTCATCTACTGATTTCTCGGTGGCGATCAGTTCCGTGCGGGTTGGAAAGTCCATGCCGTAGTAGCAGGGATGGCAGATGGGAGGACTGCTCACCCGGACATGCACTTCCTTGGCGCCTGCCTTGCGTATAAGCTGGGTCAACACTTTCAGGGTGGTCCCCCGCACGATGGAATCTTCCACCACCACGACCCGTTGGCCCTTGAGGACTCCACCCACCGGATTAAATTTCACCTTCACGTTAAAGTTACGGATCGACTGACGCGGCTGGATGAAAGTCCGTCCGATATAATGATTTCGGATAAGCCCCAGTTCGAACCGGATGCCGGAGGCGTTGGCATATCCCAGAGCGGCCGTGTTGCTGGAGTCCGGCACCGAAATGACGATGTCCGCTTCCGCGGGATGTTCTTCAGCTAGCCGCCGGCCCAGCTTGCGCCGTGTTTTATCCACATATTCCCCAAAAATACGGCTGTCCGGGCGTGAGAAATAAATATATTCGAAAATGCAGTGGGCGTGCGGCTGGTTGGGGGCGAACATCTTGGAATGCAGCCCTTTTTTATCGATGACGATCATTTCCCCGGGGGCCACATCTCTCAAATATTCCACTTCTATCAAATCCATGGCGCAGGTCTCCGAGGCGACCACATATCCGTTTTTACCCAAACGGCCCAGGGCCAGGGGCCGGAATCCCTGGGGATCCCGAGCAGCGATCAGCTTGTCTCTGGTAAGGAGCACCAGGGAAAATGCGCCTCTGAGCTGCCGCAGGGCATCCTCAATTTTATCCAGCAGATTCCCGGCCCGGGAACGGGCGATAAGATGCAGGATGGGCTCACTGTCAGTACCCGAACGGAAGATCGCCCCCTCCCGCTGCAGCTGCTCCCGAATGGCCCTGGAATTGCTCAAATTACCATTATGTCCCAGTGCCAGGGGGCCGTCTGCTGTAGTCACCAGAATCGGCTGGGCATTCATTTCGTCTTCTGAACCAGTGGTTGAATAACGATTATGCCCTATCGCCAGCCGACCGGGCAAAAAATCTATTATCTCCGGCTTGCAGAAGACATCGTTCACCAGTCCCGGACCTGCGTAACGGTGCACCTTCTCTCCATCAGAGGAGACGATCCCGGCACTCTCTTGTCCGCGGTGCTGCAGGGCGTAAAGACTCAGATAGACCAGCCCCGCCGCCTTTTCCGGTCCGTAGACTCCCACGATTCCGCAAAATTCCTTCGGCCCTTCCCTCACGCCTTTTGCTCCTTATCTAAGATGACAATGGGATTTGAATAAATCCATCCCCTGCCCTTGCGAAAGACTTCTACCCGAAAGACTCCCGTACGTTCCGTATAGAGAAACATTTCGCTGCTCTGATCTTCAACCATTATCCGGCTGTTGTGCAACAGTCGGATTTGTCCCCGGGCCGGGACTTTTATATGAAAAACGGCTCCCCCAGAACCGGCGACACGGCTCCCCATGGGATAGTAAGTGCCGCCGCTTTCAGCCCAGAATCGAAAGCCTCTCGCGTCTCCAAGAGAAAAATTGGAGATGAAGCAGCGCCCCTTTCTCAACGTGCTGAAAAATTCTTCTTCAGCTGCAACGAAGGGGAGGAGTCCCTGCGGGCCATGCAGCGGCCTGGTGAGGAGCATATGCGTCCGGATGGATTTAAACTGTACCTTATAGGGATATATCTCTATCGGGATGAACCCAAGTATTTTTATCGTGAACGCGTGTACGTCTATGCCGCCAATGCCGACGACACGGCGCTCCAGGTTGAGCCGGTCCCAGCGGCTGAGGATTTCCCATTCCGGGAACCGGATGGAGCGCAGGGGATGCCAGATGCGCCAGAGAATATTGGCCCGGGTCACTCCTTCCATCCATTCTGAGAGCTGATTCCATATCTCGATTCCGTCAAACTGACTCACGGACCAGTCAGTCCAGGGATAGGGGGGATAGGCATCGGAGAACTGCCGTTTCTCTGCCGGATGGGCGATGACACCGAAGCCCCCGGCCTCGTGTACATTTTTTACATAGTCGGCGGCCCGATCTCCCTTGACCTCCTTATCGAGACGAAAGGCCAGGTAATGATTCTTGTCATCCGTATCATTGATCTCATAGCCGATGAGCACCAGCACCTGTCCTTGCCAGCCTTCCAGCCCCTGCCGCTTGGGTTCCAGGGTGTTGTGATCGCTGAAAAGCAGGTAATCCAGATCCTTACGCTGAGCGATTTCCGCTATTTCCGGAATCGGCAGGGAACCATCGGATGCGCTCGAATGCAGGTGAATGGCTCCCACAATTTCCTTATATTCAGGATGGTCGTTCTGACTCACCATGCCAGCAATATGCCCCCCAAAATGATCCCTGCCAAGTCGGCCGCCAGGTCCTTCCAGCTTGAACACCCCTTCACAGCGAAGCTGTCCCTGATTTCCTTAGCCGCTCCCAGGGAAAAGGTAAACAATACTGCCGTTTTCAAGCTGGTACGGGAGGATTGTTCCAGATGATGGTGCAGCGTCCAAAACGCGGCGCCGCAGAGAAAGGCGCTGGCGAGCAGATGCCTCGCTTTATCCGGGGCCAACCAGCGATCTCCGCTCCCATCGGTCTTGAAGATCAGGTGATCCGGTTTCATTTTTCTCTCCGGCGCAGGATCCTGACTCCAGGCTGTTCCAGCCAGTAGAACTGTCATAACAATCAGGAATCGCTTCATCTACAATCCCAGCTCAGTATGGATACGCTGCATAGCCTTGAGGGCAATGGATAAAAAATCTTCCAGAGAAATCCCCAGTTCGGAGCAGCTTCTGATCTGATCCCGATCCGCCCCGGCGGCGAAGCGTTTTTCGTTGAAGCGCCGCAGAAGAAACTCCGGTGTCACTCCTTCCAAACGGCGGGAGGGGTGCATCAACACGGCCGCGACAATAAGACCGGTCACCGGATCGGCGGCATAGAGAGCCCGGTCCATAGCATTTCCCCGGGGAAGATGACCCGGATGAGCCTTGATGGCCTGCAGCGCTTCCCGGGGAATATCGTGCTCTTCCAGCATCTCTGCCGTTCTGAAACCGTGTCTGGGAAAATCATCGGCGGTTTCGTCATAATCCAGGTCGTGCAGCAGCCCGGCCAGCCCCCAGGTTTCACCGTCTTCCTGCCGAAGTTCCGCCAGGGCCCGCATCACCGCTTCAGTGGCCAGCATATGTTTCTGCAGGTTTTTATTGCCGACCTGTTGCCGGACCATCTGCCAGGCTGTCTCCCGATCCATCATAGTTTCAATAATATCCCCGCATCATTTGCTAAAACCGGAAGCCCAGTCTCAGGCCGGCGATCATGTCCGGCCGGCTGACCGGCTCCAGGCTGAGATCCCCGCCCACATCGAAATCATAAAGCTGCGCATCCACATAGGCATCCATGATATTGATAAGCCACAGGGCCGCGGCGTACCAGATAAAACGGCTGCGGTCATCCCGGTAGAAGTCACGCTCGTATGCGGATGTGGCCCTCACGGCCCGCTGGTTCTGAACCACCGCGGCGGCGGCCAGTCCCAGCTCTCCCGCCACCACCAGTGCCGCCTTGAACTTTTGTCCGTTGTACAGCTGACCCCAGCCGGGCAGCAGGGAAGAACGGATCACCGCCGTTCGGGAGCTGTGTTCCGAAACCTCGGCGACATGGAGCGTATCCTCTCTGATCTCCTGCGCCGCCAGCGGTTTGACCACTATAAACGCCAGGATCAGATAAAAAGCAACGGGCCGATATCGTTGTCGAGCTTCTTTGTTATTTCTTTTAGCCTTGGGCCTCATCAGGAAACCAATGCCACGCACTCGATTTCCACCAGCACATCCTTAGGCAGGCGGGAGACCTCTACAGCGGAACGGGCCGGGGCTTCCCGCGGAAAAAATTCAGCGTAGACTTCATTCATGGCGGTGAAATCATTCATGTTTTTCAGAAACACGGTGGTCTTCAGCACCAGGGAAAGTTCCGACCCTCCCGCCTTTACAACCGCCCCGAGATTCTTCAGGGCCTGCCGTGTCTGTTCTGCGATGCCGCCCGCCACAATCTGTCCGGTGCCGGGATCCAGGGGGATCTGGCCCGCCGTGAAGAGCAGCCTGCCGGGCTTGGCCGTTACTCCCTGACTGTAGGGGCCGATGGCTCCCGGTGCTGTATCTGTTTTGATAATTTTACGTGACATCGATCCTCCCTCATTATATCATTGTTACCGCCGCTGCTATGCTTCGATTCTGCCTTCTTCGGGAGGCGTTCGGAACTGCATCTCGTGCAGCCTCCGGTAAATTCCTCCCCGGCGCAACAACTGCTGATGGGTCCCCTCCTCCACCAGACGGCCCTGATCCAGGACGACAATCTTTTGGGCGTGCTGCACTGTGGAAAGGCGATGGGCAATGACAAAGGAAGTCCTGTTCTCCATGAGCCGGTCGATGGCCTCCTGAACCAGAATTTCCGATTCAGTGTCCAGGGATGAGGTGGCCTCGTCCAAAATAAGAATGGGCGGGTTCTTGAGCACCGCCCGGGCAATAGAGAGCCGCTGACGCTGCCCGCCGGACAGTTTTACCCCCCGTTCTCCGATTATCGTATCATATCCCTTTTCCATCTCTTGAATGAAGTCGTGGGCATTGGCGACCCGGGCCGCTTCCATCACCTTTTCCAGCGGCACGGCCGCTTCCCCATAGGCTATGTTGTTGCGGATGGTATCATTGAAAAGGATCGTCTCCTGGGTCACGATTCCTAAAAGGGAACGCAGGTCGTAAATTTTAAGGAGCCGGATATCCACGCCGTCTATGCATATGACTCCTTCCACCGGATCGTAAAAGCGGGGAATAAGATCCACCAAGGTGGACTTGCCCGCTCCGCTGGGTCCGACAATGGCCAGCAGCTGTCCCTTTTCAATCCCAAGGTCTATGTTTTTCAGAACCAGGGGGCCGTCGTTGTAAGCGAAGGACACTCCCTGAAAACAAACATGTTCCCTGAAATTGTCAATAGCCTTGGCCCGGGGAGATTCTTTGATCTCAGGTTTCGTATCCATTAATTCGAATATGCGTTTACCGGCGGCAACCGCTTCCTGAATGCGGTTGTTTACCGTGGAAATCTCTTTTACCGGCTGCATAATTGAGAAGATCACTAAGATGAAAGTAATGAACTCGGAAGCGGAAAGTTCACCGCCGGCCAGCACCTGACTGCCGCCGTACCAGAGAATGGCAACCGCCACCAGCGTCCCCAAGAACTCGGTGATGGGAGAAGCCAGGTTGCGGATCCTGGTGAGCCGCACCATGGTGCGGAAGAAGCGGCTTGTCTCTTTGGCGAATTTGCGGTATTCAAATTCTTCCATTCCGAATGCCTTGACAATACGGGCTCCGGAGATGGTTTCCTGCAGCACGGAGGTTACGTCGGCCATACGCTGCTGGGAAATTGCCGAATCCCGCCGCAGACGCAATCCGATCCCGCCGATAATAAACAGGCTGAAGGGCAGAATGATAAAGGCCGCCAGGGTAAGCTGCCAGGAAATAAGAAACGCGATGACCAGGGAAGCAACGATCAGCAGGGGATTCTTGATGAGTGTGAAAAAGCTGGCCGAAAGCCCTCCGTTGACCAATGTCACATCATTGGTGATGCGGGAGATAAGCTGCCCCGTTCGGGTCTGATTGAAATATCCCAGAGAAAGCCGGTGAATGTGACGGTAGATGTCATTTCTTAAATCTCTAATAACCCCCTGCTCTACATAAGCCATGAGGTAGGACTGCAGATACCCGAAAAGTCCTCTGAAAAATATGATGATGACCAGCAGGAGACAGATGCGGTGCAAGGACTGCATCCGGTTGACCTTCCAATCCTCACCCAGGAAAAAACTGTAGAGTTTGTCTTTCAGTGCTTCCTTGTCTATGTTTAATCCGATGTTTTTGTCCAGGGACTGCTGCATCTGTTCCGCTGCACCGCCGGCCGGAACCGCCTCTTGCTCCACTTCAAATATGGTGGAAAGAAAGGGCATTAACGATACCAGGGAAACGCTGGAAAAAATGACAAAAAAGAGGACGCACACTATTGAACCGGCCAGTCTGCTCCAGTGCGGTCTAAGGTATCGTAAAATTCTCAGGTATATTTTCATATCGTTCAGCTATTTCTTGTCATCGTTCACATCTTCGAAACGGGCGTCTTCCACATCCGAATCGCGAAGATCCAGGGGCTGGTTCCGGTTCTGCCCGTGTATTTCTTCCCGGGAGGAGGTGGGTCCGAACAGGTTCTTGACAAACCGGTAACCAAAATAAAATAAAAACAGGAAAAGGACAAAACGAATCATAGCGGCGGCATCTACTTTTTTAGTGGCATGTAAAATTTAATGCCCAGCGGGGGATGGAGGATCTGATCCATCAGATCCTGGAGCTCTTCTTTATTTTTCACGAAATCAATCTCAGAAGTATTGATCACCAAAAGCGGAGTATCGGTATACTTGAAGAAAAAATCATTGTAGGCATCGTTCAGTCGTTTGATGTAATCCGTTGAAATGTGTTTTTCATATTTTCTGTTGCGCTTGCGGATATTCTCCAGGAGACGTTCCGTACTCGCCTGAAGATAAATGACCAGATCCGGCTTGGGCAGTTCCTGCTCCATCAAGGTGGAAATACGTTCATAGAGGATGAGGTCCCGTTTTTCCAGATTGAGGTAGGCAAAAATCTTGTCTTTTGAAAAAACAAAATCGGCTATTATGTAGGGATGAAAAAGATCCTGCTGCGGTAAATCCAAAAGCTGGCGGTAGCGGCTGACCAGGAAGAACAGCTGCGCCTGGAAAGCGTAGCGCTGGGGATCACGGTAAAAATCCTGGAGATAGGGGTTGGTCTCCGGTTCTTCCGTTACCAATTTCGCATCCAGCTCCTCTGCCACCAATCGGGCCAGACTTGTTTTACCAGCTCCGATCACCCCTTCGATGGCAATATAGGTGGCATTGGTTTTGTTCTGCTGGTCCGTCACCCGCGTTCTCCCGCGTTACAATTTTCGTGTCTCGCATTGGTCAACGCATTCATGCAAAAGTTCTTCAACACGCTTGCCTGTGCCGGGAACGACTCGATCCGCAGCCAATTCGGCCAGCGGCGCCAGCACGAATCTGCGCTGACTCAGCCGGGGATGCGGCACCAGGAGGTTATTCGTTCTGATGATATCCGGCCCCCAAAGAACAATATCGATATCAATCTCCCGTTCTCTCCAGCGCGGCCTTTTCACCCTGCCCAGACGATTCTCAACGGCCTGGCATTCTGTTAAAAAAGCGGTAGGATCCATCTCCGTTTGCAGCTCTGTCACCTGGTTGAGGAAAAGTGGCTGTTCCCGCTTCCCCCACGGTTCGGTTTTCCATAATGATGACACTCTGGTTACTCGGGTGGTATCGATTCGATCGATGTACCGAACCGCCGTTTCCAGGTAACTCCGCCGGTCTCCCAGATTGGATCCCAATGACAGAAAGACCGGAAACACAGTGACCTCCCGAATCCCCCCTAAGTGATAAAATATTTTAACTGATAAATATATCCATAAATGGGGAGATTGTCAACCTGAAAAACCTCGCCCTCAGCAGCCGTGTGAGTTTAATCGCAGGCAGTCTATGTTGGAAAAAACTTGACCGTTCTCTCGCCTTTTCGTATCTTTGTTCTCGAAAAAGCAGCCTCTCGGTGCAGGGCTGCATTATATGAAGTGGAGCCGTATTGCTTCAGTATAATAAAATGGATGCGGTGCCGGTATATGATTCCGGGACAGTCCGGCAGGTGCGTCAGGAAATACTGCAGGAAAAATTAAATGGAAAGGCGCAAGGATGGACAAGGATCTTCAGAAGGTCATGGAAAATATAAACAGATTTTTCCTGGGACCTGAAGGTGAAAAATACAGCGATAAAGTGCTCGAACTTGCTTATGAGCCCTTGAATGTGGGCGAAATGGATACCCCTGACGGATTGGGTTTCCTCAAGGGAGAGTGCGGTGACAGCATGTGGATATACCTTAAACTGGATGGCGAGCGCATCAACAAGGCCACCTTCTTATCCGACGGCTGCGGGCCTACTCTGGCCTGCGGCAGCAGCATCACAGAGCTGGTGCGGAACCGTTCACTCCGGGAAGCAGAGGCCCTTACTGCCGGAGATATAATCACGTATTTGGAGGATCTGCCTCCTTCCCACCATCACTGCGCCGTACTCGCCATCAATACGCTGCAAAAAGCCCTGAAAGATATTAAAAAATAATATAAACAAAAAAAAGGAAACTCAGAGATGGATAACAAACAAACTCCCTTCGATCAGAAGGAGGAACAAAACAAACGGATCAAGGAAAATCTGGAGAAGATTAACTACCGGATCGTGGTGTTCAGCGGTAAAGGCGGTGTCGGCAAAACGACGGTCGCGGTAAATCTGGCCTACAGTCTGGTTGGCGCCGGCAAGTCCACCGGCCTTCTGGACGCGGACATCACCGGTCCCAATGTCCCCCAAATGGTGGGGTTGAAAGGCATGCCCCGCACCGATCCGGAAAACCGCACCATAATGCCCATGATCAGCGAAGGCCTGCAGATCATTTCCATGGCCCCGATGATGCCTGACAATATGCCGGTTATCTGGCGCGGCCCTATCCGTTCCGGCGCCATCACCCAGTTTCTCTCTGACGTTGTCTGGGGAGAACTGGACTTCCTTCTGGCTGATCTGCCGCCGGGCACCGGCGACGAGGTCCTGACCACGGCTCAGCGCATGCTGCCCCAGATGGCCATCGTGGTCACCACCCCCCAGGAAGTCTCGCTGGTGGACTGCCGCCGGGCGGTAAATATGGCCCGCAAACTCAACATCCCCCGCATCGGGGTGGTGGAGAACATGGGAGGATTCATCTGTCCCAAATGCGGTGAAGAAGTGGACTTTTTCGGCAAGGGCGGCGGAGAGAAAATGGCCGAACAAATGGGCGTCGTCTTTTTAGGACGCATCCCTATGGAAATCTCGGCCCGGGAAACCGCCGATGCCGGCAAACCGCTGGTGCTTGCGGAAAAAGAGAGCGCCGCGGCGCGCGCCTTCGGTCTTATCGCTGAGAATGTGATCAAGCTGGCAGCATTAAAATAATCCGAAAAGGTGGGATGGAACCGTGCTCATTCCCTTGGGCGACTTCTGTATCAGGAATTACCGGACCGAAGACGCGGCCTCTCTGGCCCGCTACGCCGACCATCCGGAGGTGGCCGCCAATTTACGGGATGTTTTTCCTCACCCATACACTCTCGCGGACGCGAGGGAGTGGATCGAGTCGGCACTGATTACCGATCCTCCGTTGGACTCTGCAATTGCTTCGGCTTCGGAGTGCATCGGAGGGATTGGAATGATCCCACAGGAGGATATCAACCGGCTCGGCGCCGAAATCGGGTACTGGCTCGGCCGGCCCTTTTGGGGCAAAGGGATCGCCACAAAGGCGGTGCGGGCCTTCACTGCCTGGATCTTTGAAAACTTCTCATTCGTCCGCCTCTACGCCAACACCTTTTCCTCAAATCTCGCTTCGGCATGGGTGCTGGAAAAAGCAGGTTTCCGGCTGGAAGGAAGACTAAGAAATAATGTAATCAAAAACGGCGTCGTGATGGATCAGTTGGTATACGGACTCCTGAAGGAAGATATATGGAAGGATTTATCTCTCACTATTGATTAACAGCAGGATACAATAAGCAGGGAGGCCCGTCGCTGCTACTTTACGGCGGGCCTCCTTGTATTAATAGGATGGCAAGAACTTACCAGCCCACAAATTTGAAATCAGCCTTTTTCTTCACCTCTTCGATGAAATCAGGAATTACCTTTTGCCCCTTCTGACTGGATAGCTTTTGCTCCAGCTCCGGGCGGGACTCCTCGAATGTTTTCGTATTGGGCCCCCGGCTGACGATCTGCAGGATATGGTAGCCATAGGTCGTCTCAACAATATCGCTGATATTTCCCACTGGCACCGTGAAGGCCGCGTCCTCGAAAGGCTTGACCATCGTTCCTCTGCCGAAATTTTCGTAGAGGCCGCCATTGTCTTTGGAACCGGGATCTTCACTGTACTCCTTGGCCAGCTCGGCAAAATCTTCACCGGCTTTGGCCTTAGCCAGGATGCCTTCCATCTTTTTATGAATTGTTTCCTTTTCCGCGGGGGACTTGCCCTGGGTCAAGAGGAGGATATGGCGCACTGAAGCCAATGTATCCTTGAGTGATTCCTCATACGCGGCTTTAAGTTCAGCATCGGTGGGCGCTGTCCTTTCGGCCCGGACAGCCTCCAGGTAATCAGTGATAATCACGTTCTTTGTAATGTCACTCCGCAGATAAGTCATATCCAGACCGTTTTCGGAAAGAAGCTGAAAATACTTTTCCTTGCCGCCGAAGCGCTGATAGAGGATCGCCAGTACGCTGTCAACATCCGCTTCGCTGGCCTTGTATCCCTTCTTTTTGGCGGCATCAAGCAACAGTTTGTTGGTGGCCACCTGCTCAGCCACCTGCCGCGCCGTCATGCGCAGCTTTTCCTTCGGCATTTGTATTATCTGATCAGTTTGATTTCCCATGGCCGAGGCAATATACTGCAACATCTCTCCGGCTGAAACATCGAATTTCTTTGTGCTCACCAGCACCGTGTTGGAATCGGGATCCAGGGCCGGAAGATTCTTGGCCAGCTCCTTGCCCAGCGTATATGCCGGTGTGTCGGGTGCTGCTTTAACCAGAGGAGCTTTGCGGCTGCAAGCGGAAAACAGCAGGATCACGACAAAAAGTATCAAACAATATTTCTTCATTCCCATCTCCTTAAAGTACCGTACCTATTGATATTGACAAGGTACACAAAAAAGATCGAAACTCATAGAAAATAATTTTCCGCCGGATACTGACGTATCGATCCATTTCATATCAGGCCCCGTTTTCATTTTGTAGTTGACAGAATAGCGGGGCGGGGTTATCTTAGCATCCACCCACAGCGATTAATCTGAGGAACGCTATGTCGACTTTATCTCTCCATACTGAGCTTCCGAGAGGGCTTTTGCTTCTGGGACCCACCGGCTCAGGGAAGACCCCGCTGGGACAGCTGCTGGAAGCCGAAGGATTAAAAGACCGCCCCTGCCATCATTTTGATTTCGGTGAACAGCTCCGCCGCACAGACGAAATCGCCGCCTTCCCCCTGCTTTCGGACCAAGACCGGAAAATCATTGGAACAGTGCTGAAAAAGGGCGCCCTCCTGGAGGACGATCAATTCGATATAGCCGGGAAGATCCTGCTGTCTTTTCTTCGGGAAAGGAATATCGGCCCGCAGGATTTTATCGTGATGAATGGTCTGCCGCGGCATTTGGGCCAGGCCGAGCGGGTGGATAGGTTGGTTGTAATCAGTCTGGTGGTTCTTCTGGAGTGCCCGACGGAAATTGTACACCGGCGCATCAGAACAAACACCGGCGGTGACCGTCAGGGGCGGCCGGACGATTCCCCGGCAGAAATAGAAAACAAACTCCGTCTTTATCGGGAACGAACCCGCCCTCTGGTGGATTTCTACAAAAGGAAAGCCGTCCCCGTTATCGAAGTCTCCATTGGAGCAGGGAGCACTCCTGCCGAAATAAGGCAGATACTGATCTCCCGTTTATGATGCGTATTCCGGCCTATACCTGGGAAAAAATGACAGTACGGGATTCTGAGAAAATTAATCGAACGGGGCATAAGAAGAGCAATTAAAAAACCCTGCGGTATAACGGATATATCAATACCGCAGGGTTTCAGTTCCAATAACCGGGAATTGTCTTAGAACCACCAGCGGATAAAGAAAAGTCCCTTGGTTTTTAAAAAGGACACATCTTCGTCATCGGTGGAATTTCCGCCTTCCCAATTTCCTAAGGTGCCGATATTAAACTGAACCTCACCGCCGAAGCTCACATGCTTGCAGGCGTAGGCTTCCGCCCCGATAACAGGGCTGATAACCAGATCTTTTTTATCGCTGTCGCTGGAAGTCCCGTTGCTGTAGGACTGTTTCCACATGAAATACTGCAATCTGCCGCCCGCGTATATGTCACAGTTTCCATACCATTTAGTGTATAATATTCCAGCTCCGATGCACATG
>CAZUMH010000099.1:0-12264 GCA_964621645.1 uncultured bacterium
ATGGAAATCGTTTGGGACGAGGAACCGCTCGTCATTTTTACTCGATACAAGCCGAATTCCGGCTCCACCCGAAACATCGAATTCAATTGAATAGGTACATAGAACGTTGGAAAATCCAGCAGACTCATTGGAGAGAACATGGAAATTTCCGGGAATGTTTCTTTGCCGAAACTTACGCCCATACCGACCCGCATGCCATCGACACTGGCCGTAGTTGCCTTTTCCTGGGCGTAAACCAAGCCGCCCGCCAGCATTACTACAAGCAACACCAAAGTAAATCTCTTCATGTTTTCACCTCCTGTTATACGTCGCCTATCCAAAACAGGTAACTGTTTCTCCTCTCACCTCCTTCCATTTAAATGTTGGGATAAAAAATATATTCAGGATAATAAAAAATTACTTAAATAAATCAATAAAATCAAGGAAAATATATCACATCCCTCTTACTCCCCGAAAACTAAAAGCTTCCGGGGAGTAAACAGTGTCAGGAACGTTCATATCTTCAATTCGGCAATTCGCTGTAATCAAGTTCGGACCCGAGCAGACTGTGCGGAATCAGAAAGACAACCAGCGTCACCAGCGCGGCCAGTAGAATCCAACCCCTGCTCAGGTGGACTCCTCGGTTTTTAAACCAGGCCCAGAGCCAGAAAATCATGGCGATCAGCGTCTTGTTATCCGTGAGGTCCGTACCAAACGGGAATCCTGTCCAATACGCATTAAAGGCGAATTTCTGCATCAGCGGTCCCATGATGAAACCGCCGATAAACATGATCCCGATAGCCCAGAACATATACTTCTTAGCGGCTCCGCGGGAATCCAGCGCCTCAAATCCAGCTCTGGTCGAAAGCAGCATAGCCAGGAAAATAAACAGCACATGAGGCAGCATCACCCAGATAGGGACAGGCCCCCGATAGCGGAGGATTATCGGTTCACTCCCCGTCAAGGGGAGCTCGTCTCCGTTGCGCTGAAGCTGAACAAAATAGATAATCTTCCCCGCCATGGGCTGAGCCGGTAAAGCGGCCCGCAATTCATCTCCGTCTCTGGCAAGAGGGAGTCGGGTCCATTCATCCCGGGATTTATACCGCTTGTATTTCACGAATCCCGAGACGGCAGTGTCGGGCGCGAAGACAGCCACTTGGGTATCCGTCCCCACTATCTCGGTACGCAGCAGCCGGGCCTTCACCGATGTGCCGGCGAATTCCTCGTTGACTCGGACGGGATAGGTAGGCCCGGATATCCGCTGCCAGAAAGCTGAGATGAAAGTCAAAAGAAAAGCGGCAATCCAGAGCGGAGCCCTGTGTCCGGCGATTTTGATATCGATCATTTTCTCGCTCCTCTTTTAATCACCATTTTTCTCCGGAGCAATAAACCGTACAGTAAACTCCAGATTGGTTACCAGTCCTTTTTTCGACCCGGCATAGAGATTCTTGACAATATACGGCAGGCTGATCTTTCTAATACCGGAAACGTCCCCGTTTCTGCCACTTATGCGTACAAGAACCGTTCGCTGCGGCGGCAGTGTTATCTCTTTTGGAGCAGTAACCTCTCCACTCTCATCTGCCGAGATCAGATAGAAAGGAACCTCGCTTTGATTGCAGATCTGCAATAGTGCGCTTTTCTTCCCTTCCAGGGAAACCGGTCCGTTTTTAAAAATAAGAGACTGTTGAAAGATCGGCTCTAAAAACTCCTTTTCCCCTATCAGCAGGTTTTTAAAATAGACCAGTGTCCGCCCGGCCAGGAGAGCCTCCCTAATCGATTCAGGGGAACGCTCCTTTGCAAATACCAGGGTCATGGGCCGGTGCTCTCCCCGGTCCACATGAAAGACCAGACTGATAGGCTGATGAATATCGGAATTGCCCAGCATGGTAACGCCCTTGTCCAGACACCACTGCTGCACTTCCGGATAGTACTCCCAGTAGTTCACCACCTCCATTCCCTGCATCCAGCCCTTTTGCAGCAGGGTGGTGTGTATCGGATACCAGCGGGCCACTCCATCAGGCTGCTGACCGGTCCAGCCGGGATGATTCCAGATCACCAGGCCTCCCTGGGCCTCTGCCTCTCCCACCGCTTCCAGAAAGTCTTCCTTGTTGATCTTTTCAGCATCCTTTATGAATATGGCATTGAAATGTCCGGGCGGCATGCTGCGCGTTATTTCAGTACCGTGGATCAGCATAACGCCCAGTTCCCGGGCCCGCCCCTGCGCTAGTTCATAGGCGCGGTTGCGGTCCGTGACCACATCCTTTTTGTGAGGCTGATACTCCAGATGGTCGGTGATGGAAATCGCGTCCAGGCCCTCGCGCCAGGCCTCCTCTACCCGCACAGTGGGCCAGACGTTGCCGTCGGAAAAAACAGTATGCATGTGAAAGTCGCATTTCAACGTATGATATCCGGGCAGATCAGGAATGAGGATTTCACGCCTCTCCTGGGCGGCCAAAGGCAAAACAACGGATAACATAATAAGCCCTATCAGCACCAGCATCGTACTGTATCGCACGGGATGTTTCTTCATCATCGCTTCCCCTTTCATTGCATCGATTGAATCATTGACGTTTATCACACCGCACCCGGACGGAAAATAATCCCGGTTTATTGCATTCTGTTCTTCTTCACGGAAGTTTAATTGACGTATGGATGGCCTTCATAATCAACCGCCGCAGGGCGATTAAATCGTCCCCTCTCCCGAGTATTCCCATGAAGTGCGGGATCCTATCAAAGGCCTGGTGCATTAATTAAAGTAATAATCAGGATGGTCTTCCGCAACGGTTTTATTTCAGGATGAAGAGAACAGTGGTCCGTCGTGATTCCTGAGATCATTCTTCAATCGTTATGCTTCACCCTGATCCCGCTGGAATCCTGGATGGGCAGGTCACTTCAGGGGATCAATCATCGAAGCATAAGGTCCGCTGTACTACGATCGATCCGCTTTATCACTCTTATTCCCTGGCTCCCGGAGGTCCGGATTTTCTCCGGCGAGTGGACCTCAGGAAGAAAACCGGCAATATCCCCGCCACAGAGATAAGCGCCGCGATAAAAAAATCATCACATACGGCCCGGACAAAAGCCTGCTTGTTCACATGGGAAAGCAGCAGCGCCTGAGCCCGATAAACAGCGTCATTATACGTTCCCCCCAGCTGATGCAGGGAAAATCCGGCCAACCCTGAAACCGTCTTTTTAAAAACAGTGGAGCGGGGATCGATCATCTGCCCGAAAACCGCCGTGTGATAGAGGGTTCTCCGGGTCAGCATGGCCCCCATGAAGGCCACCCCAAAGCTGCCCCCCAGCTGCCGGATAACATTGAACAGTCCGGCGGCCTGGGCTATTTTATGCCTGGGAACACTGGACAGAGCCAGCGTCGAAAGAGGGGTGAAAAGCAATCCCATGGCAAAACCGCGAATGATCAGGGGCAGCATAATCTGGGCATGTTCGGAATGCAATGAGAGAAAAGAGTTCAAATAGAGGCTGAATGCCAGCAGACAAATACCGAGCATACCTGGTATCTTGGGATTGATCCGGTCCGCAATGAAGCCCGATACCGGCGAGGTAAACGCCTGGATCAGTCCCACCGGAAGAAAGAATGATCCGGCCTGAAGCGCGGTGTATCCCAGAGAATTCTGCAGATAGAGGGGAAGCAGGAAGGTGCTGCCGAACATCCCCAGTCCGAAGATAAACAGGATCCCGTTGGTGACCGCAAAATTAAAATCTCTGAAAAGTGAAATGTCAATGAGTGGATGAACAGCCGTAAATTCCACAAAAAGAAATACGATCAGGGCCATGGCGGAAACAAGGAAACAGGTCAGGATAAACGTCGATGACCAGCCGCCCGTATTCCAGGAGGCATTCCCTTCCGAAAGCGCCAGCAGCAGCGCTCCTAAAAACAGGGCCATGGAAATAAATCCGGCTAAATCAAAGGAACGTGTTTCTTCCGTCCGGTATTCCCGCTGAATCACCCAAGTGGCAAACAGCCCCAGCAGACCCACCGGCACATTCACATCGAAAATCGCGTTCCACCCGATATGATCCACCAGATAGCCGCCGATCATGGGACCGAGGGAAACAGACGCCGCCGCCGCAATGGACCAGAAACCCAGGGCGACACCCCGTTGCTGCGGAGGAAATTCACGGGTCACGATTGCCATGCCCACCGGCATAAGAAAGCCGGCTCCGATAGCCTGGATAATCCTGAAAAGAATCAAGGAATATTCGTTCCAGGCAAGCCCGCATAAAAAGGAACCGAAAGTAAAGAGGAAGAGGGCCAGAAAATAAGACCGTTTGTATCCAAAATGGTCTGCCACCCAGCCCGACGTAGGCAGCATTACTCCAAAAACGAGAAGATAGGCGGTAAGCACCCATTGAATCCGGTCCAGGCTGGCTCCGAACGTGGCCATTATATTCGGCAAGGCCACATTTACGATAGTGGCATCGAGAACAGCCATGAAGGTGCCGATCATGACATTAGCCAGCACCCACCATTTATAGCTGCTCCGGCTCCTATCGGGCTTTGGAACCACAGCATAGACCGTATGTTTAAAAGAAAGTTTTCTGGAGTCCCGCATAATCAGCGTATTTTGACCTTGATGTAGGCGGACATACCCGGCAGCAGCCGGAGTGGTGATTCTCCTTTGAAGGTCGTGTTGTCGAACGAGATTTCAACCGGAATCCGCTGGGTGATCTTGGTGAAGTTGCCGGAGGCATTATTCGGCGGGATCAGGGAAAACTGGGCGGCGGTATTGGAACCGATCCGGGTGATCCTCCCGGAAAAATCGTACCCCGGATATGAATCCACCTTGATCTGTACCCGGTCTCCCTCTCGAAGACGGCCGATCTTGGTCTCTTCAAGATTTGCGGTCACCCAGACATCCTTTAAATCATAGAGAGTAAAAATCTCCTCCCCCGGCTGCACCACCTCTCCTTCCAGAACCCAGCGCTTGGAAACTATTCCATCCATCGGTGAGATAATTGTCGTGTTATTCAGCTGCGTTTTGACAACATCACGTTGCGCTGCTGCCACCCGGGACTGGGCCCGGGCTATGCTGGTCTGGACCTTGGCCGCTTCATAGCCGCTCTGGGTGTGCTCGAACTGTTCCTTGGTAATGACTCCTTCCTGATATTGGGTCTGGGCCCTTTCGTAATCCCGTTCCGCTCTTTTTTCATTTACGTCAGCTAGGGATATGTTCTCTTCTGCCAGATTAAGGGCCGCATCTGCCTGAATTTTCCGGACGCGCAGATCACTGTCATCCAGTTGAATGAGCACCTGCCCCTTCTGCACTTCATCTCCTTCATCGGCCATCAGACTGGTGATTCGTCCCAGCATTTGGGCACTTACGGCAACCCGGTCCGCGTCGATGGCCGCATCATCTGTTGCAATATACCGGCGTTTTTGGTTCAAATAATAACCGAAAGCTCCGACAATGACAACAAGGATCATAATCATAGGAACGATAACCCGGAACCGCCGGGATCTGGAAGTTTTTTCAGCTTTCTCTTCAGGATGTGACTCGCCGTGATTTGTACCGACGGCGCGGTCTTTTTCATTGGACATCGGGGATGTTCCTTTCATTATGGTTCGGTGAATCCATATACCATCAGAGCAGCCATTTCACTCAAGCAGGAAGCCCCGGATCTGTCGGAAAAGGAGACACAGTTGAACCCGGTCCCTGCTTTCCTACTAATTAAATAGATACACTCGCTTCCTGGCACAGGAGTTCCTGGCTTCGGTGCGTTCGCATCCAATTCAGCGAGATAACATACATAAAAATCCGGGATAATGCAACCGGCGAATCACCGCAGCCGTATCACAGGAAACGGCGGTAACACGTTTCGATCGGATCATCACCGCCAAGAACATCCGGCCCCCACTGCTCCGTACCACTGTCTATGGGAGCAGCTGCTCACTACTTACTCGATCGGATGATGAAGATGATTGACATTGCAGGATTTATTGTCTATGTTTTACTCATTGATCAACCGGAACCGTCACCATCGGAACGCAGCGCTGCTGGATCTCCGGAACAGGACCACAGTCATGTATATTTCAGCCCCAACGTTTCCTAATCCATCCTCCCCTGTACGTCTCATCGTTACTGCCGCTTTGCTGTCCCTGTCAGTATCGATTCCACTATTCGGACAGGAAACTGGATCATATCAGGTAAGAACCTTCTCGGAAAGCGAGGGGCTGCCTCACAATACCGTCAACACTCTTGTGCAGACAGCGGACAGGTATATATGGATAGGGACCGATGCCGGTCTGGTGAGATGGGACGGTTACCGCTTCATTATATACAGTATCTGGAATACACCGGTACTGAAAAGCGGCCGCATTCTCTCACTGCATCAGGATCCCCGGGGCACACTTTGGATCGGAACCGCCGGCGGCGGCCTCTATTCATACAGAGACGGTGCCTTTGAGCATTATATGCAGGCAATGTATCTGGAAAAGGCCACTGTCAGGGCGCTTGTATCAGACCGGGCCGGATCACTCTGGGCTGGGACGGAATTCGGATTGTACCGCCTGGATACATCGGGATACCGTCGCTACAGTGTGGATGACGGCCTTCCGGATAACATCATCACCTCCCTGGCGCTTGACAGCAGCGGCTGTGTCTGGGCGGGAACCCTCAGGGGAGGGGCGGCAAAATTCAAGGCTGATCGGTTTCAGCTGTTCACAACCGGAGAAGGGCTGGGGAATACGAGTGTCCTTTCTCTGGCCGCGGAGCGGTATGGGGGTATCTGGATAGGTACCATGCGGGGGCTCTATCACGTTGCTGTCGGTGAACCGTCGGCCCGACTGCAGCCGGGGATCAGTTATACTCCGGTAAGTGCCATCCTACCCAGCGCGGACGGTTCCCTCTGGATAGGCACCATGACTGCCGGGCTGCAACTGTATAAAAACGGGGAGTTTGTAATCCCTGTCTCGATTCCTGATAACAACATTCCCTGCCTCTGTCAAGTGGGGGATATACTATATGCCGGAACCGCAGAACAGGGGCTTGCCGAAATAGATAGACCGGATGTCCGGACTGTTCCGGCATATGGCAACAGGCCTGCCTTTCCGGTACTGGTTGACCGGACGGGGACACTCTGGGTTGGGACGGAGAACGAGGGACTGATCGGTATGCGGCATGGAAAAGTCGTCCGCCGCTATACATCAGAATCCGGTCTGGCGGGAAACCGGGCGCGAGCGCTGCTACAGGACAGCCGGGGCAAATTATGGACAGGAGATGAAAGCGGCGGCGGAGCCTGGATCGACACCTCCGGCGTCCACCGGCTGAGCCACCTGTCGGGCACTGGCGTGTATGGATTCTGGCAGAACGGGCAATCCGATACCGTGTGGATAGCCGCCGCTGACGGTCTTTATTTCCATGACGGCAAGGCTGTCGGAAAGATCGCCGAGCTCACCGGACGAGCTGTACAGACACTGGCCGGAAATGGGAACGCCCTATTCGTTGGAACAGAAGACGGCATCTACCGCTGGTCGGGCGGCATCTTCCGGAAGCTGGAGAATCCTGCCGGCGAACCGGCTTACACTGTGAATGCGCTCTACGCGGATAAAGATGGAACCCTATGGATCGCTACAGACGGCAGCGGTCTGAAACGTTGGCGGGAGGGGACATTCGTTACCTATTCAACCCTCGATGGTCTTCCGGATGATGTAATTTTCAGCATCGTTCCCGGTACCGGCCGTTCTCTCTGGCTGGGCAGCAGGAGAGGCATCGCTCTCCTGAACAGAGATTCACTGGAAGCAGCTGCCGGAGACCGGAGGTCTGGACTGCATCCGGTCTGGATCACCGGGCGGGATGGCCTTCCCGACGATCTCTGCAGCAGCTGCAATCCGGCCGCTGTGGCAATGGATTCACTGCTCTATGTCTCAACCCGTATGGGGGTCGGAAAGATCAATACCGCCGCTCTCCTGCGGCATCCCAGGAAACCGCAGTGCAGCATTGTATCGATAGCGGCTGACGGCCGCATCATTCCCTTGGAACAGAGAATTATCCTGCCGCCCGGTACCCGCCATATCGCCATTTCCTTTACGGCCTTTGACTACGGTCATGCGGAAAAAGTTCGTTTCAGGTGTATGCTGCAGGGAGCCGACACTGTGTATTCACGGTTTAATCCCGGGCAGAGGAGAACCGCTGAATACCGTGACCTTCCACCGGGAGAATACCATTTTGCGGCGACAGCAATGAGTGACCGGGCCGTGGTCAGCGATACATCCCGCCTCATCTTCATCCTGCCGCAGGCATCTTCCCGGAATGGTTTCCCGATTCTCGCTGCTGTCTTCATCGCGGCCTTTGCCGTGCTGATTTTTACCCTTTCCAGAAAAATAAGGAACGGAAAGGAACCGGCGGGTGAGAAGTACCGAACAACTCCGGTGGATCCCGAGAGAGTAAATGCCGCTCAAGAAAAACTGCGTATTTACATGAACGAGGACAAACTTTACCTGGACCCGGATCTGTCACTGAAAACGCTGGCCAAAGCGCTGAAAATTCATCCCAACCATCTTTCACGCATCATCAATGAACAGTTCGGAGTCAGCTTTAACGATTATATCAACAGATTCCGGATCGAAGAAGCGCAAAGAAAACTGAACGATCCGAGAGAAAAGGAAAAATCGATCCTTGATATCATGTATGAATGCGGCTTCTACTCCAAGTCCGTATTTAACACCGCATTCAGAAAGTTCGCTAATACCACTCCTTCGAAATACCGCAAGGACTATTCCTGAACATTCCCCGGCACCCGCCTGCGGTCAACAAACTCATGATCCCAACATTACTCTTTCTCGCTGATCCGCGTTCGGAATGATAATATCGTTCCGTCAATTGGTTCTTGATTACAATTCAGAACGACTTTCCACTGTCTATTCACGTATATTTATACGAAATCGATTACGTAAGAACCTGCATGCTCATCGCATAAAACATTAAGGAGGATCACCATGAAAAAAAGAAACGTATCGATCGCTATCGCTGTCCTGATCGTGCTGACCGCCGGTGTCGTCTTTGGCGGAATTCCGGAAAAACTGCAGAAGGAATTTACCGGTAAAGACAAAATCAAAATTGAAGCGGTCAGCGGAGACGTGGTGGTATTGACCCGGAGCGGCAATAAAATCTCCGTCAATGTCGTCTACGATGTAACGCCAAAGGATGCCTTTACTCCCGTCATCAGGGAACAGGGAAAGACATTAAGGCTGAAGGAAGAGTGGCGGGGAAACCGCTCGACCGGAACTGTCACCTGGAATCTCACTGTACCGCCGGAAACGGAGATCGAGTTCGAGGCCGCCTCCGGTGATATCAGCGCATCTGGATTACAGAAATCTTTCGAGGCAAAGAGCGCTTCCGGCGATATCGAATTGACCGATATGAAGGGTAATATCGATGTAAGCACCGCCAGTGGTGATGTTACCCTTGAAAACATCAGCGGAGATATCGAAGTAAACACCGCCAGCGGGGAAGTTGATGGTGACAATCTCGATGGCAGTATTGATATAAGCTGCGCCTCCGGTGATATCAAAATTAATAAGGCCAAAGGCGGCTTTGACCTCAGCTGTGCCAGCGGCGATCTGGACATCAGGGACATTGTACTCACCGGCGACTGTGAGTTCAGCGCTGCCTCAGGCGATGTTGTGGTGTCATTGGCGAATACGGCCGCATACGATCTGAGCGTCTCGAGCGCCTCCGGAGATGCGGTCCTCGACTATAACGGCAATGACATCAAGGGATCATTTGAGATGCAGGCCAAAAAACGGGGCGGCAGGATCGTCTGTCCGTTCCCCTTTGACCATGAAGAAGAATTTGAGGCCTGGGGACAGACCTATATCAAGAAAACGTTCACCCGTTCAGGCGATTCTCCGGTGGTGAAAATACATTCCGCTTCCGGAAAAGCAGTGCTGCGCAAATAATATCTTAGGTAAAGGAGTGAATCAATGAAACCAAGAAACTCTTATCTTCTGATTGCCGGATTGCTGTTTGCCGCTCTGACAGGTTCTCTCTACGCCGGCACTGACCAGAAAGTCGAAAAAAAGTACGATGGCGTCACTTCCATCAAGTGTGAGTTTGCTCTGGGGGATGTGGAGATTCTGAAAAGCGGCGACAAACAGGTTCATGTCAGCATGAGTTATTCATTCGATGATATGTATTTTAAACCGGAGTTCGGCCAACGCGGAAAACGTCTGATGCTCAAGGAAAAATACAATAATGATTTTGAGGGTGACAAGTCCGGTGATGTCAGCTGGAGGATCAGTGTGCCCGACAGCGTCGATATTGATTTTAACACCGGTACCGGCAACATTGAGATCAGCGGCTGTGATATCCGTTTTGAAGGAAACACCGGCACCGGCGGCATCACTATTAATAATGCCAAAGGTGAATATGATATTAACACCGGCACCAATAATATCAGCATTGTCGGCTGTGAAGGTGAATTCAAATGTAATACGGGCACCGGGAAAGTCACCGTCGAAAATACGAAGGGTGAGATCGATGTCAACAGTGGAACGGGTTCGGTAAGTGCGGAAAACATCACGATTCAGTTCGAAGGCAATTTCAATTCGGGAACCGGGGATGCCACCGTCATCGAGCCCAAAGGCGATGAGTTCGATCTGCATATCAACAGCGGTATCGGCGATGCGGTGCTGGATCTCAAGGGACAGCCGCTGAACGGGTATTTGGAGATGAAATGCAACGCCCATGCAGGCAAGATAGTCGCTCCGGTCAAGTTCGACACGGAAGAAACCAGTGGGACCGGGAGGGAAAAAACGCTGGAAAAGACATTCTCAACCGGAAATGAGAAGCGCCGTTTCTTCATCGGAACCGGAACCGGTAAGGCCGTAGTGAAGAAATAAATCACTGTTCTACAGAAAAAGCGCTCAGGGAGGTACGCCCTGAGCGCTTTTTGATTGTTTGAAAGGACAGCGAAAATCAGCCGACGAAAAAGTGACTGCTTATCTGCGTGAATATCGTCCGTTCTTCGCTTTTACGAATTCCATCAGCTCCCGGCACTGGCTTACCCAGCGGGCCCGCAACACCTTGAGCCGGTTATTTTTCAGATCTGCCTTTTCCATCTCCCTGACCATGCGAAAAAGCTCCAATGCCATGGCATCGACTCTTCGCATCTGGGCCCGGGCCCGTACTGTCTTGTTTCCGGCTTCCAGCATTTTCAGTGTTCTCAATCCCTTGACAATATCCATCCGCTTCAGCAAAGACTGATAGACAAGCCACTGGAATCTGTTTTTTTGAGAAGGCTGATACTGTCTAAACAGCGCCAGAAGTTCATCCGGATCGACATCGTCTCCGGCGGTTGAGCTGAATTTGACTTTGTTGGCTTCCAGGGCATCAAGAAAAGAGGTGTCACCCTCACCCCCCGCCGCCGAGTCTGCTTCGACTGTACCTTCATCCTTTTGGGATGATGTACTCGCTTTCTCGATCAGTTCTCTGATCTCATCCGGGTTAACCTCCGCGGAAACGGTCATCGTGATTGTCCGGCCCTCTTCCTGTTGATCAAGTATCTTGACGTTTTTAAGATTTCCTCCGCTGATGGACGTAATGAGGTCCGATTTCAGCTGGAAGTTCTCCACCGTGGTAGAGGACTGAATAAATACGGAGTAGGATTCGATTGCTTCCCTCAACGCGAGATCCTTGCAGGTCTTTCTGGCATCAACCAGACTTTCGCTGTCACCATAGGTGTAGGAGTAAGTCCCCTGGATTATATCCTGGGAAAAAAGTCCTGTGAGCGGAAGTATGATCAATAGGGTGATAATCGATACTTTCATGCCCGATCTCCTTATGAAGATATCTGCACTTGCACGGAAGAGGACACCATCTTTCAATTGTCCTTCTCAGGGATGCATCCATACAATATTGTCTCTGAAAAGGAAGATAATGTAATGTAACGAGACAGTTCTCCTATTGCAAGAGGAAACCGAGTGAGTGACCCTCGAGTGAACCTCCCGGAGGTTCAAGGTCACGTTCCGAATGTATATTTTTCATCGAGGGATTCTGCCCCATCTTTGAGAAAATTTGCGTAATCAAACTTTTCAGGAATAAAATCTTTATTAGAAGCGTTAGACAGCCATTGCCGACAGTCTGAAAAAGGCCACTGCTCTGGCGTTACTGTCAGTCCGGCTTTTACAGGATTTAAATGAATATACCTGCACAGCTGTAGAATATAATCATCACGGTCGACATGGATGTGTTTGAACCGCCCTTCAAAGAGTGTTCCTGAGCGTTTTCGTTCACTGTTGATGATTTGCACGTAGGCATTAAACAC
>CAZUMH010000100.1:0-12167 GCA_964621645.1 uncultured bacterium
GCCTTCTTTATTCCTTCATTTCCTTCAATGTCTTCATAGTATACTTCCAGATCGGCCTCTGCTGTTTCTTCTATTCTAGCGACTTTACCCTTGGTAAAATAGACCCCCATACCTTTGGCCTGCTCATAAAACTCTTCGTATCCCTTGCCGAAGGATCTTATATCGATATAGTAGATGGTTATATCGGCCAAGGGCAGGGCACCGAGCAAGAGTTGAGCCTGCTTCAGGGAATACATGCAGCAGACGCGGGAGCAGAGGCGGTTGTCCACGGAACAATCCCGTGATCCGGTGCAGAGGACGAAGGCGATATTGCTCGGCGTCTTCGCGTCGGAAGGCCTGAGGACGGCGTTATAGGGACGGGTCGGTGAAAGAATCCGATCCATCTGCATGGCGTCGATGACATTAGGGAAGCGTCCGTATCCAAGTTCTGGCTTTTTAGCCGCATCGAAGACTTCAAAACCGGTTGCCAGCAGCACGGTTCCCACTGACAACTGCTTTTTCTCCGGCCGCATCTCGAAGCTGATGGCATCCGCCGGACAGGTGTTGACACATTCCCGGCACTGGGAGCAGCCGCCGCAATCGAGACAGCGGTTCGCTTCCATGCGGGCTTCCTCCTCGGAAAATCCCTGCTCAAAATCCTTAAAACTCTTCTTCCTTGTTTCAGGGGATTCATACTTCAGCAGCGCGGCCTTTTTTTCTGTCACGCTGCCCCGGTAGCGGGAGACGACATTTTCCTTGTCGACCATATCAAAACGTGAATCGAAATCAACCTCATCAAGATATTCTCCCCTGAGATAACGATCCAGATAGAACGCTGCTTTTTTCGCGTGACCGATTGTTTCCGTAATACTGGTCGGACCGGTAACGGCGTCACCGCAGGCGAAAATATTGGGAAGGGATGTCTGCAGTGTCTTCTGCGTCACCGTGATGGTCCCATTGACATTGAGAGCGATATCCTTGCCGAAGGGATTGGTATCAGGGATAAGGCCGATGGCACGGATAACAAAATCGGCTTCGATTTCTTTTTTTTCACTCTCGTCACAGACCGGATTGAATCTTCCCTCCGGGTCGAATACAGAAGTGCACCTGACAAACTGAAGCTGGGCCGGACTCTTTCCGTCTCCCTCTATTGAACGGGGACTCCAGGAAGGAATGATCCTGACGCCTTCCTCTTCAGCCTGCTGGATCTCCCAGTCATGGGCCGGCATTTCCCCACGACACTCAAGACATACCAGAGTGACCGCGGCAGCCCCCAGCCGTGCGGCACTGCGGGCGCAATCGACGGCCACGTTCCCTCCACCGATGACCGCGACTGTTTTACCGGTGAGGTTCGGACGCTTCTTGCCGTTGCACTGTTTCAGAAATGCGAGGGCTTCCTGAACAAATGGGCTCTCCTCACCCGGAATTGACAGCTTGCGGCCGCCAGTCAGACCAACGGCAAGAATGCCGGCATCGAATCCCTCTTTTTTCAGGGAAGCCAGACTTTCCACCCTCGTATTGGTTTTGATTTCCACACCCAGAGCGGTGATATTTTTAACGTCTCTGGTGAGGATATCTTTGGGCAGACGATAGGATGGGATACCCCAGCGCATGATTCCGCCCGGTTCGGAAGAACCTTCGAAAACAGTAACGGAATATCCCTTTCTGCCAAGCCAGAATGCCGCAGCGAGACCGGCCGGTCCTGATCCGATCACCGCCACCCGCTTATTGATTTTTTCTTCAGGTGCACCGTATTCCGGCATGGGATGGTCCCCGTAATAACGATCGACCATGAATCGCTTGATGCCTCTGATGGCAACATTTCCCTCCAGCTCATCTCTGGAACACTCCCCTTCACACGGGGCGTAACAGGCCCGGCTGAGACAGCCCGGCAGCGGCGCATCCTCAAGATGCTGCCGGAAGGCCTCTTCATCTTTTCCAGCTCTTACCAGAGAAATATATCCATGGGGTTTCACACCGGCGGGGCAGGTGAAGGTACAGGGAGAAATTCCCGGCGCGGTAATTATCGCTTTTTTCGGAACAGCTTGGGGGAATGCGATATGCGCAGCCCGTCGGGCAATAAGATCCGAATTAAATTCATCTGGAATCGCAACAGTACAAACGGGCTCACATTCCGAGCAGCCGGTGCATTTCGCCGGATCGATGAATGCGGCCTTGCGGGTGAGTCTTACATCAAACTGCCCGGCGGTGTTCCGGGAGATGGAATCGACTTCCGAATAAATCATCGTTTCGATATTGGGATGGTTGACGGTTGCCGCCATCTTGGGGGTTGAAATACAGCTGGCGCAGTCCAGGGTTGGGAAAACTTTACTTAATAGTATCATTTTACCGCCGATACTCGCCTCTTTCTCCACCAGCAATACCTTAAATCCCATGTCGCCCAGGATGAGCGCCGACTCCATTCCGGCAACGCCTCCGCCAATAATCATGGCATGATAATTCATGATCGGGTATTACTCCTCAATTCATTCAACGAGCTGTGAAATTTCTTCATGTAGGAAACGAATGATTCAGCACAGACCGAACAAATTGCCGCCATTTTCAGCCGTTCAGGTTCATAACCATGCTTTTGGATCAATTTCTGCGCCTTTTCCACCATCTTTCCGGTACGTTCCGTGCAATTTGGAAGGTAGGCGCAGTCCGTTCCATCCGCCGCAATGAAGACACCGTCAAATCCCGCCTCTAAAGCATGGAGAATCCAGCTGGGATTGATCCCGCTGGAGCAGGGCACCGAGATTACCTGGACATCCGTTGGATAATCCATATGCGTGCTGCCCGCCAGGTCAATGCCCGGATCCGAGATCAGCTCGGTGGAAAATACCAGTATCTTCGGACCGCCGGCGGATTCTTTCAATCCTGTTTTAGAAGCCATTTACTTGCCCTTTTTGACAAAAATCCGCCAGTGACTGGCCTCCTGTACTGTTCCGAGAAATTCATGCCCGACCTTTTTGGCCCAGAGAGGAATGTCCTCGGTGGTTCCTTCATCGGAAGAGAGGACTTCCATGACATCGCCAATAGCAAGGGAAGCAATACCGCGCTTTGCCTCAAGAAGCGGACCCGGACAGGCTGTGCCCCTGGCATCAACAGTCTTTTCCACAGTCAGATTTTTCAATTCATCTGGATTCATCGTAGGATCTCCTTTCTTTTAACTGATACAGCAATCATTTTTTGGCTATGCCGCTGGTGAAATTACCATACTCACGTAAAATATCAAGCATCTCTCTGCGAACACGATCACAGCACTCTGCTAATGTCAAAGAAGTCAGTCTGTAGTAAACAGTTTGCGCCTCTTTCCTGGCCATTACCAGACCCCGGTCCCGCATCAAACGAAGATGTTGAGAAGTATTCTGCATGCTGATATCCAGACTCTCGGCCAATTCTCCCACAGTCTTTTCTCCCTTGCCTAAAAGTTCTACGATCATCAAGCGCTTGGGGTGAGCGAGAGTACTCAGCATTTGGGCGTACAGTTCAAAATCCTTTTCATTCATGATTCCTCCCTCTCTTTAGTGAACATATCCTCTCATATAAAAAGAGTCGTGTTATAACGATCGGCACTGTCGAGGAATGTTGCGACACCGCCGAAATCAACACCGTCTATAAGTTCTTCTTTCCGAATACCCATAATATTCATCGACATTTCACAAATGGTTAATTTCACTCCCAATGCTTGTGCCGAATCAATAAGATTTTCCAGACTCATGACATTCTTTTTCGCCATTTCCTTTTTTAAAATAAACGTTCCCATGCCGCCCATGTTCATATTTGACAGTTTCAATTTCCTGGAACCGCGGGGCATCATCCATCCGAACATTTTCTCGACGAGAGATTTCTTATCGGCAAGTGCGGCGGGACGATCTTTTCGGAGCACGTTTACACCCCAGAAAGTAAAGAACATGTGTACTTCCATATCCATGGCCATTGCGCCATTGGCGATGATAAAAGCTGCCAGAATTTTGTCTAAGTCTCCGGAAAAAACAACCATTGTTACTCCGGATTTCCTTTCAGTTTCTTGAGATTTTGTATCCATTGGTGTATTCCTTCTTTTGTAATTTGCATACTTTCGAAATCATGAAATTTTTTGATTGCTTAATATATTAACTTCAGTAATCCATGTCAAGTCTTTTTCGACAACAATCAAAAAAAGTGAAAAACTTCACTGAACAGATTTTATCTTGTTAATCAGCGTCGGAATCATTAAGTTTAAAATCAAAATATCCCGGTCTTATCCTGATTTCCTCTATCCAAATAGCCAAGAGAGGTTTTGCGATGAAACGCCCCTTGTCTTTTTCAATCGTCCTTTTTATCGGTCTATTACTGCTCACCAGATCTTATCCCGCCTTCAGCCAGCTTTATGCCGAACAGGCAAGTAAGCTATTTTCACATCTCTCCTACCGCTGTGTGGGACCGACCCGCGGCGGGCGGGTCACCGCCGTTGCTGGAGTCCCCTCCAGGCCGGGAACAATTTACCTTGGTGCCACCGGAGGCGGTGTCTGGAAAAGTGTTGATTACGGCCAATCCTGGCAGAATGTCTCGGATGGATACTTCCAGAGCCCTTCCATAGGATCCATACGGGTTGCTCCTTCCAATCCGGATATAGTCTATGTCGGCACCGGATCAGACGGATTGCGCAGCAACGTCATCGCCGGCTGCGGCGTGTATAAATCAACCGACGGGGGACGCACCTGGAACTGGCTGGGACTGAAGGAAACCATGCACATTGGAGCAGTGCTGATCCATCCGGAAGATTCCGATATCGTCTATGTAGCCGCCATCGGGGAGGCATTCAAACCCACGCCCCAGCGGGGTGTGTATCGCACCCAGGATGGCGGACAGTCATGGGAAAAAGTGCTTTTTATCTCGGATAGTACCGGTATCGTCGATCTGGAATTCGCTCCGGATAATCCGGATGAGATCTACGCTTCTGCCTGGCGGGCTGAACGGAAGCCCTGGACGATCATCAGCGGAGGAAGAGAGGGAGGGATTTATAAATCGGATGACGGCGGCGGCGCCTGGCATAAACTCAGCAATGGACTGCCGCGGGGACTTTTAGGAAAGAGCGATCTTGCCGTTTCGGCCGCCGATCCTGAGAGGGTGTACGCGCTGGTCGAGGCCCCCGCCGGAGAGGGTGGTCTTTACCGATCGGATGACCGGGGCCGAACCTTCCGGCTGATCTCGGACTACCGCCCTCTGCTGGCCCGTCCCTTCTATTACTGTAACGTGGACGCCGATCCCATGAATGCCGACCTTGTCTACGTTAACGCGGAAGGATTCTTCCGATCGGAGGACGGGGGAAAATCATGGCAGCGGCGCTCCACACCTCATGGTGACAACCATGATATGTGGATTAATCCTCATGATTCGGATCTTTTTATCCAGTCCAATGACGGCGGCGCCAACGTTACCCGCGACGGCGGCCGCACCTGGTCCACCCAGATGAATCAGCCCACCGCTGAACTCTACCAGGTGAACGTGGATGACGACTTCCCCTACTGGCTCTATGCCGGCCAGCAGGACGCCAGCACCATCAAGGTCCCCAGTCTGCCACTCTCTGGATCCATTACCGGCCAGCCGGGGTACTGGCGTTCCATCGGCGGCTGTGAGACCGGACCGGCGGTTCCCAAGCCCGGTGATCCGGATATTGTTTATGCCAGCTGCAAGGGAAGGTTCGGCGTATATAATTTCAGAACCGGTCAGGAAAAGCAGTATTACGTGGGGGCTGTGGATATGTACGGTCACAATCCCAAGGATCTCAGGTACCGGTTTCAGCGGGTGGCGCCGATACTCGTTTCACCATACGATCCCGACCTGGTGTATCACGCCTCTCAGTTTCTGCATCGTACCAGGGACGGCGGGATCACCTGGGAAACCATCTCTCCCGACCTTACGGCTAATCCACGGGAAGCTCAGGTTTTTTCCGGCGGTCCCATCACCAGGGATATCACTGGGGAGGAAGTATACAGCACCATTTACGCCCTGGCCGAATCACCTCTCGTCCAGGGTGTAATCTGGACCGGCTCCAACGACGGACTTGTCTATGTTACCCGGGACGGCGGAGCCCACTGGCTCAATGTCACCCCCTCGGATCTGCCTCCGGGCGGACGGGTTCAGACCGTGGAAGCCTCTCCCCATGATCCGGCCCGGGCCTATATCGCCGTCTACCGCTACCTCCTGGGTGACTGGAAGCCCTATATCTATCGGACGGACAATTACGGCGACAGCTGGTCGGTGCTTAGCGGGGACGGGAGCGGTATCCCTGCGGATTGCCCCGCCAGGGTGGTGCGGGAGGATCCTGTTCGTCCGGGACTGCTCTACTCCGGCACGGAACGGGGCATGTTCATTTCCTTCGATGACGGCGGCTCCTGGATACCGTTTCAGAGAAATCTGCCTGTTACTCCCGTGACCGACATTAAAATATTCCGGGATGATCTGATTCTTTCCACCATGGGCAGATCTTTCTGGATTATGGATGATATTACTTCCCTCCGGGAAATGGATGCCGGCCTGGTTAATAAGAGGGTTAAACTGCTCACACCCCGTGACGCATTTCGTCTCCGCTACCGCTCCTGGGAGACAGGATCGGTACCCGTCTTCCCCCCTGCGGGAGTCATGCTGGAGTACTGGCTTAAGGATAATGAGCAGGCTGAGATGACGCTGGATATTCTGGATAGCGCGGGGACGCTGATCCGCCGCTTCAGCAGCCAGAGAGCGAAACCGGAAAAGAAGACTCCTCCTCTTTCGACATCCACCATCTTCTCTTTGCAGGAGTATGGTACCAGCAGGCTGTCTTTGGATCAGGGCATGCATCGAGTCGTCTGGGATATGCGCCACCCGGGTGCCTATTCAGAGAGATTGGCCGGCCGCGGCAGCCGGGGCCCATTGGTGTCACCGGGAATCTATACAGCCCGTTTACGATTTGAGAATACCGAACATACGGTCGTCTTTCGAATCCTCATGGATCCCCGCGTCGCCGAGAGCGGCGTGACCATGGCCGATCTGCGGGAGCAGGAATCTCTATCTCTTCGCATCAGGGACGTCCTCAGCCGGGCCCGTCTGGCCAGCGCGGTCATTAAACAAAAATTGAAAGATCTGGTCGGTGAGAAAGCCTTATCCAGAGAAGAACAAAAGAGGAATGAACTTCTGAGCTCACTGGAAGAAAGGCTGGAAACGCGGGATGATATCGCCTATCCCACCCCCATGCTTATCGATCAGATTTCCTATTTGGCCGGGATGCTTGACCGGGCCGATCAGCGCCCGGGAAAGGATGCCTGGGAACGCTATGAGGAGCTGAATAAAGAACTTGAGAGGATTATCGCCGCTGTATCACAGTAAAGGGACAGGGGTGGGCGTCAATCCGCCCACCCCCGCTGTCTATTTTTAATAAATGCTCACGTTCTCAGCAACCATATGGATTCTTTCACTGACTCATCTATGTACTCTTCGGATATGAATGCAGACCGCTGATATCATTTTCTAACGCCTAGAGCTTTTTCAGCATCTCTCTTGCATGTGTATTCTTCGGATTCAATTCCAGTGACTTTTTAAGGCATTGAATCGCCTGTGCTTTATCCCCTGCCTTGATATAGGCCTCACCGAGGGCGTCGTAAGCCTCCCAATATCCGGGGAATTCAGTGATGGCTGCCTGTAAAATGGCAATGGTCCAATCTATATTGCCTTCTTCAGCAACCTGGCGGCCTATATTGATAAAATACTCTTTCCCCGGGACGATGAAATGAAGCGTGTCATCCTTGAGACGGTGGTATTCGTCAAAGGCCGCGGATAAACCGGCATGCATGGCCACATCTTCTTCGATATACTGCGACAGACTGTGCTTGATGAGGATATGATCATACGGCCTGCTGTTGAGCAGCTCATGGATCTTCAGAACCATCTCGTTGCCCTCACAGAGGAAACTGCAGTTGCTGCAGATAATGATGATCTGCTCTTTTCCGCTGTAATGAAAATGGTTTGATTTAAAGAGCTTGTCGGTTCCATCATGCCAGTAGAGCATCTCTTCTTCATGGGTAACCGGGTCTTCCAGTATGGAGATCTCGCCCACGAATCCATTGCCGAAGGTGCCGAAATAATCCCTCACCAGTTCCTTCGTGATCCCCGGAATCGGCACGCGTGTTTTCACATTTTTCATTTCCAGGTACATATCCATGTATTTTTTCGAAAGCAGCCGCCCCGATGTCAGCGCCTGGCTGAATTTGAAGAGATCCCCCACGGTGGAGTAGATATTTCCATAGGCAAAGCCGCAAACAGCGGGATCGTACCCGTTCGTTTCTTCATTCCAGGTGGCATAAGTATCCCGCAGTTTTGCATATGATTTCGCTCTGTTCGCAATTACCAGCCCATTCCGGTCACATCCGGTCTCGGACATCCCGAGCGGATTGAGGATCTGTTCGGCAAACACATCTTCATACGTTCTCCCGGTCACCTTCTCAATGATCAGGCCGAGAATGAAATATCCGGCATTCGAATACCCGTACCCCGTGCCCGGCTCAAAACGAAGCCCCTCTTCGGAAAGCTGCGTGAGATATTCGCGAAGATACTCCTCCTTCGTAGATGCGTAGTAGTATTTCTCGATCCCCTCGGGAAAGATCAGGCCGGACGTATGGAGGAGCAGCATTTCGACCGTTATTTTATCTCCAAATTCCCTTGGGAAATCGGGCAGAAAATCGGATATTGTATTGTCCAGTTTAATCTTCCCCTGCTCAACCAATTGTGTCACCAGCATCGCGGTAAATTCCTTGGTGATCGATCCGATCATGAACCTGGTGTCGGGAGAGTTGGGAATGTTCTGTTCCACATCGGCCAGCCCATATCCTTTGGCGAAGACGACTTTCCCTTTTTCGGCGACTAAAACAGATCCCATGAACTGCTGGTTGACCACATAGTCATTGATCAACGCGTCGAGCTTCCCGGACAGGGATTGGGAATGGTCATCGCAACCAATCCCCAGGATCGAAACAAATATCAAAGGGGCAAAGAAGATAAAATATTTCTTTTTCATGGTTCCCCCTGCACGATTTAAGGATAGGCTAACCATTCATATCTCTTTGCGGTTCTCTTATTAGATCCCATCCCATTAAAAATGCACGTTTATCAGTGGCAGTATCCGGGCCAGTTTTGGATTATCGCGGACAATATTGATCAGCCCTATCTGGACTCCCTTCAATGAGTAGGCATAGTTGACAATACCGATGCTCAAACCGGTTTGCCTGCCTTTGATATAATTAAAGGCGCTGCAGGCAAAGCCGCGTAACTCGGCATCGCCGGTCTTGTCATCATCAATCCGAATATGCCCCAGGGCGATGGCGATTCCCTGGATTGAGTTTCCGCCTACTCCTAATCCGGCGACAGCGATTCCTTTAACGGTCGGCGCGCCCGCTCCCAGACCGGCAATGATAAGACCGCTTATGGTATTGCCGGCACCTGCCCCCAGTCCCGCCAGAGTAATACCGCTCACATTGTTGCCGGCACCGACTCCCATGGCACCAATATTGAGACCCGTCATGTTCTTCCCTGCCCCCGCTCCCAGACCGCCGATGTTTATCCCCCACATATCTTCACCGGCACCGCATCCCAGCAGGCCGATATTCACGCCCCCCATGGTAGCGCCGGCTCCCGCTCCCAAACCGCCGATGTTGATCCCGATCATATCGCCGCCGCTGCCGGCACCGAGAAGACCAATGCTGATTCCCTTCATATCCTTGCCTGCACCCACACCCGCTATCCCCAGCTGAATGCCGTGGAGATTTGCAGCCGAAGGCATTATACCGAGAGAAAGGCCGTTAACTGTTCCGGATATATGTTCGTTTCTCGGTTTCCAAAAGGTGATATTTATGCCATTGATCTTCTCGATATCATTGTCCATCATATTGAAACGAAGCCCGGTAAAGTTTTTGGAATTACCGAAACTGATCCCCCAGCGGCTGCTGGGGATACCCAGGCTCTGCGCCCGGATATTGGTGAAACTGGATACCAGTAACAAAGCAGCGAGCGCCGTTATTACCGATTTCCTGAGATCGAATTCGTGAATTGGGTACCGCATCAGAAAACCTCCATTAATTCATTTTCATACTTGTTATGGCAATCTATGGTTTTATATAGACAATTTTCATACCAAAAAAAAATCCTTTTAAAGTGGCTGCTATAAACTCCCTATTTTTAAATGGTTACCTAATTTGAATCCTTCTCCGGTTTTGCCCACTCTTCAGCATTTTACCTAAATCTGTGTCAAATAAACACAGTAATTTCAGCACAACTGTGTGTTTTCGGCACGGGGGAAGCATCCGCTGAACAGCAAAAAAGGCGGAAGATAAAAAAATGTTGTAAAAAAAGTAATCCCGTTTCAGTCAAGAAGCGGGATTACTTTGTCGGGGCGGAGAGATTTGAACTCTCGACCTCCTGCTCCCAAAGCAGGCGCGCTAACCGGGCTGCGCTACGCCCCGTATCCAATCAGAAGTCTAATAAAATAAGAAATCACAATAAAAATGCAACATTTTTTTCAGTTCTTTACAAACCAAACAGGCGTACAATCCGCGGTCTCATTTTACGGAGAGCCCGGCCCCGATGGCTGATCCTATTTTTATCTTCCTGACTCAGCTCGGCAAAGGAGCGGCCCGTTTCCGGATTAAGGAAAAGAGGATCGTAGCCGAATCCCGCCAGGCCCCGGGGAGCCGTCAGAATACGCCCCTCGGCTATTCCCTCAGTGACCTCCTCTCCCTTGATATGAACTAAAGCCATGACACAGCGGAAACGGGCTGTTCTTTCTTTCTCAGGCACTCTCTGCATCAGAGCCAGCAGTTTTTCATTATTCTTGCGGGCGTCTCCCTCAGGTCCGGCAAAACGGCTGCTGTATACTCCCGGCTTGCCCCCGATACCATCTACTTCAAGACCTGAATCGTCGGCCAGAGAAGGCAGTCCGGTCAGCCGGTACGCTTCCCGGGCCTTCTTCAAAGCGTTTCCCCGAAAAGTACCACTATCCTCGATCACAGTAAAGGAAGGCACCAGATCCGTTACTTTCTGAATCGCGAGCCCGGGTAAATCGATGATATTTTGTATTTCATCCACTTTGTGGGGATTCCCCGTAGCAAGTATCAATGTGAGATCCATAGTAAGAAATCCCTCTCACTCTGCATGCTGAACCGACATTCAGAAAATAACAGTATACTTCTAGAAAAAGGCCCCTGATCAACATCAGGGGCTGACAACACTTCCGAGATCCGCATCTTACTCAGCCGGTTATTTCACTCTCGTTGCATTTGCACATGCCGACATTCTTTTGATTAAATTTGTAAGCGCCTGTCTTCTCGGATTTCTCGGTTGTAATGAGTTTTATACGAACCAAAGATTCGCCGCATTTCGGACAATGAGTAGCATTATCATGTATTCCCTTGGAAACCTTATCGGCAAATGATTTTGACTTGCCCATTACCTAAACCTCCCTTACCAATGGTAAAATTACTTATGATACTCTTTCCAGAGCCTGATTCAGAGGAACCGCCAAAAGTGAAAGAATTTCTTTTGCCTGCTCCCCGTATTGATTTTCCATTTTGCTTTCCACGCTGATACAACCCCATACGTTTCCATCACGATCGCAGAGCGGCAATCCAAGAAAGGAATGCAAACCGTGTTTTGAATCCTCATCCTCTTGATATCTCGGCCGTATGAAGCGTCCTTCTTCTATATCTCCGATGACCAGTGGTGCGTTTCGTTTCAGCATCCAGCCGTTCAAACCGCCGTCCAGCGGAAAAGTCGATTCTCTGTCCATCGCGTCTATTTGTCCAAAGACGTATTCAATAATCCCTTGATCGTTCTCCTTCCTGCACAAAGTTAAACGATCAACAGCGAACAGTTTACGAATATTGGTCGCGAAGGTTACCAATACCTCTTCCCTGCTGAAACAATCCTGTATCTGTTTCGTCAGACCCAGGAAAACATGATATATCTTTCTTTCAGCTTCCCAACGGAGGCCTACATGACAGGCAGCCATCATCTGCACCAGGAGCTGGGAAAATCCGCTCAGAATCTCAATGTCATCTTCTCCGAAATGACCTTCAGTCTCATTACCCGCCGCTAAAACGCCGACAACCCTATCTTCCATGACCAAAGGAACCGCCAGGAGTGAACGTATCATACTCTCGTCCAGTCCGGGAAGATCC
>CAZUMH010000101.1:0-12086 GCA_964621645.1 uncultured bacterium
GGGGAGATTATTCAGGATGTCTCCGGGCTGCACCCGGGACATTACCGGATAGGATTCCACCTCCTCCATGTAGCGGGCGATCCATTCCACGACTTCCTTCCCTTGACGGCGGAACTCATCCGGCGACATGTGGAATGATTTCTTTTCAGCCATAGTGCACCTCTTGCCGCAAATGCTGTCTTGAGGATTGAGAAAAATCGGGAATCATTGCCGCATTAATATAACGCGCTTCCCAATCCCGATCCTGAGAAACCCTGCCTCCCCTGCCCTTTTTCGAACTTGATGTCCTGGAGCATAGTCGACTTGATGTTGATCCGGAAATAGAAGCGTTTATATAATCCAACCGGAGTCCAGACAAACTGTGCCTCCCAGCAGTGCAGATCCCGGTGGATAGTAAAATCCTGGCTGACCACCGCTTTTTCCATAAGATCGAAGCGGGACTGCCAGGAGATGCGCCAGTTTTTCGTCAGATTGAATTTAAGGTCGGTGTTGATCCAGAAACGTTTGGAAGGATTCTGGGGATTGAAGCGGCTGTCCGCATAGGAGAGGCTGGTGCTCAAGTTCCAGGGAATGGAAAAGCTGCCCATGTCCTCCGTTACATTGAAGCGATCTCCGGCGATATTGTACCCGGAAGGAGAAAGAGCTTCAGCGGCCAGGCTGTCACTGCCGCTTTCCCGGGCTCCGGCACTGCCGCCCGCCGCGGCCGTGCCCTTGAAGTTCATGCGCAGATCGAGACTGAAGTTCACCATCCGGGCCCAGCGGCTGCCGAATATTGACTTGAGGCTGGACCAGTCGATATCGCTCATAAAGTAGTGATCCACCCCGTTGCCTTCCGAATCGGTCTGGTAGAGGCTGTGCAATGCCTGTATGTTCAGGCTGATATTCCTGGTCGGCTGGGCTCGCAGGGAGGAGGATATATTTCCCAGCTTAAATTCCTCGGCCTTCCAGTTATAGGAGGTTGAGATATTATAGGAAAAAAGGTCGAGTTTTTTCTCCTTGCCCTCCGCTCCCGCCTTCATCTGAAAAAGGTTTTGTACGCTGAAGTTAAGGCTCTTGCGGCCCTGACGGGGCGTTCCGGAAAAGAGGCTGTTCCCATAGCGGTCGTAATAAGTAGTTTTACCGGAAGAATCGGTGACCGCATCGTAGTAATCGAAGTTGGCAGAGGAATAATCAGGCTGATACGTGAAGCTTAATGAGGGCGTCATGACATGACGCACCAGGACATCCGGTAAAAGTGAGGATCGAAAAATCCCATATATCTTGGTTCCAAACGAGATCGACATATCATAGGTGCGGCGGGCGAAAAATCCTTTCTCTTCCTCCTGCAGCACCTGATTTGAATCGCTGTCCCAGATATGATGTTCCTGTTTGTTAAACCAGGTCTCCTGATAATTGATGCCGGGAGACACGGTCAGATAACGGAAAATCTTCTGAGGGCTGTTCAGACTGGCATCATGCCGCCAGCCCATATCTCGCTGGGTGGTATAGCTGCTATCACTATTCTGAGACCTGCGCCGGCTTATTTCGAAATTGGAATTGTAGGAGAGATATATATTGTTATACCATTTGGCCTCAATCGTTTCGCCGCGATCCGCTTTCGGTTTCTTGAACAGGGCCGTACGTCCGCCCCGGAAACTAATCCTGGGGAGTGTCTCGGTATAGGAATCATTCTGCAGCTCCTGAACCCTGCTTAGATTGACCGTTACACTGCGGGACCCGCCGAACTGTTTGGTAATGGTGGCGTTTGATCGTATCTGGCTCCTCATTCTCTGATCACGGCTGGCTGACAGCTCCCGGTATATATCCTTGCTGCTGACGAAGGTTCCGCTGGCATTCACCCGCAAGCTGGGACTGATGATTTGAGAGTGAACCACATTGAGATCCCAGCGCCGTGCCGTGGTTCCATAAGCATCGAAATCCTTTCTGGTCCATGAGCCTGAAATACTGCCCTGCAGTTTATACCGGACATTATAGGTTAAATCTCCCCGGAAGAGGAAGCCGCTCTTCTCGTAATAGTCCACCGTTCCCCGCACATCCCAGTAATCACTGGCGGCCCAGTAATAGCCCAATCCCCGCAGGTACCGACCTTCGACACTGCTCTCTCCATAACGGGGCAGGAGCAGGCCGGAATGCCTGCCCTTGTTGATGGGGAAATAGACGAAAGGCAGGGCAAGTACGGGAATCTTGCCCAGATACATGACGATAGGTTTGGCCACCACGCTCTTATTCATGTCGATGCGCATCTTTTTGCTCTCGAAATGAAAATGCGGCTCCTCCTCCCGGTCACAGGTGGTAAATGAGGCGTCACCGATATAGGCCGTCTGACCGCCCGCCACTTTCATCACCCGCCCCGTGTAGAATCCGTCTTCGAATTTGGTCCTTCCCCGCTGCACTCTTCCCCGGCGCGTCTTGAAATTATATTCCATCCGCTCGCCGGTCATGACGTCTCCCGCTTCGCTGAACTCCGGCAATCCCCGCATGGTGACACTCTTGACCGAATCTCCCCTCTGGGGATCATAGATCATCACCGTATCCGCCATTCCTTCAGCCAAGAGGATATTCCTCTTCCAGTCCACCGAGATGCGGGCAGCTTTGATCTCAATATCCATGTATTTGACGCTGGCTTCGCCTTCCAGGATCGTTCTTTCCTGGTCGATGAAGTTGTCGAAAATACGCGCCTCGTACTGGATGGGTCCCTCTAACTGGCTGCCGCTTATCTCTCCCTTCACTTTGGTAGTGTCCCGATCTGAAGATACGGATTGCCCGGCAGCCGTGAGTGTAACGACCAGAGAAAAACAGGAAGTGACAACAAAAAGTAAATATGTCTGCGGATTTTTCATCGTTTGAATGTCAGTCCTCAAAATCCATTGCCAGGCGGGCCGCTCCGCATAGTCCGGCCGCGTTTCCCAGGCTGGCCGGAACAATCTCCAGCGCGGCACGGGAGACTTTAAGAGTCGTTTCCGCTGCGGCTTCCCGGGCCGGGGACAGGATGAATTCTCCGGCGGCGGCGACGCCGCCCCCTATCACGGCCCTTTCAAGATTAAGCAGGTTTGCCACCGAGCCCACGGCCACGCCCAGCCAGCGGCCGGCTTCCTCCAATACAGCCTTGGCCGTTTTGTCTCCGGCTTCAGCCGCCCGGCTTATATCTCTGGGGGTCACTTCTTCTGGTGGAATATCCCCCAGAGAGCTCTCTTCCACGACCAGCTTCTCCCTCAGCGTTCGGAGGATTCCCCGGGTCCCGATATATGCTTCCAGGCAGCCTTTTCTTCCGCAGGTGCAGAGCTCGCCGTCACGGCAGACTATCATGTGCCCAAACTCCCCCGCGCCGCCGCTGGCGCCGCGGTATACGGTTCCGCTCAGGATCAGTCCGCCCCCCACGCCGGTCCCCAGGGTAACCATCAGCATTTCCCGGCAGCCCTTTCCGGCGCCGTAGCTGTACTCCCCAAGGCCGGCCATATTGGCGTCGTTATCCAGGAATACCGGTATCCCGATCCTTTTAAACATCTCTTCGGCCACCAGTATATTATTCCAGCCCGGAAGATTTGGCGCCTCCACCAGCAATCCCTTTTTCACTATCACCTGGCCCGGCACACCGATCCCAACGGCTTTGACGTTGCCGTCCGGATACTTTTTCTGCAGCATATCCACCAGCGAGGCCATCCGGTCCAGCACTCCGGCCGGCCCCAGTTCAGCCTGGGTTGGCAGGGTATCACGAGCCCTGATCTCACCGTGAGTGGTTACCAACCCGCCCTTGATATCGGTACCACCCAGATCTATGCCCGCATACACTTCTCCACTCATCTCCGCTCCATCTATTGGACGCATTGGCCGGCTCTCGCGTTACTTCCGGTCTGTTTAATTACCATTTTTTGCATGTTTCTCTGTCCATCAGAATCGTATTGTTTCCTAATCCTATGTATCTGAGGGGGGACCAGCAGCCCGTTCATTTCTCTTTTTTATTCCCCGTCGGCTTCCCGTTTTTCTCCCGCCTTTTTTTCCACCAATTTTCCAGCCGTTCCTTTATCTGTTTTTCCTGTCCTATCTCTTTGGGACGATAGTATATCTTGTCGGCCAGTTTTTCCGGAAGTCCGGTCTGTTCCACAAACCCGCCCTCGAAATCATGGGCGTATTTGTAGCCCTTGCCGTAATTTAATTCCTTCATAAGACGGGTAGGCGCGTTGCGCAGATGAAGGGGGACCGGTTCCTGAGAGGTTTTGCCGGCATCATCGAGGGCCTCACTCACCGCCAGGTAGGAAGCGTTGCTCTTGGGAGCGGAGGCCAGATAGGTGGTCGCCTGGGCCAGGATAATACGAGCTTCCGGCATACCTACGGAGTGAACCGCCTGGAAGGCGGCTTGGGCCAGTACCAGACCCGTGGGAGCCGCGTTCCCCACATCTTCAGAAGCCAGAATGACCAGACGCCTTGCGATAAAAAGAGGATCCTCACCCGCCTGCAGCATGCGTGCCAGCCAGTAGACCGCACCATCAGGATCGGACCCCCGCACGCATTTGATGAACGCCGATATGGTATCGTAATGGGCGTCTCCCTTCTTATCATAAAGGAAGGATTGTTTCTGTACCGCTTCCCGGATCACTTCAGGAGTAACCTGGGGCCGGCCCTTCTTGCGGGGAGCAAGCTCGACGCTGAGTTCCAACGCATTGAGCACCACTCTACCGTCGCCCGCCGCCAGAGCGGCAAGCCGCTGCTTGACTTCGTCACTGATCTGAGGTTTTTCTTTGGTTAAAATATCATCCTGCTGGAGAGCCCGGTCCAATAATTGTACCAGATGCTCATCCTCCAGCTTCTCCAGCCGGTAGACCCGGCAGCGGGAAAGCAGCGGTGAAATCACCTCGAATGAGGGATTTTCCGTCGTGGCACCGATTAAAATGATAGTCCCGTCTTCCACCGCATGCAGCAGTGCGTCCTGCTGGGCTTTGTTGAACCGGTGTATTTCATCGATGAAGAGCACGGTGCGCCGGCCCTTCCCCCCCAGATTCAACCGGGCCTGCTGCATGATCTTACGCAGGTCCGCCAGCCCGGCTGTCACGGCACTGATGGCAAAGAAAGCCGCATCCGTTTCCCGGGCGATGATGCGGGCCAGAGTGGTCTTGCCCACGCCCGGCGGTCCCCAGAAAATGAATGAAGCAGTGGATCCGGTTTCTATCAGGCGGGTCAGTACTTTTCCCGTACCGATCAGGTGCTCCTGGCCGACGAAATCCTCCAGCTTCTCAGGGCGCATTCTATCGGCGAGAGGCCGCCCTGGATCATCCCGGGATAGAGTATGTTCAGTGAAAAGATCCATACTGGATAAATTTAGGATAATTCAAAACTAAAGTCAAGGAAGGATCGCATCGGGTTTGGGATCATTCCCTCCGATGAATGGCCAAAAAGGATTTGAAACATCCCTTTTGGATCATCAGGCAAGGTGGTGCGAGAGACAATCAGGGGCAGAAACTATTCGTCTCCGCCCCGTCAACGTCATTAGAATCAGCCGCTCAGGCCCAGGTGGCCACGAATTCCGTAACAGGATCCCCTTTGGCAAGAGACTGGGTAATGGTGATCGTGACATCCTGGCAGCCCAGAAGCTCAAGGGTTCCCTCCATCCAGCCGGCCATGTCATACTCCAGCACCCGGTAGGGTTCCGGAAATTTTACAATATGCACAACACATCCGTTACTGCCCGATTCCGACACTCTCAGTTCACCTTCAGGATAATAATCCGAGAAGACCCTGGAGGCACGCTCAATGATGAACTGGGGTTTGCCGATCTTATAGAAAAGCCTGTAGATACCTTTCAAGGCAAAATCCGCGCTGAACTTACCTGACTGCCAGGCACCGCGTTCATCTCCGTTGAAAAACATCTCGCATACCTTTGATGTCGGTTCCACCATCGCTTCGTAAAGTGGATAAAGCTTATTTGCCAGGATGATGCCCTTTTGAATCTCCCTTGCCGCCGGAGACAGGGAATCCACCCAGTCTTCGTACTGATCCGGGTAATGAGCTCTGACAAAAGCGGGAACCGCCAGTATACTGTTGCCCATCACATGCATCCTGCTCTCAGAATCCTTCATGAGATTACCCTCCTTTTCTCGTCCCGGCCGTCCGCATCCTGCTTTCTCGGCGTGCGGATTCTCGCTGTATTGATGAAACTCGAATACTGCTGAAACGCTATTTTCTTGCGGAGAGTCTACTGCAGATGCCAGGTCGTCCCTTCATGGGAATCCTCCAGGATCACTCCTCGTTCAGCCAGCCGATCGCGGATTACGTCGGCCCGGATCCAATCCTTGGTCTCTCTGGCCTGGTTCCTCTGTTCGATGAGCATATTAATCAGGCTGCCGGCAAGACCGCTGGCGTCCGCCTCACTGCCCGAGGCCGAAAAATCGAGCCCCAGGACCTTTTCTCCCAAATCAGCGAACAGTGTCGCGGCCTGACACAACTGTTCAGGCGCCACATGTGCGGATAGGAGATTATTTGCTTCCCTGGCAGCGTCAAAAAGAACGCTAATCGCCCCCGCGGTACCGAAGTCATCCTCCATAAAGGAAATGAATTTATTCCGCAGGGAAAGCCAGGGTTCGGAGAGCTCTCCCTGATCCGAGGTCTCTTCGATGCTGTTCTTTACGGCCTGGACGGTACGGGTCAATTTTTCGAATCCTTTCCGGGCTGCTTCCAGGGCTTCATCTGAAAAATCCTGCGGTGAACGGTAATGCCCCTGCAGGACAAAGAAACGCACCGTCATCGGGTCATATTTCTTAAATAAATCCTCCAGAGTAATGAAGTTCCCCAGAGATTTACTCATCTTCTGTCCTTCCACGGTCACCATATTATTGTGCAGCCAGTACTTCACGAACGGCTTCCCGGTTAACGATTCACTCTGGGCAATTTCACATTCATGATGCGGAAACTGATTATCGATGCCTCCGCCGTGGATATCGAGGGTATCGCCGATGTACTTCATGCTCATCACCGAGCACTCCAGATGCCACCCGGGAAATCCCTGGCCCCAGGGAGAGGGCCACTGCATGAGGTGGTTAGTATCCGCCCGTTTCCAGAGAGCAAAATCGGCGGGATGACGTTTCCCCTCGGCCACCTCGACGCGGGTGCCGCTCTGCAGTTCATCCAGTTTGCGGCCCGAAAGTTTACCATAGTCTGGGAAGGTGCTGATATCGAAATAGACATTACCTGCGGCTTCGTAAGCGGCACCCTTCTCCAGAAGTCTTTCCACAAAACGGATCATGTCGAGGATATATCCGGTGGCCCGACAGGAGATGTCCGGTCTGAGACAGTTCAGCGCGTCCATATCGCGAAAGTAATGGTGCTCGTATTTCTGGGCGATTTCAACGGGTTCAAGTTTTTCCAGCCTGGCCCGGCGCTCGACCCGGTCCTCTCCATCATCACCTTCGCCCAGAAGATGTCCCACATCGGTAATATTCTGCACATACCGGACGGTGAATCCCGCAGCGCGTAAGAACCGGTTGATGACATCGAACGAGATATAGCTCTTGGCGTGGCCCAGGTGGGGATCGTCGTATACGGTGGGTCCGCAGACATACATGCCAACGAAAGGAGGATTGACCGGTTTGAATTCTTCCTTTTTCCGGGTGAGTGTATTGTAAACCAGTAGCATAAGCCGTCCTCAATGTTCTCTTCTGTTATCTTTGCTCGCCTGTCGGACCATATCCTAATCGTTGCTAATATAATATTTTATTCCTTACAAATCTACCATTTTCCTGTCCTGTCCTTTTTTCTGGATAAATTTCTTGCTTCCCAAGGCCAGGGTATGTATTTTTGGACAAATGACAGCTGCTGTCAATGATAACGCACGGCCTTATCTGGCCACAATTTTTCTGACCAGCTTCACCGGAGTGATGGTGCAAATCTGTGCCCTGAGGGAACTGGTCGTCATCTTTTACGGCAACGAACTTTCCACCGGAGCCATCCTCTTCGTTTGGCTTCTCTTCACCGCTGCCGGAAGCATTACGGTAGCCAGACTAAAAGGGATAAGGAAGCCTGCCTCGCCCCGGGTGGCTCTCTGGCAAACGCTTCTTGCTCTCTCATTGCCCTACGCCCACCTGGCCATCAGCAGCAGCCGCCGCCTTTTAGGGAGTGTGGCCGGTGAGATGATCGGATTCATCCCGCTGCTTCTTATCACGCTGACAGCGCTGGCTCCGGTGTGTCTGATTTCAGGAGCTCTCTATACACTTGTCTGCCGGGCCGCCTATCAATCGGGAGAAAGAGAAGGAACGGTAAGCAGAGTTTATTTCGCTGAAACTCTGGGCTCGGCTCTGGGAGGGCTGCTTCTCAGTCTCGTCTTTATCTATCTTTTAAGCATTCCCGACATCATCATTCTTCTGGGTATTGTCAACCTCATATCGGCACTCTGGCTGAGGGGATTCTTTTTCAGCGAGGAGAGGAAGAAGAGCCGGCTGAGATTGTTACTTACCGGTTTAACGGCTCTGATGCTCTATATAACTGCCCGGCCCGCTCTGACGTCTGTGAGTAACCGTCTCCTCTGGGGGCATGACGGTTCATTTATTACATCGCGGGACACACCTCACGGCAACATCACCCTGCTTCGCTGGGGAGAACAGATTTCATTTTTTACCAACGGCCTGCGTATTCTCACTGTACCGGATCCTCAGCAGGCCGAAGAATCGGTACATCTGAGTCTATTAGAGCACCCGGAACCGCGTCTTGTTCTTCTTCTGGGCGGAGCCCTCGGCGGCAGTATCAGAGAAGCGCTGCGCCATCCATCAGTGACCCGGCTGGATTATGTGGAACTGGATCCCCGCCTCGTCTCGTTGAGCCGCACATTTCTGCCCCGGGATGAAACAAGTATCTATGATGACCCGCGGGTGACCTTCCATTTTCAAGACGGCCGCCGCTTTATCAAACAGGAACGGGTAAAATACGATGTGATCATTTGTAATCTGCCCAATCCCTACACGGCTCAGCTGAACCGTTTTTACACGGTTGAATTCTTCCGGGAAGTTAAAAGGCGCCTCGCTCCCGGAGGCATATTCACGCTGAAACTGCGGGCTTCCGAAAACACAATAAGTCCGGAAATGGCTGATTTCATCAGAATCATACTGGCTACGGTCAATCGGGTCTTCCCGGCCTCAGTAGTACTCCCCGGTGAAACTATCAGGATGATCGCCTCGATCGATGGTACGGGTATTACGGATGATCCGGACGTGCTTCTGAAAAGGCTGCGGGAAAGAAATTTGGATACCCGCTATGTGAGCGGATCCTATCTGCCTTTCCAATTATCCCGGGAAAGACGCGATTATCTTGCGGAGAAACTCGCCAAACCGCTTCCGGCACAGGTCAACCGGGATTTCACTCCTGTAGGGTATTATTTTGACACCGTTCTGTGGAGCACCCGTTATGCCGCTTGGTTCAAGAACATTTTTATCTTCAGTGCCAGGCTCCGCTTTGAGTACCTGGCGGGGGCTGCCTTACTGTTTTTTCTCATTCTGCGGCTGTGGATAGGTGGCAACGCCCCGACGGGAAGCAGACGCGCAAATGCGGCCGTCTACATTTCTATTCTCAGCGTCGGGTTTACCGAGATCTCCCTTGAGATAGTTCTGGTGCTGGCCTTTCAAATCATCTTCGGCTATGCCTATGCCCAATTGTCTTTGATCATTGCCGGGTACATGACCGGGCTGGCTCTGGGCAGCGGCCGGATGATGCGAAATTTGAACCGCCCCGGCAAGATGGAACATTCGGTACGGAGTTTTGCAGGATTCCAGGCGGGGATGGCCCTCTTCCCTCTGGCTCTTTTATTATTGCTTAAGGTTCTGCAGAACGCCCCGGCTCTGCCGTTCTCCCCTCTGAGTGAAAGTTTTCTCTTTCTCATGCTGGCCGCCGCCGCCGGATATCTGGGAGGGAGCCAATTCCCGCTTGCCAACTATCTTCTGACGCCGCCCGGAAAGCCCCCCGGACGGATTGCCGGGACCCTCTACGGGATAGACCTATCAGGATCATCCTTGGGAGCGCTGTTCACCAGTGCCTTCCTCATCCCCCTCTTAGGCATATCCTCGCTCCTTTACTTTCTCGCCCTTGTCAATTTTCTCGCCCTCTATGTTGTCCTGCTGCTACGAAAACGATAAGCCGGGGATATAAAAAAACCGGCTCTGCCGCATACGGGAGAGCCGGAATGATAAAATTGTTAATTGAAACTCAGGCTTCCACCACCTCCCCTTCTTCCTGACTTGTTACCATCTCCTGAATCTCACGGCAGGCGAAAGAATTGGTGGGACACTTTTCCACGGTCTGATCCAGATCGGTCAGAGGATCTTTGACGCGGTCATAGTGAATTACCGGAAGCTTGTCATCCATGGTGATAATCTCATTGGGCGTGACATTCTCCTTGGAGCAGAGACTGCAGCCGATACATCCGACCTTGCATACGGCTTTGACGGATTTACCAAAATCACGGGAGACGCAGGCCAGATATACTTTCTGATTGATCGGAACCAGCTGCATAATACCGCGAGGACAGGCCTCCACGCAGGAACCACACCCGGTGCACAGATCTTCATAAACAATCGGCAATCCGTTATCCTGCATAGCCATGGCATCAAAAGGGCAGGCCCTGACACAGGTACCCAATCCCAGACAGCCATAAACACAGCCCTTGGCTCCCCCATCTATCATAACAGCGGCGCGGCAGTCTTCAATGCCCTGATATACAGCCTGATCAACGGCATTATCTTTATCACCCCGGCAACGGACTACCGCCACATTGGGCAGGACCTCGCCCACTTCCACTCCCATGATCGAGGCTACCTGCTTGGCCACATCGGCTCCCCCGGCAGTGCAGCCGCTTACTTCATATTTTCCGTCAACAACACCTTCCGCGAAACCGGCACACCCCGGCGCGCCGCAGGCTCCGCAGTTTGCTCCTGGAAGAACAGCTTCAATTTTCTCTACCCGTTCATCTTTCTGTACCGCGAAAACCTTCGAAGCGATAGCCAATCCGATGCCGAAAATCAATCCAAGCGAGCCCATAACCAAGAGGGCGGAAGTGATATCGAAATCCATCCGAAATGCTCCCTATTTTATCTATATAAAACCCATCCACAATTCGGATGGGTTTTAATGTACCTGCTATCCTTCAAAGGACAGTATTCCTGTGGATCATTACTGCTTCTTCAGCTTGTCGATGGCCCAGTCAGCCCATTTGGCAAAGCGTCGATCCACTTTGGCGTTGGTGTAAGCTTCAATTGCTTTCGTTTTATCACCCAGACCCTCATACGCCTGACCAATGGCGATATAGACAGGTGCTTTGATGTTGCGTTTGCCGTATTGGAGAGCCTTGTTGCCGGCGTCAATTGTCTCCCGATAACGATTCTTCTTGATCAGAGCATCGGCCAGACGGTAATAGGCTTCGCCGTCTTTGTCGTCCAATTCGATCGCCTTCTGCAAGGCGGATATAGCCTTATCGTAAAGACCCTGTTCATGATAGGATACACCCAGAGCGATATATCCCAAAATATAGGAAGAATCTTTCTCTACGGCGTGTTGAAAAGACATTGAGGCGTTGACAAAGTCCTTTTTCCTGTCATACGTCTGGCCCAAATGATAATAGTAACGGGAGTTCGTCGAATCCAAAGCCAGGGCGTCATGGAAAGAAGCGATCGCCTTATCTAATTGATCCATAGTGCGGTAAAGCAGCCCCAGATTCGAATGTGTGTTGGCATCATTGGGATCGAGTTCGATTGATTTCAAAAAGGCGGTTTCAGCCTCTTTATATTGGCGCAGGCGCAGCTTGCTGAGACCCATCATATTATATGCCTTGGCATAATCAGGGAGGTATCCCACCGCCTCTTCGAAGAGAGTGACAGCCTTACTGTACTGCCGCAGCTTATAGGCCCGCAGTCCTTCATTATACGCCTTTTTCCCTTTGGCTTCTGTTCCGCCCAGGGCTGTGTACTCGGCTACTTTCTCATCTAGTTCTTTTTTGACTTTCTGATATTCTTCATAGGCTTCATCATAAGCGGATTTGTTTTTATTTTGAGTGGCTGCATTCATTTGTTCAACCAAATTATGCAGCTGGCTCTGCAGTTTCTCGATTCTGGCCTTGT
>CAZUMH010000102.1:0-11972 GCA_964621645.1 uncultured bacterium
TCGACTGCTATAAACAGTGCCGGAGAAATCTGCAGCAGCGTGTCGGTAAAATCGCGTTCCCGCTGCAGATCTTCCATGATTTTCTTTTGTCTGCTGATATCGCTGAAAACCAGTACAGCCCCCATAATCCCTGTTTGGGCATCCCCTATGGGGGCGAGTGAATACTTGATCGCAAAATGATAATTATCCCGGGAGCGGAGGATCACCTCTTTATGCCTCGATATAATCTCTCCCTTTTTTAGAACGTTTGATAACGGAATAAGCTGCTCGATGCCTGCCTCCGCAGATATAACGGTAAAAACGTCCGCTAACGGCTGTTTTTCACTTTCCTCCTGCCGGATTCCAGTCATTTTCTCGGCGGCAAGATTCATGAAAATGACGCTGCCTTCCTGATCCGTGGCAATGACACCGTCACCCAGGCTTCGGAGTGTCGTCGAGAACCAGAGCTCCCGTTCCTGCAGTTTTCGGTACATGTGATACCGATACAGCGCGATTTCGATTGCACTCTGCAGATCACGCTCGCTGAATGGTTTGACAACATATCCAAATGGTTCGGTAATTTTGGCTTTCGCCAGGGTTGATTCATCAGCGTAGGCGGTGAGGAATATTACCGGGATCCCAAATCGTCTTCTGATTTCTTCACTCACGGCGATCCCGTCCATATCGCCGTTGATGACAATATCCATCAGCACAACATCGGGATTCTGTTTTTCGAGTACTGACAGCGCCTCCTTCCCGGTGGAAGCAATGCCGCATACGGAATAGTTCATTTCTGTCAGAGAGGTTTCGATGTCCTCTGCCACAATTCGTTCGTCTTCCACGATGAGTATGCTGGTAGGATTTCCCATTATAGCAATCCTTCTCTCTTCGGCTATACCACAATGAAGAGATACATGAGGATAAGTCCCCGCTCTTTCAATTCCTCAGGTGTTGGATGCGTTAAGATATTGTGGAAAGTAGTGTTTAAATATAGAAAATGGCCTGAGGTAAATCAAGCTGTTTATCATCCTTCCCTGATCGCTCCGAGACGGTAAACCGGAGGGTGACATTTCCGAACAGAAGGGATTATCATCCCTCTGGAACCGCGTCTTTTCTGCTGGCTACCGCTCCATAGTAAAAAATGATCAGAAAACAAACCAGGGGAACCGAATAGGCCAAATGAATGCTTCCGCTAAAATCGGAGACAAACCCCTGTATCTGAGTAATGACCGCCCCTCCCAGTATGGCCATGATCAGACCCGAGCCGGCCAGTTTGGTGTCATCTCCCAGACCCCGTACCGCCAGGCCGAAGATGGTCGGAAACATTAGTGACATGCAGCCAGATATCGCCACCAGAGCGTAGACACCGGGAATACCTCCACTGACGATGACCAGCAGGGAAAGTCCCACGGCCAGCAACGCCAGGGCCGCCAGCAGATTTGCCGGTTTGATGTACCGCATGAGCCAGGTGCAGATAAATCGTGAAACTGTAAAGAGGACCAGGGCGGCGATGTAGTAGGAAGAGGCCTCGGCTTCTCTGACCGCCAGCTCCTGCATGACGTAACGGATGGTAAAGGACCAGACGCCGATCTGAGCCCCCACATAAAAAAATTGAGCCACCACACCCCAGATATAGTGCCGGTTTCGCACCAGCCGTCTGAAAGTCGGTACCAGGTTTAACGTACCGCTGGTATCAGAGGCTTTTGGCATGGAACGGTTCACCGCTATTAAGAGCCAGGTAACAACAAGGATCAGACCAACAGCGACGTAGGTGTAGGTCACGGCATTGAGCTCGCGGTTCTGGATCTGCCGCAGAGCCTCCTGGCCCATTGCCGCCCGCTCTTCCGCCCCGGCGGCATTTAAATGGGATAGGATGAAGAACTTGCTGAGCATCACTCCCAGAATGGATCCGACCGGATTAAAGGACTGAGCCAGATTGAGCCGGCGCGTTCCCGTTTCCTCCGGCCCCATGGAATAGATATAGGGATTTGAAGCGGTCTCAAGTATGGAAAGACCGCCTGAGAGAATCCAGAGAGCTGCCAGAAAATAGGGGTACTCGGCCGTGAGCTTGGCCGGATAAAAAAGGATTGCTCCGGCGCAGTAGAGTCCCAACCCCAGAAGGACTCCGGATTTGTAGGTGTATTTCTTTATAAAGATGGCGGCCGGCAGAGCCAACAGACCATACCCGGCGCCGTAGAACACTACCTGGATAAGGGCTGTCTGGGAATCGGACATGCTCATGATCCGCTTGAAGGCGGCCAGCAGGGTGTCGGTCATGTTGTTGGCCAGACCCCACCAGGCGAAGAGGCTGGTCAAGAGTATGAAGGGCCAGAGCAGATCCCGGGGCACCAGCGGTAGCGATGCATCCGCTTTGGATTCTGGATTCGTTTTCGGCATGAAGATTCCTCCGCTTCGAGCATTTTCTGTAAAAAAGGAAGAACCGCTTTGGCTAATAATTGTATGTAATCTTGGATTTTTGTACCGGAGATTAAGGTACAAAAAGCACACTTCAGGTACAAGGTTTTTATCGCCGGCGGACAAGAAAAGATGAGAGGATTTCGATCCGTAACGTCGTTAAAAACTATTCAGGCCCGGATCTTGAAGAAACCGTTTGAACCAATCTCTGATTTTCGTATCTTTATTCTGATCCCCGAAACAGGAGCAATCATGGCCGTTTTGGAGCAGAAATTTCTCGCCCTGGACTTTGACGGCGTTATCGTCGACAGTGTCGGCGAGTGTATGGTGACCAGTTTCAACGCCTATGCCGGATTCTCGGGCAGCGGCCGCAGGATTCAATCACCGGAGGATTTGGATAAATCCTCAACCGCCGCTTTCAAGAGAATGAGGAATTTCATCCGCTTCGGAAAGGATTTTCTCTTCATCTGGTTGGCAATATCACGGCATCTGGATATCTCCAGCCAGACTGAATTCGACACCTTCCTTGAAACAGAAAAACGCCTCGATTCTGTCTTCTTCGATTTATTTTACAGGGAAAGGGACAGGTCCATACAATCACAGCCGGATCGGTGGACCGCGCTGACTCCCCTTTATCGGGGAGTGCAGCCCCTGCTGCAAACATGGGCCGCCCGGGACCACTTCGCGGTCATATCAACCAGGAAAAAAGGTTATATTCGGAGGATTCTTGACTTCAACGGCTGCTCCCTGCCGGAGAACCGGATCCATTTCGCAACCCCGGAAAGGTCGAAAGAAGCCATTGTTGCCGGGATGTTAACAAAATACCGGCTGGCTCCAAAACAGTTTCATTTTGTTGATGATCAGGTGGACACCCTGATAAAGGTGAGGGGGACAGAGGTGCGGGTCTACCTGGCGGAATGGGGATATTGCGATGAGAATCAGCTGGTTCGCAGTGGCAGGGAGGGGATCCCGATTCTGAGTTTGGAACAGTTCCTGCTGAAATTCGGCTGACTCGCATCGTTCCCAGCATGAGTGCGGCCGGGCGCAGGCCAGGCCATGAAAGCGCTGCTCTGCAGGAATAGATAATTTTATATCCTCGTTTTGTACTGTTCATCTTCAAACGTAAAACGACAATGCAGTCCGTTCCGGCTTTTAAAACTGACTTTCCCGTCCAGCTGGCTTTCTATCAAGCCAATTACTGTCTGCAGCCCTAAGTTGATGTCTTTCTTCAGGTCGAAATTCTTTGGTAATCCGATACCGTTATCCTTTATTTCAATGGTAATTAATCCCTTTGGATCAGCATCAAGTGTGACTTCAATTTTACCTTTTCTATCGTCAGGGAAAGCATGCTTAACAGAATTTGTAAACAGTTCATTGATGATAACCCCTACTGGTATCGCTGAGTCTATCAGGACATCGATCTCCTTAAGATCGGCTTTAATGGAGATATTGTCCAATATTCCATAATAGCTGGTTTTAATCAAAGAAAGCAGGCTTTCAATATACTCCTTCAAATTGATATGCGATAAATCCTTTGATTCATAGAGCTTTTGATGAACCAGGGCCATTCCCATTATTTTATTTTCGATCTCCTTGAACGCTTCTCCAAGCCACTCATTTTCGCTGGAACGGGCTTTGAGGCGCAGCATGGATGAAATCACCTGCATGTTGTTCTTGGTGCGGTGATACAGTTCCTTCAATAGAAGTTCCTTCTCCTTCAGATTCTTCTCGATCTCCATTTCCGTCTGTTTACGCTCGGTGATATCTCGACAACTTCCATAAATCAGTCCGTTGGGCAGCACCACACTGTTCAGTTCGACAGGAACAGTAGTGCCGTCTTTTCTCTGAAGGTGGATTTCCAAAAGCATCGCTCCGTTTTCAACCAGCTGCTTGAAACGTTCAGTACTTTCCGTAATCTTTTCAGGTATTACAACATCGGGAATCCCCATCTTCAACAGCTCTTTCTGAGAGTACCCGAGAAGCTCCGACGCTTTTTTATTTACATAGACATAGCGAGCATCCCGATCCGTGATAAAAATAGGGTCAGCGGAGCACTCGCTGATGGTACGGAACCGTTCTTCACTTTCCCGCAATGATGTTTCTGCCCGCTTCTGTTCGGTGATATCCGTTCCCGAGCTCAAGTGTCCGGTGACATTTCCTTCATCATCCATCAGCGGGACATGCTGCCAGGCAATCAGTCTCTTTGCACCGCTCTTTGTCAGTACTAGGTTTTCCTTATAGGTACGCCCCTTATTATCACCTGCCAGTATCGCGTCATGCACAGCTAAAGTTTCTTCACTTGTTTCAGGCGGCAAAAAATTATCGAACCAGTTTCTGCCGATAATCTCTTCAGCTGAATAGCCCAGGATATCGCACCCCATGCGGTTGATCAGCTGTACTGTTCCGGTACTGTCGATTGCGATAATAATCACTCTGGCAATATCAAGATACATCTGAGCCCGGTCCCGCTCGATCCGGATCTGTTCTTCAGCCTGTTTCAGCTGGGTAATATCAACATGGGATCCAACCAGGCGCACAACCTTGCCGTCAACGTCTCGCAATACCGCGGCGTGCGCTACGATCCAGCGCCAGGAACCGTCCTTGTGGCGGCAGCGGAAGTCAACCCGGCAGTCGTCGGACTTGCCCGCAATTAATCTTTCTATCACCTTCATGACATCCGGCAGATCTTCCGGGTGAACCCGGCTCCGCCATTCTTCGAAGTTATCCGATATTTCTTCTTCCCTGTATCCGATCTGCGCTTTCCATTCGGGAGAATAGTACACCCTGTTGCCGGGCAGATCCCAATCCCAGAGTCCGACATTGCCGCCGCGCACGGTCTCCTGAAAACGAAGGTTGGTTTCTTCCAGCGTATCCCTGATTTTTTTCTGCTCCGTGATATCCTGGAAGGTGCCGTACAGGCGGACACATTTCCCATCCTCGAATACCGCTTTCCCCCGCGTATGAGTCCAGAGCCCGCGGCCCTTTGCCGTGACAAAGGGAACCTCCATATCGTAGGGTATCCCTTCCTCCCGGGCCCGCCGGATGGCTTCGGTGAGTTCTTTCCGCGCATCGGGGAAAAAGCCGATGGCCTCCTCCAGCGTGGGCACATAGTCCTCGGGAACTTCATGGGTAAGCCTGGTTCCGTGGGTATAGGTTACCGTATCCGTTTCCATATCAATCTCCCAGCCGCCCACCTGGGCCATCTCGCTCGTCTCTTTTAAAAGTTCCTGGGCTCGCGACAGCTGCTCTTCCGCCTGTTTCCTCTCGGTGATATCATGCACGGAACCGACAAGATTTATACAGTTCCCATCCTTGTCAAAAACAGGAGCCATGTTTACAATGCCCGTCTTCGCTCCGGAGGGATACCGGGACGTCTCCTCCCATCGTAGAACCCCTTTCTCATGTATTGCCTTCAGGTAGTTTCCCCGGACCATCCCGATCGAAGACTCCGGGATCACTTCCTCAATCAGTCTGCCTTCAACAAGCTCCCGGCGTAATCCCGTCGCCTCCAGGAAGGCCTGGTTGACCGACTTGAACCTGAACTGATTATCCGGTTCTACATCGATCACATACAGGGCCTCTGCGACAGAAGAATATATTAATGATAACTGCCGTTCACGTTCTTTCAGTTCCTGTTCAGCTTTCTTCTGCTCACTGATATCCAAATAGGTGATCAGTACTCCAAATTTTTCCAGTGGGATCGGTATTGCCGATACACTGATCCAGGTAATCTCATTATTATTTTTTACAAGACCCATTTGCACATTTTCTATCAAGCGGTTTTCTTTCATCGCCCGAACACTGGCATATTCATCCGGCGGCAACTGTGTCCCATCAGGACGTATAACGTTCCATTTATAATCCTCAATGTGCCGATTTTTTTGTTCCTTTTCGGATAAACCAAGTATTTCTTCAGCAATCCGATTGCTTTCCACAATCTTTCCGTCTACATCCGCGAGAGTAACCCCCATGGGGTAAATGGAAAAAAGAGTCTTGTATTTTGTCAGTAATTCCAGCTTCTGCCTCTCGGCTCGCTGTTTTTCCTCCTCCACTTCAATGGCGTACAGTGCGTAGGCTATATCACCGACAAGTTCCTTGAAAAGCGTTTGTTCTTCTTTGTCATAGGCCATGCCAACAGGGAGAGTAACAACCAGAACTCCGAAATCATGGTCATTATACCGTAAAGCTCCGGCTAATGCGGCATTTTTCCGGTAGAGACGAGCGAGTTTACACCCATGGCATTTCCTAATGTGATTGTGCTTGGCCAGAATTCCTGTTTCAGCTGCCAGGGCATCTTTGTAGCACGAGGGCCATTTACCCCCTGTCACCTGTTCCTTAAACGCTTTGAAAGCATTACCGATTCCTGATTCTGCAATAGTCTCGAAACGTCCCTCTCTGTCATGCAAGGCTCCCCAGGCCGAATAATACCCGCGCGTGCTTACCAGAATTTCACAGGACTTTTTCACCAACTCGTCCCGATCCTTTTCGCGGGTAATCAGCTGGTTGACAATCCGGAGGGCGTAAAGAACGGCATTAAGGTGGCTGACCTTTCCCTCAATCTGCTTGTGTTCCGTAAGATCCCGGACGCACACACGAATGGCCGGCGTGCCGTTCCAATTCGTTTTTCTGGCCCAGAACTCCACGGTAAGAGCGGAACCATCGGGTTTGACCAGATCGACTTCACTCGGTTTTTCCTCACCGGTATCGGGAAAATTGAACTTTTCCCCTTTCAGCCGGCCTTTTTCATTACCCAGGATCGATTCTGCCGCCGGATTCGCGAACAAAACAACCCCTTTTTCATCAGTGACCAGGATTCCTTCGGCACTGTCCATGATCACGTTTCGCAGATTCGCTTCACGCTCCGCCAATGCCGCTATTGATTCATTCCTGTTGTTATTATCTTCCATAGTATATCGGGACTCCTTACCCGCAATTCATCCGGATTTCATGATCACCCGGTAAAATATTTCCATAATCAGACCTGATCCTGGTCGAAAAAAGATGCGGATCTTTGAAATCCAGTATCGTTTTAATGCAGGTATTCATCTAATATTCGGATTTCCATATGGCTCCAATGATCTCACTAGCAACGACACATAAAAATGCTCGTCGAATTGTCACCTTATATAATTTCTTATTGCTTAAGGAATGAGTATAATGGTGATGAACCTTGATGGATTTGTCGCAGGAAGAATTGTTAATGTAGTGGAATGTCGCCTTATGATTGCCGCCCAGAGGATATTTTGGTTCACACTGACATTTTAACTTATTTTTGATGTGTGGTCTCTCCCCTACAAGATAGCATATTTCCTCGGGGGGGGACGCTAAAAACGCAAATTACCGATATATTTTTGCTATCAACTAATATATAAACAATTAAAACGACAAAATCAAGCGTAAACATTTTTGATTTCGAGACATAGACTCAAATCTCCCGCATTATTTTATTGAACGGGGCGTTTCACGAAATACAAAGATACAGGAATAATAATGACGAAGGTGATGAACACCTTCGCCAGCTGAAATGGAAAAATTGTCCCGGGTATGATTATTTCTCGGCCCAGTTTCTCAATTCACGTTTAATTTTTTCTTCAACTTTCCTGCCGATTTCTTCCCAATCCATATCTTTCTTCTCAGTTTCATCTAGCCATTTCTGAATACCCGTCCTTACCTTTTCTTCTACTTTTTTCCCGATCTCGTCCCATTCCTTTTTCTTTTGACTTTTAGTCGATTTCAGTTTTTTAGCGGGATGCCAAAGCCCTCCGTGTCCAAGACTGATTATCACACCCAGTACAAACCCAAAATTATACCAGCCTCCACTGTTATGTACTTCATAGATGGTGACCTTATCCGTAAAAAGACTGATGATGAATGCGATGATGATAATCAGTCCATGCCACAAACCGGCCCAAAATCCAGCGGGCTTTACGAGATACATTTCATTATTTGCCGCACAGCTGACAAGCAGTACAGCAACCAGTGCCAATACTGCCGGAACTAAGATTCTTTTTGCTTTCATTATTAATTCCCTCATGTTTTTTTACGCTGAATAATCAGAAATGATAATATAAATATAGACCGGGATACACCGAATAGCAAGCAATTAATGGTCAATACCGATAGAAACGCAATAGAGGGAGGGGTGATGAGCGGGCTGCGGGGCAGTGCAAGTATAACAGTGTACTGAGGTGAAGCCCCTTATATGGCGCGCCCGGAGGCTCAGCCCCCGGGCGATCAAATATCAGATAATAATTTCTCATATGTACGATCCTAATGTATGTTATCCTTGTCTATTACATAGTTGTTATGCTTACGAGAACGAATTGCGATGTTATTCGTAAGTCTTAATGTGTACAACTGATGCGTATCAGCGATAAAAAAGGAAATTCTCAAAGAACAAAAAGAATCAAAAATCACATAAAAGTGTTACCCATGTCATTAGACTAATCTGTTAACTATGTCCTTGACTGCTCATCATTTCCTCTATATCTATCGTGACACCATCTTTAACTTTTGAATAATAAATAAATTGTGCATCAATATTTTCTTGAAGGCTTTTTTTCGATTTATATGTTTCTGGTTTGATACTAACTGGGATCTCACCAACATATCCATTAATGCCCTTAGCTTCTTCTGATGGGGTTGACAAGCGATATGATGTTCTTAGTAATTTAGCTGTCTTGCTTAAAATTGCCTCTTGAAATTTAAGCCCAATGAATGTTTTAATAATGACTAAATCTTTTACCCAATCTTTAACCATGTCTTTGTCTATTTTTTCAATCACACTACGAAAATTCTCAACCATTTCTGATATCTTTGTTGTTGCCTTATCAATAGCATCTGGATGACGCTTTAAATACCATTCTTCCCATTCTGTTATTGATTTGCCTGTAAATTCCTGAATTAATTCACTCATTTGTCCTACAACAGCAGGACGAGTGCCTTGAGCATTTTGATTGGCTAAATTAATAATTTGAGTCGAGTATTTTGGAAATTCGACTGGCTCTGAGCCGAGTAATTCTTGAATTTCTGAATTTTTGATTTTTATTCGACTTCTCATGTTGCTGATTCCTGATTAATTTTTTGAAATTTATTCTTATATTTAAAATCAAATTCAGCATCTAATTCACACAAGTTGTTCTTAATTAAATGAGCATTAATAAACGTCTTGTTTTTCATATAAACATACGCCAATAAATTGTTTTCATTGTCATATTTTGTTTCATCATATTTCAAATAAACTGAGCTTTTCAAAATTTTCTTTCTTAGAAATTCAATGGCCTCATCCTGTTTTTCAGACAATGGTTTAATACCAATTAATCTAATATTTAGATTGTTTGATAATTTTATTATATTAGGTTTCAAGACTTCTTTTACGTTGAAATATTCTTCCCGCTTAACACCATTTTTGCCATCTTCAATATTTATTTTTGATCCAAATTTTATTTTATTGGGATCAATTTTCTTGTCGAAATTGATAGGATCATGAAAGATATAAGGAAGATTATTAATATTTCTTTCCCAATTAATATCAACTAAATTTTGGTACTTTACAGTAAACTCTTGATCTTGAAAGAGAGTGTTTTCATTAACATTCAATTTATTTTTTATTATTGGTAAAAATTCTTTATTAATTTCATAACCGATGGAATTTCTATTACATGACATAGCGGCCAATGAAGTCGTACCACTCCCCAAAAATGGATCTAAAACAGTATCTCCAACAAATGTGAACATTTCAATAGCTCGCTTCGGCAACTCAACTGGAAACATAGCAATATGATTGTCTTGTCTTGCACCATTAAAATACCAATGCCCTAAGAAGTATTCTTTCCATTTTTCTTTGGAAATTTTTGATTGTTCTTTTAACTCTTGGCTAACTTTTGGGGCTTTCCCTGGTTTCTTAAATATCAATATAAACTCATAATCAATTTCAACAATTCCATTCCTAGGAAAAGGATAAGAACCCATAACTGTAGCACCACCTGTTGTATTCATTGTGGTTTTCTTTTGCCATATAATTGCACCCATATAGTCAAAACCAATTGTTTCACAAAATTTAATAATTTCTGTCCTTATGGGAATTATTTTATAGCGGCCATAATAAACAGCACGCGCAAATTGGTCACCAATATTCACCATCAATCTACAACCAGGGTGTAAAACTCGATAGCATTCCGCCCAAACCAAGTTCAAATTATTAATATAACTTTCGTAAGAATCATTGAATCCAATCTGGTCATCTGAACCATAATCTTTCAATTGCCAATATGGTGGTGATGTGACAGCCAAATGTACAGAATCATTTTTAATATCATCCATTTTTCTTGAATCACCAATTATACAAGTATGCTTTGTTTTCATTATTTCACCCATTTTTTCAGCATTAATACCTCCAACAATGTAAACGAATCTGGTCAATTTTTCAAATGAAAGTTACTTATATTAATGGTCTTTTCTCATAAAAGTGGTCCTACCCACGAATAGTAGACACCCCTAACTACACATTTTTAGCCTCAAACTGCATGGGACTGATATATCCTCTTGCAAATGGAAAAATGAAAGAGACCCGCAACGGCGATGTCAAATGCAGACTTGGGTTAGCTGTTTTAACGTTAAGAGTGAACATTATCTTGCAGATGCAGTCCTCCAAATGATATGTTTTCATTAGGGCTACGTCCCAAATCCCCAAAAAACCAAATAGACAGATTGTTAATCCCTGACAAGACGGATACTATACCCGTATCGCTTACCACTGCGTGTACGACCCACTTGAGAACCATTATACCATAGAGTGCGGTACCATGCACTGTCATTGTTGTATTCGGTTGAAGACCAAAATTTGGCCATTTGATATATAGAGAGAAAGTTACCATTGTCGTGCCAGTGACAACCACCCGGAAGTGCTGAAAATCCAGATTCATTGGTAGCTCCGGTATTGGGGGCGTTCCAATGAGTCGTGCCTGTCTCTTTCAATTTGCCACCCTCATCTGTACCACGCCATGGGATAGAATCTACTTCTGTTTGGCTCATACCCAAAAACATCTCAAGCTCTTTCCAGTCTTCATCCGTGGGCACGTGCCACCCTTGAGGTGCAATATTGTGGTTGGCATCAATTGTATACCAGTTATAGAGGTAACCGTAAATATTTCCTTTGCTTTCACTATTATCATACATACTGTATGCGCCAGTAGTAAGGTTAGACCATTCAGAGCCATCAGTGACATTCGGTATGGCTTCCCCATTGCGGTAATGTGTCACTTTCAGATTTTCCGCCATCCACCATTGATTCCCTATTTGGATTACCTGATATATATTACCATCAATGTCTGTGAGCGTATTATCGTCATTTTCAGCTCCGGTTGGAGAATTCTTGTTACAGGATACAAAAAGCATAAAAAAACATACAGTAATCGGGAATAATCGAGCCATGGTTTTTCTGATTGTTTTCATAACACACCTCTTTGGCTTTATGAATGGTACGATGCTTATCTGATATATGGCATTAATCATAGATGAACAGTGGTCCTACCCACGAATAGTAGACACCCCTAACTACACATTTTTAGCCTCAAACT
>CAZUMH010000103.1:0-11690 GCA_964621645.1 uncultured bacterium
GTCTGACCCATCCCACCATATTTTGTCCCATATCAAAAACGGTTTCACCGGCCGGTGTCTGCAGGATCTGTAAGGGTGTTATCTCCTCTGTACGGCGCACCGGCGGTCCTTCAGGAGCGATAAGAATACTCTTTTTATGCTTTATGACGCTCACCCCGGACCAGGTGCGGTCATTAAATTCAGCTGTGGACCAGCCTTTCTTTTCACGCCTGGCGTCGTACTGTTCCCCATCGTAAATATCAGAATAACGGATGGGCCCGGTTGCGCATTTCCAGGAAGTGTCCGATTTTACAATATCCTCGCTGCCATCTGCATATTCGACCTGCAGCTGCATCAGCAGCGCCAGCTTTTTACCATAGATGTCCCTGGTATCACCCCATGCCAGCCTGCCCCGGTACCACCCGTCACCGAGCGTCACACCAATTGCATTTAATCCTTTTTTAAGCAGAGGAGTGACATCATACGTTTGATATTGCAGCCGGGTGTCATAGCTTGTCCAGCCGGGAGTAAACAGCTGGTCTCCGACCCGGCGGCCGTTAATCTGCGCCTCATACAATCCAAGCGCGGTGATATACAGGCGGGCCCGTTTGACCGTATGCCTCAGCTGGAAATCGTTACGAAGCATTGGAGCCGGATTAGATGATGCTGTGTCTTCCTGCAGGTCCGGCGTTATCCAGTCCGCCTGCCAGTCGTCCCTGGAGAGCAATCCCATTTCCCAAAAATTGCTGTCGCTCCAATCGGAGGCCTTGTCGTTATTATCCCAGACACGCACACGCCAGAAGTATCGCTGCGACGAAAGCAATCGCGGACCGGCGTATTCCACCTGAATGGATCGATCCGATGCAATTTTGCCGGTGTCCCACACCAAGTCCTTTCCCGTCTCCAGGGCTTTTTGAGATAAAGCCACCTGGATCTGATATGCGGATTGTCTCACGCCCCGTTTTTCCGAAATCAAATTCCAGCTCAGCCTGGGTTTTTCACTATCGATCCCGATGGGATTTACTGTGTATTCACAACGCAAATAGGTGAGGGACAATGAGGCAGCCATGAGGGGACGTTCGGCCGGGATACAAAAAAACAATACGGTCGGAATGAAAAGCAATACCATTTTTGTGTTCATGTTATTTCTCCGATTACAATGGGTGAGTCGGCATCCGCAATACTGTCGAAAAATCTTGATAATCAACGCCCGGTGGCGGAGCCAACGGCGATTGACGTCCAGTTCTCTCTCCGGAATGCTCATCCCTTCGGTCCGGGTGACGAAATATTTATCTTTTTATAAGAATCCACAATATCCCGTATGCCGTTTTCGAATGAAATCAGCGTCTTAAATCCCAGTTCATTCCTGATTTTCTCAGTTCGGTATATCCATTCATATTTTCTTGTCGCTTCCAGGGAATCACGAGTTAATAGTGCTTGAGTCTTGAAGAGAGAAGCCCATCCCTCGGAAAGCAGAGCAATTGCGTATAAAACAGGATAGGGGATGCGAACGACAGCGGGATAAACTCTCAGCTCCCCGGCGATGAGTTTCAACATGTGGCGCCAGGAGTAGACGGACCGGTCAGCAATGAAATAGGTGTTTCCCACCGCCTTTTCATGAACAGCGGCGATGGCCAGAGCCCTGACAAGATCCTCAACAAAACAGATACTGGTCTTTGATTCCTTACTGCCTATCATAGGCATGATGCGTTTTTTAAGAAGATCCAAAATCAGCACTAACTCTTTTTGGCGGGCACCCAGAACATTGGCCGGCCGCATGATGACAATCGGTATCCTTTCGGCATAATTTTGCACGATCTCTTCCGCCATCAATTTACTGCGGCCGTACGGTGAAACCGGTAAGCACTGCGAGCATTCATCTTTTATTTCTCCCCTTCTTGGCGGACCGGACGCGGCAATACTCGAAACGAACACAAACCGCTTCAATCCCGGGTTGTATTCAGCACAGGCTTCAATGAGATGCTTTGTGCTCAGTGTATTGGCCGTATAATAGGCATCCCAGTTCGGCGCCTCGATCCTTGCCGCAAGATGAAATATCACCTCCATATCCCGCACAGCCTGAGCCAGTGATGTTTTATCACTGTACCGGCACCTGATCAGACGGACATCCAGTCCCTCAAGGCATTTCAGATCGCTTTCCGGTCTGATGAGACAATGCACCTCATGCCCGTCCTTGATTAAAAATTCGACAAGACGGCTTCCGATAAACCCCGTGCTGCCTGTAACCAGAACTTTCAATTACAGGTATCCTTCTTTTCTGTACCATTCGACGGTTCGTTTCGCACCCTGATCGAGATCCACTTCAGGGCGGAATCCGAAATCTTCTCTGGCTTTTCTTGTATCGAATTTCCAGTAACATGCCTTCAGATACGACTCAAGCTGCCAGCGCGTCAGAACGGGTCTGGATCGCAAAATCCTGGAAATCCCCTCGATGAAAAAAGCGGCCATGTACAGAAGAGCGTACGGTAGATGAATTGATATGGTCCGCTCCCTGAACGCTTTGGAAAAAACTCGGGTCACCTCTTCCAGGGTATAGGTTCTGTCTCCCCCAAGTATGTATATGTTTCCTTCGGTGGCCGGACTCTCGCATGCCTGAATGATTCCGCGTACGATATCATCCGCATAGCCCAGTGTCACTTCTCCGCTTCCGAGATGAAGCTGTAAACCCATCTTCGCGGCTTTGCAGATCTGGTAAAAGCTGTCGAACCTGCCGGGGCCGTACGTTTCGACCGGTCGCACAATAGTCCATGGATACGGGTTGGCCGTTGATTGAATATATTGCTCGGCCATGACTTTACTCTTTCCGTAATCATTTATGGGAGAGCACGGGGTATTTTCATCTGATTGATTCTTACCGGTGGGACCCATGGCCGAAATGCTGGACGCAAAAAGGAAACGCTTCAGCTGAAGGCCGTTTTTCTTGCAGGCTTCGATCAAATGTATGGTACCATCGACATTCACGCGGGAAAACATATCCGGTTCGTCGGCAGTCAGGACAGCAGCCAGATGGTAGATCCGGTCAAAATCCCTGACCGAATCTTCGAATGATCGCGGGTGGGTCAAATCACCGCGAATTACAGTTATTTCTTTATTGAGCCGCGTATCATCCTCATCCGGCAGGAGCAGGCCCGTAACCTCCACTCCTTCCCCGGCGAGCGCGTTGGCGAGATGATGTCCGAGAAATCCCCCGGCACCCGTAATCAGCACCCTGCTGCGGCTGCTGTTTTTCGATCCCATGTTCCCTCAATACGTATTTTTGTCGTTGTTCATTGCAGATGGTTGCTGCAGCAGCGTCTTCGCTTATGCTGCCTGCCCTCGCAGAAACATACATGTTGCTGGATGGGCCCGTGGCCCATCTCCCTCCTGATTAGTATGCATGATCCTGCCACGCGTTAAACCGGGAATCGTGCTATACGAGAATATTATTTAATACACCCGTCCATAGGCCCTGATGTCAACGCTCTGGTTCTCAGGCTAGGCTTCCTCAACGACGTTCCAGCCGATATGATCAGCGAGCGCATATACAGGCTCTTTAAGATCGCCATAAAATGTGACTCTGTGCCAGCCCCATTGATCCCACATGGTAAAGAGCTTTTCAATATCTCCTTTAGGCTCGACGCAGAGTTTTGTCCTGCAGGCTCTGTCGTCAGAATCGTTATCCACCGCTCTGCCTTGATGCATGAGTATTTCATTTCTATTGGGCAAGATCTCAAGCGTGGTTACGGTATATCCAACCGGCAGAATCGATCGCACGGACGCGCCCTGTCGATCTTCAGAATGTGTCATGATGGTAAAGGGATTTGTTGGCCCAGCGGGTCCAAATACCTTGTTGGAGGCAACGCAGTGGGCATAAATAATCTGTCCTTTAGCGGTATCAATAACCGGATCGGAAATATATCCGGGACGACCGTGCGTGAGCGTCGAAAAAGCCACCATCGTCGCTGTCGATCTCGTATCACATTCACAGGCGCCAACCAGACCTTCATTATTCAGCTCGTGAAAACCGAGACATGGATAGGCGTGGATGTGACCGCCGTAAAATCCGCCCAGACAATTGATGGTGATGGCGTTGGCATCATGATTTTTCAGAACGTCCTTCATGCCGAGATAAAATGCGGCCGAGGATTCGAGGGTTTCAAACGGGACGTCGATCACGTCACTGGCCGTATCCCGCCAGCGTTCCGCGATAGCCCGAGATTCACCTTTATTCGCTTTCTCCCAGGCCGCGTTCACTTCAGCAAACGCAACCTTTTCCATCGGGATGTTCATGATCGGATCGGCAGCTCCGGAATTTTGATCCCGCACCGCCAATATCTTTGATTCTTGCATGCGCAACAAACAATCCTGAGGAGAAAGTGTCGTGAGATTATCGGTTTTTATCCTTCGGCCGTCGGCCTTTTTTGTGTTTTTCATTCGGACCTTCGCGGTCGCCGACGCAAACTCATCCGCAGTACCGATTTTGTTAAAGCACTTGACCGCTTTGACCACATCGTCAAAGTCAGATGACGCGACAAATCCGACGTTCGGCACATTGTTCCGTAAAAAGCCCGCGTTATAAACAAGGAATCCGCCGCTACCTCCATATTGAAAGTCTGCATACAGCACTGGTTTGCCGGATGCGGCAATAGGTTGAATGACCCTGTTCCAGCAATTCATCTGGTAGACAATATATCCATGAATGTCCGCGTTTTTGTCTTGCTCAAGAATATTTTGCGCCTCTTCTTGTCCACGTGCCTGGGTTGGGATAAATTCAAATTCTGGACAGGTTCTGGTAAGAACGGCATTGATCCGCTGCATTGCCGGGGCAAAATCGAAGCCAACATTCGGCCAATCCGGACCAGGCTGTACCGTGGCGTGCAGGGAATAGATAACGCGGATTGTTTTCTTTTCTTTAATCTTTGAGCAGCCGATACCAATGATCGGTGTGGCAGCGCAGAGGGCGGCGCAGCCGCCGCAGACCGACATAAATTTTCTTCGAGGAATAATAGAGTTTGCAGCCATGTTCTTATTCATGATTTTACTCCCTTTTAGACTGAAGGGACCAGGATTCATATAATCTCATCGAGTAGTGCAGGATGGGCCCGTGGCCCATCTCCCTCATGACGTATCATGACCCCGGGAGCTTGTCCCGGCACACTTTTGAGCCGGGATCGTGCTACACGATAGGATTTTATATTTATTTCTAATATGGTCATGCGTCGTCTTCGAAGTTCCTGAAAGTAAACGCCCCGGGGAGGAGTCCCACGGCGATAGAGAGGCAGTAAAAACGATGAACGTCCGCCTTTCCCTGAACACACAGCACAATAGGTGGAAAATGAACATAAGAGGTGATTATGTTGAACGAGGTATTGTAGAAAAATTAACAAGAAAATGCAAGGGAATTCTGTCTGCATTTGAGGAGCGACAGGCATGAAAAAGACCGAGATAACGGGGTACTAAGAAGATGTACACCCCCTGAGAATCGAACAGTTAACCCTGCGGATTCAGAATCCGTTGCCCTGCCAATTGAGTGATAATAAATCAGGATGGATTTGTGGCCCATCTCCCTCCCGATTATTATGCATGATCCCGGCGCGGTTAAACCGGGAGTCGCGCTACACGATAATAAAAAATATTATTCTAATATAGCTACCCGCCGTCCAAAGCAGAAACAAACTCTTATAATCATTCAATCTGTTGGCGTCAGGTTCATGATCGGGTTCTATGATTATTCATCATCAATGAATATTTCACTCTTTCGTATTAGACGATGCCCTTCAAATACAGTTAAAATATCTATCTTCCCTTTCCCAAGTCGATAAACCAACCTATATCCTTTGATCATTAATTCTCTTATGTTCGGATCAGAAAATTCCGGCACAGTTCTTCCCATCTTTGGATTTTCTTCAATTAAATAAGATCTTGAAACTAATAAATCTATGAAATCTATCGCTTTATGTGGATTATCCTCGGCTATAAATTCTTCTATCTCAATTAATCTGTTTAGAGATTCCTTCGACCAAATCACCTTCATTGTTTATTCCTCAAACTCCTGGCAGCTTTAATCTTCTCTTTTAATTCTTCAGTAGAGTAGGAATCTCCTGATTCAACATCCTCAAGTCCTTGATTTACAGATTCAATAAATAGGCTTGTATAAGTTAACTTATCATATTCTCTTGGAGTTATTACAACACCGGCCGGCCTACCATTTTGAGTGATAATTACAGGATGACCGGTTTCTTTTAATGATTTTAAATATTTGGATATCCCTGTCTTGAATTCATTGACCGGAACTATGTCTTTTGAAATTATTAGTTTTTTCATTTTATTATATTCCATATTATGATCTTTATTATAGTCTTAATATAGGTATTCATACGAACCATTTCAAGTAAATCTTTTATAGTAGAACGTTGGTTTGTGCGGCGCGCAGAACCGGTTCTGTCCAAATGCTCAATTGAAAAAGAATCCAGCGGCCCGGCGCTACACCGTAATCGGTGAAATGCGCCGTAGATGCCGGTAGGTGTCCAAAGCATAATTGAGAGGATAGAACAAAACGCAACCTGCGCGTCCGTCACCCAGTATGGGTTATTATATGCGTTCATTCAGAATCAATACACTTAAAACTTTCCGGGTATTTTGCCAAATAATTTAGTTCTTCATCTGAGAGATGAATCGGAACACCCAAGCGCCAAAAATAATCGAATGCCTTAGAAATATATTCCTTGTTTATATTTGTTGTATATTTTTGGAAATATGAATTAACCAAACCTTCTTGGTCCAGCTCTAGATCCATTACTAAACAAGGTGATGAACAGGTAAAATCAATTTCTTTTAAGTCTGCTATTTTTGTTTTAGCAAGACCTTCAGCTTTTAAAAATAGAATTTGAGTTTTTGTCAAGGTAGGCGATTCAAAAACCTTAAAATATACTTTTAAATTTTGTATATCATATACTATACTCCATTTTGTAAAATAGCCCTTGCGCTACTGACTTTAATATATTGAACGAATAAGAAATATCATCTTTTACATTGTTTTCAGAATAATTATCAATCATACTTGCCGCAGTACAAAAATTATACAGCGATCTGTTGAATTCAGTATTCATTTTTGTTTTATATGCCGATATTGATATGTCGTACAGACTGTTTGCCAATGCAGGTACCGGGAGCAGATCGTCTGTCCTAATAATCATTTTTCCATTAATAAATTCAATAACAGCGCTATTCCCGGAGCTGTCACAGATGAGAAAATGAAACTTTGATAAACGATCAACTATTCTTATTTCTTTATCAGTGCTTATCACTTCCTGAATAGTTGAACAATTATCAAGTTGGTATTGTATCCATTGGCAAGCTGAAATTGATTGGCGAGAATCCCTTCCCGGGTATTTGGTCTGATCTAATGTCATTTGCTCAACAACCAAACCTTTTTCATTCATTCCGCCATAGGGAAGGCCTCTACCCACCTGGTTAAAGGTAATGCTTCCAAATTTCGAAACCCACTTTGCAGGATTTTCCAATGAATCCATAAGGGCGGTCTTTTCAACATTTCGTTTGTTGGTCATTAATAAACCTATTCCAATATGCCAGTCTAAGTTATGTCCCAATAATAAACTATTACGATTTTTCAAAATAAACGAGGTACAAGGAAATACAATAGAAGAATTTAACGAGAGAGATATCCCAATAATTAATAGAAGTAATTTTCTTTTCATATTCAGTATATCCTCCAACTTGGTTAAGCATATAATGCATGGCTGACAGTTCAAAACTCAAAGGTTATTATCCTGATCAAAATGATTCCAGCAAACTTTGAGAACTGAATAGCCATAGCGAGTTTAGATCCTCAGCTTATTGTTAGCCCAATTTATCTAAAAATCCCCTGTATATAACCAAAAACTTCCTTGGGTTGATTAATGAGTTGATCGAATAATAACTTTATTGAGAAATTCGGATATTTGACCAAAAGTCTCCAAAATCTTGAACTTTTCTTAAATATTTTAAATGCAATTTCATCCCTTATTTTTTCAAGATCATCAGCGGTGAGATAATTTGTCTTCACATTTGCATGAAACAGGTCATATCTTGAATAGTCATATTTATTGGTAACTAACTCATAATTTAATAGTTCTTTACGAATTTCAGTTTTTGGAAATGGTGTCAGAATTAGAAAAAGCGGAATATCTACATCAATTTTGTTGGCATAATGAAAATTTTCATATACTGTTTCACGAGTATCATCCGGGTTCCCGATTATAAACGATCCGATGACTGTGATGCCATAGCCCTGCAACTCATTGATCATATCTTTCGTCTCGGAATGGTGCATTTGTTTTGCATCTAAAAAATTGATATTTTTATTATTTACATTTTCAATCCCAAGAAAACAAAGATTTACCCCTGCTTCAGACATTAGTTTCAGCAAACCTGGTGCTCGTTTCAGACCAGGAATGCTTGCCTGGACAGCATACTTTATATCATTCAATTTATTATTAATAATTTCCCTGCAAAGGTTTTCAAAGCGAACAGCATCCACTGTAATATTATCATCGACCATGAGGATTGCATGAGCTCCACGCTTGCGAGCATCCATAATATCTTCTATTACCCGTTCAATCTTATATTTTCTAAATGTAGTGCCGTACATTTGTCGGATACTACAGAACTTGCAATGATTTACACATCCCCGCGATGTTTCAATAACATCAGCAGGAGTTCCTAAAATATGAAATCCTTTTTTTAAGACCCGGTTTGCTCTATCAGGGATTTTCACACATTCCAGGTCAAGAATTTTGCCTTGTGGATTATGGATAACAGTGTCATTTTTTTGATATGAGAGAGATGGAATATCTTCATAGTTTCTATCACTTTGAATTTGTTCTATCAATAGGTTGAATGTGATTTCACCCTCATTCCTTATAATGAAATCGATGTTCCGTCTGTGGGGGCCGAGAAAGAGATTTTCATACTCGACCGTGGGATGATAGCCGCCCCAAATAATTTTAATTTGCGGGTTATATTCTCTGACTAATCCGGCAAGTCTCATTGTATCATCATATTGGAAGGTCATACAGCTGAATCCGACAACATCCGGGTCGTAGATTTTGAGATAATGTAATAAATAGTGACTTGGCTCCTTTTTAGCCAAAACCAGATCCAGTACCTTTACGTTGATATTTTCACCTAAAATATTAGCAGCGATAGAATTCAAACCAAGATTGGGAAGTTTTGTGACCCTGTCGAATCCTATAATTGTTTTAGGACTGCTTACAAGTAATATTCGCATGGTGATTTCGATTCTAATTATTTTTTGTGGCTAGCGCTGCTGATCACGTGCGGCTGTAAGCCGTCGCGTGCATCCGCCCTGTTATGCCGTGTCAAGGAACGATGCCTCTCAACCATGACGGTCCTCCGTTCTTACATGACGGAGCAGCATGGGACGCCCAAACAAGGCAATGAGCACCAGCAATCCGAGGAAAAGGAGTGCCAACGGGTCCGTTAGAATCAGGCGAACAATAAGAGCAACTGTTGCAATGCCCGCGGCGATTGCACCAAATCCTGTCAAAATCCGTATACCTGCCCGCTGATGAAAAGCGAGTCCACATACAACCACAAATGTGAATAGAAACGTAAGACTGGCGGCCTCAACGAGGGTTGTGAGCGTTCCCACAGCGGCAAGTACCGCAGCCGCCGCACCCAGCATAATCACCGCCCGATCTGGTATCCCCTCCACGTTCTTGTGATCAATTGCTGCCGGTAACTCCCCATCTTCGGCCACCTTGTTCGCTAGACGTGCTGTGGCAAAGAGTGTGGCGTTAATGGCCGACCCGGTGGAAAACGACGCGGCAATCGTGACGACTATGAGACCAAGGGTTCCAAGCGCTCTCCGTCCCGCAATGGCCAGAGCAACCTCTTTGTATCGCACTACCTGGTCCGCTCCGATCAGCATGGCCGTTCCAAGCGCAACGACGACGTAGACTACAGTCACAATGACTATTGCCGACAGCACCGCGCGGGGCAATGTCTTCTGCGGAGTCTCGATATCTTTGTAATCGTAGGTCAACAGTTGAAATCCCTCGTAGGCCATAAACACAGACGCCGCGCCGAACAGCGCTGCCCCGATCCCAGCGTCCGGCATACCCTGCGATAGCATCGGCGGATTCCACCGTGCAAGCCCCCAGCTTGCCAACCCCACAAGCACGACCAGCTTGAACCACACGAGAAATACTTCGACGCCGCCGGCCTCACCGACTCCCTGAAGGTTTAACCCAATAAACAAAGCAACGATGGCAATGCCGGCGAGACGTGGAAACCATGGCCCGAGACCCACGACATGTCCGAGGTACTGCCCGAAGGTGAAAGCATACACCGCGTTTGTTAGTACGTAACCAACGATGAGTACCCACGAGAGGCTGCCGGCGAAACCATCTGCATTCATCTCTCGGAGAAAAGTGAACGCTCCGCCCCCTTCGTCGTAATGAGTGGCGAGTTTCACGTAGCTATATCCTGCGGCCAGCGCGATGAGCCCCGCGGCTGCGAAGCTGAGCCATGCCCATGCACCAGCGATTCCGACAACCACACCGAGTGTCGAGAAGATACCGCCGCCGACCATACCGCCAACGGCCATCGACCATGTTGCGTTAAAGCCCAGTTTGTTTTTAGATTGGCTCATCTCGATTTTCTGTTAGGGAATGACTGCCGGCATAACGTTTGGCTCTTGGGTGCGGCCACCTGATACCGTCCTGGAACAACGCAAGGTGTGAAAATAAATGTTTGGTCCTTTATATATCGAAGGGTTTTACCCCTAAAAATATTAATTCATTATTAATTTTAGTAATGCCAAATATATGCCATTCTCGTGCGGGGTTCCACGGCAATCGAAAAACAGTAAAAACAACGAGTGTCTGCCCCTCTCTTAACACACAGCAAAACAGGTGGAAAATGAGAATAAGATATGATTATATTTAATGAGATAGTGTAGAGAAATTAACAAGAAAATGCAAGGGAATTCTGCCTGAAACGGCCGGCGGGCGAGGCGGATATGGGGGGTTACCCCAGATAACAATACCATAGCCCTCCGGAAAAAGAAGGGCTATGGTTGAGGAAAAATAATGGCGCGCCCACAAGGATCAAACGGCTGACCGCCGTCAGGCGGCGAAGGGAAGGCGCAGCCTGACCGGTGAGTTTAAGAGAGAGGCCGCAGTTTCATCGCGGAATCTCTCAATCGCACCTTGAACCTGTCCCGATGAAGAGAATCGGGATTGCTCTGTCAGTTGAGCTATAGGCGCGAAAATCCAAATAAAATTTTCAAAAGCATAATGAGGGTTTTTACTAATCTCTTATTTTCCTTAAGCAAGGTATATCCAGGTATATACAGTAGTTCATTTTTCCCCTTGATTCTTGGATCCGGATTATCTATGATAATGGTACTCAATAGAGAATCCTTTTAAGCATCTAAATATGAATTTCTGAGGAGAAGCAAGTTTGCATTTAAACACTCATTATAAGATTTGCAGGAGATTTTCTTAATGAATGAAACAAGACGAAGTTTTATAATAAAAGTTGGAGTCGGACTAGCCGGTGCAGGGTTCGCTGCAGAAAATATCGCCTGCTCCCTAACACCTACGCCACAAGGTTCGGAAAAACTTTTATTAGAAAATTCAGCACAACCGGAACCGGCGCCGAAAGGGTTTGATCGACTTCCTTTG
>CAZUMH010000104.1:0-2738 GCA_964621645.1 uncultured bacterium
GAAGGCCACTCTGTTATTAAGCGGAGAGCCTTCTCTATTGGATATTCTGAAAAGACACGAGCCGTATATAAAACGCTTGGCGGGGATTGAGACAGTCAAGACTGGAAAGATTCTGAAGCGACCGCCTCAATCAGCCTCTGCGGTAGTAGGTGGACTGGATATTTTCCTTCCTCTCGAAGGGCTTGTGGACCTTGCACTTGAGAAGAGCCGGATTATAAAGGAGATAGAGCGTCTGGAAAAACAGGTGGAAGGATTGAAGCGAAAATTAAGTAATAAAGATTTCATTGATAAAGCTCCCGCCGATGTAGTGGAAAAGGAACACAGGAAAGAAAGTGATTTCAGTGAGAAACTTGACAAATTAAAAGAGAACCTGAAACATCTTGCCGAGTAAAATAAAATATATGGGTAGCCGATTCACCATACACTGACGAAACTAACGACGATTTCAGGCATGGAAGGATATGGGCAATGTTCCCTTTTTCATTGATTGAACAATCCTCTGGCAGATGGAGCATAAGAACAGTCAAATTTTAACATTCTCATCTCCGGTTCAGTTTGCCAAGGGGATAGGGCCAAAAAGAGCGGAAATTCTTGCAAAGGCCGGTATTTTCACGGTGGAAGATCTGGTGCGGCACTATCCCAGACGCTACTTGGACAGATCAAAACTGGTAAAGATCCGCGATCTCAGACCCAAGGAAAAGGTGACTGTGGCGGGGGAGGTGCTTTCCTGCGGTACGCAGCGGGGACGGAAGAGCCGATATATTGTCATGCTGGGTGACGGGACCGGCATATTGCATTGCGTCTGGTTTAAAGGCCTCCCCTATATTTCCAAAGTCTTCCGTGCCGGTCAGATGGCAGCCTTCAGCGGCACGGTCACGACCTACAGGGGACTGCAGTTGGTACATCCGGAATATGATCTCCTTTCAGACCGGGATGAAGCTAATCCCCTGCATACCGGCGGTATTATTCCCTTGTACCCGTCTACTGAAGGCCTCGGCCGCTGTGGTTTGGACAGCCGCGGATTCCGCAGGATTCTTGCACCTCTGCTTCATATTATCCTACCCACTATTTCCGATCCGCTGCCGCCCGCGTTAAGAGATAAGAACAAACTGCTTCCCTTGACCGAAGCGCTGGAGCAGATACACTACCCCTCAGATTGGAAGACTCTTGAAAAGGCTCGAAAAAGACTCGTTTATGATGAACTTTTTCTCTTACAGATCGGCCTCAACTTTGAGCGTTCTCAACTGAATCAGGAGGAGTCGGGACTCCGCTTCACCGCGTCGGCTGAGAGGGTGAGAACCTTCATCGATGGACTCCCTTTCAGCCTTACCGCAGCCCAGAAACGAGCTCTCACCCAAATCCATAAGGATATGCAGAACGGCAGGCCCATGAACCGCATGCTGCAGGGAGACGTTGGCTGCGGCAAGACACTGGTGGCGGTTATTTGCATGCTCCTGGCTGTAGAAAATGGATATCAGGCGGCATTGATGGCCCCCACTGAAATCCTGGCGGAGCAGCATTTTATTACTCTCTCCAGGTTACTGGCAGATCTTAAAATCAGGATTACACTGGTCACGGGAGGCGTCTCTGCGGCTGAACGGCAGAGGATCCGTGAAGATTTGAAGAGTGGTAATACAGACCTGGCAATTGGAACTCATGCACTGGTACAGGAAGGAGTGGAATTTTCAAGACTCGGATGCATTATTGTTGATGAACAGCACCGTTTCGGTGTCATGCAGCGTGCGTCGCTTCGTTTGAAAGGGGATCAACCGCACGTTCTGGTAATGACCGCAACTCCAATACCCCGAACTCTGGCGCTTACTCTGTACGGAGATCTGGATGTTTCGGTTATCGATGAACTCCCCGCCGGAAGAAAACCGGTACGCACTGCCTGGAGAAGGGAAAGCAGCCGGGACGCCATCTATCAATTCATCAGGGATGAGCTTGTAAAAAAAAGGCAAGTCTATATTGTGTATCCCCTGGTCGAGGAATCGGAAAAGATCGATCTGGCCGATGCCACCGCGGCCTACGAAGATTTATCTCACACCCAATTCAAAGATTTCACTCTGGCATTGCTGCACGGCAGGATGAAGCAGCAGGAAAAAGATGAAGTGATGCAGCGATTTGCGAGGGGAGAGGTCGATATCCTGGTTACCACAACGGTTATCGAGGTAGGAGTAGATGTGCCCAATGCAACAGTTATGCTGGTAGAGCATGCAGACAGATTTGGATTGACCCAACTTCACCAGCTGCGGGGGCGTATCGGCAGGGGAGACGTTTCATCCACCTGCATCCTCCTTACCGAAGGACACTTGGGGGATGCAGCCCGCACCCGTATGGAAATAATGAGCCAAACCAACGATGGATTCATCATTGCGGAAAAAGATCTGGAGTTGCGAGGACCGGGTGACATCTTGGGAGTTCAGCAGCATGGACAACTGCCGCTTAAGCTGGCAAACATAGTCACGGATGGGCCTTTAATTGAACAGACAAGAAAAGATGCGAGGGGACTTTTAAATTCCGATCCGGCTCTCCAAAATGCCGAACACAGCATGTTACGGCAGCTGCTTGCTGACCGGAATAAAAAGGAGGGGCTGTCCCTTCTTTCAGTGGGGTAGAGAAAACAATTTCTTGGAATTTTTCTCATTATCTTGTACATTTTTATTCATTTTGAGACTATTATTTTTCTGGAGGCATAATGTCATCGACTGAGAGTATGGTTGACCGCAAATGGCGCT
>CAZUMH010000104.1:2838-11017 GCA_964621645.1 uncultured bacterium
TTAATACTCCCTGGTACATCAAACAGCTGCGGGATCAGGAGCCCAAAGTGCCCATCGCATTATCGGATAACACAATAGAATCGCTCAGTCCCCGTCCATGGAAGGACACGGATATAAAGATACCGGTGCCCGAGGAAGTGATCGCTGACTTAAAGGGGAAAATAACACCTCAAGAAGCGGCAACCTTGGCAAAAGAGATGATTGTGACCGTTAAACCTACCTGGAATATCGGCAATAATCATCTGATAAAGGTTCAGGATTTGATGGTGCTTCATATCCTCATGGCTAATCAGTGGCGAAAACCGCTTTATTTCGCTGTAACGGTGGGGGATGAGAATAAACTGAATATGGATCCATTCCTGCGGATGGATGGACTTGCGTTCCGGGTGCTCCCCTATAAAACCAATCAGGTGGACAGTAACATACTGGCAGAAAACCTCTTGCAAAAATATCAATATCGTAATCTTAATAACAAGAAGGTATTCTATAATGTGAGCACTATAAAGCTTATGCAGAATTACCGGTCGGCTTTCCAGCAACTCGTACAGAATTATCTGCTTGACGGTGATACGTTGTCGGCCCGGAAGACGCTTCATTTCCTCGAAGATCGCATCCCTGAAGATGTCATTCCATATTCATCTGAACTCGGTGTCGCTATCGCGGCGGATCTTTATGAGAGAAGCGGACTCGATCCCATGATCGATCTTCGGGTTCAGCATTTGCTTCCCGGACGTTATGAAAACCCGGATCAGCGGTTGAGAACAGCGGGTTATTACGCCCAGATCCTTAACGACTATGACAGAGCAGAGTCAATTCTTCGCGAGATCATCCGGGGTAATCCCGATAATGTTAAAGCCTATTCCTGGCTTTCGTACATTTTCACCGAGTCCGGGCAGTATCAAAAAGGAATAGCTCTTCTGGAGGAATGGCTCTCTAATCATCCGGGGGATCCGAATGCATTGAAGGAGCTTAACAGGATAAGAGCTCTGGTAGCGAAAGATACGTCACGGAGCAACTAATATTTGTAATCACAGTTTTCTGGAGGCATAATGTCATCGACTGAGAGTATGGTTGACCGCAAATGGCGCTGGATATTGGGTGGGGTAGTATTTCTGATATCTTTTTTGACCTATTTGCGTTCTGTGGCTCCGACCACGTCATTTTGGGATTGCGGTGAATTCATTGCCTGTTCATTCAATTTGGGAGTGATGCATCCTCCCGGTTCACCGTTATACCTGCTCATCGGGCGCATTCTGACGCTGCTGCCGTTGGCCAAGGACATCGGACTGCGGATCAACCTGTTCTCGGTATTTGTCAGCGGTCTGACCATTCTGCTGACATTTTTAATCATTGAGCAGCTGATCCGGCGCTGGCGGGGGGCGGCTGCCAGTTTGGAAGATCGTCTTATCATTTATCTGAGTTCGGCATTTGGGGCGTTGGCTTTCGCCTTTACCGACAGTTTCTGGTTTAACGCCGTTGAGGCGGAGGTATACGCATTCAGCATGTTTTTCACGGCTCTTGTTGTCTGGCTGGCTTTGTATTGGGGTGAGCACTCCAGGCGGGAAGGGAGCATGTTGCTGTTGTTTTTCATTTTCTACCTGTTTGGTCTGGCGGCGGGAGTGCATCTTCTGAACATTCTTGCCTTTCCGGTTGTTCTCTTGATCACCTATTTTCATGACAATCTGCAGGCCAGGCGTTTGATGCTGCTTATTTTTCTGCAGATAGTCGTGCCGATGACTCTGTATGCGGTGTTCTTCCAGTACGATCCCAGTCATGTCGGGTATCAGGAGCTGTTAACGCACCAGGCCAAGGCGCAGACGTTTCTAAAGTGGTTTGGGTTTTTCTGGATAATCGGCACTCTGGGGTATATGTATTACAAGGACCGGGCTGTGTTTGCGGCCTGGTGGATCGCGCCGCTTCTGGTTATTCTTGCCTATTCGGCGTATTATGTTCTTTATCTGCGTGCCGGTCTTTCGCCGCCCATCAACGAGAACAATCCTTCCACCTGGGATGCCATGCGGGATTATTTGAACAGAAAGCAGTACGGGGAGGAGGATCTGTTTTTGACATTTCTGCATCGCAAGGCTGATTTTTGGCGTTATCAGATCCACATGATGTATACCCGTTATTTTGGCTGGCAGTTCATCGGCCAGGGGACGCTGCTGGACGCCCGGGACCGTATTATCGAGATCATCAGTTTCCGGGGCCTGTGGGGACTGCCCTTCCTGGTTGGTCTTTGGGGGGCGGTGCATCATTTTTACCGGGACTGGAAGCGCGCGGTCATTGTGCTGGTATTGTTTATTGTCACGGGGTATGCCATTATCATCTATCTGAACCAGCCTGATCCCCAGCCCCGGGAGCGGGATTACTCCTATGTGGGGAGTTTTTTCGCATTTGCCCTCTGGATCGGCATCGGGATGGCGGGAATCCTGGAGTGGCTCGCCGAGGCCTTCCGGAATAAACAGGCGGTGAGGAGGATATGCTTGACCGGTGCGGTCCTGATATTAATGCTGGCGGTTCCGGTAAACATGTTTGCTTTCAACTTTCACAGCCACGACCGTTCCGGGAACTATGTGGCCTATGATTACTCCTATAATACGTTACAGAGTTGTGAACCGAACGCGATTGTGTTTACCAACGGGGACAATGACACCTTCCCGCTCTGGTTTCTGCAGGATGTCTATGGCATCCGCAAGGACGTACGGGTCGTCTGTCTCTCGCTTCTTAATACTCCCTGGTACATCAAACAGCTGCGGGATCAGGAGCCCAAAGTGCCCATAAACATGTCAGACAGAGCCATAGACGAACTGGACTACGGTCTGTGGAAAGCAAAAAAAGTGAGTCTGCGTATTCCCAAAGAGGTACAAGATAAAGAACTCGAACGTTTGCGGAGCAAATACGGTTCCTCATATCCTGTTACCATGCAGGATACACTTCAATTCACCCTGGCTCCAACCTATCCGGAAGATAATCCCCGAATCCTTTTAATAAAGGACAAGATGATTATACGTATCATCAATGACAATAAATGGAAAAAACCGATCTATTTCGCAACTACCGTTTCCCACGGAAGTCAACTGAATTTGCAGCGTTTTTTCAGGATTGATGGGCTCGCGTATAGGCTCATGCCATATGTTGTCGATGATCCGGAACATGATGTGATTGAAAACAACCTGTTGAACGTATATCATTACCGGAATCTTGATAATCCTCATGTTTACTATAATAACAACACGCTTCGCCTTTTTATTAACTTCAGGATGGCTTTTCTGGAATTGGCTCAAAGCTATTTGAAGGATGGGAAAAAGGAGGATGCAGCAAGAATACTTACAGAAATGAGTAAGCGAATTCCGGAAAAGACCATTCCCTATGATTCAAGGGTGCGCGCGCTGATATACGCAAAAGCCTTTCAGGATGCCGGACTTGAACCAAATCCTCGGGAGCGGATGAAACATGTCGTTGCAGGACATCACATGAGCAAGGAAGAGGAACTTTACATTGCCCATTTTTATTTCACGAATACCTTCGGTGACTGGCAGGCGGCTGAGGAAATCTACCTGGATCTGTTAAGAAATGATCCCGATGACAGACAGGCGGCAGCCGCGCTTGTTTATATGTATGATAAAAGTGAGCAGTACGATAAGGGTATTGATTTCCTTGAAGGCTACCTTATGCGTAATCCTGCTGACGCATATCTGCGAAGCCAACTGGAGGACCTTAAAAAAAAGGCCGGTAAGTAACCGGGCTGCAGGTACGGAATGTGACGCTGGTGGATGGCATGCCGAAGGTGAGTATAATAATCCCTCACTATACAGGGAAAGGTCTTTTACGCACCTGCCTCAGTTCTTTGAACCGTTCCAGGTTCAAGAATTTGGAGATCCTGGTTGTGAACAATGACTGTCCTGACGGAAGCATTGCGGAGGCTGAGGCGGTCGCCGGTGTGAGCATCCTTACCAGTACACGAAATCTCGGTTATGCGGGTGGATGCAATCTCGGTTTACGGCAAGCGAAAGGCGAGTATCTCGTTCTTCTGAACAATGATACTGAAGTGGACCCGAACTGGCTTGCTCCGCTCATTGAAACAATGGAGCGAGATTCCACCATCGCGGCGGTTCAACCGAAGATTCTCAACCATACCTATCGTGAGCGGTTTGATTACAGCGGTGCCGCCGGTGGAGAACTGGATATATTCGGGTATCCTTTTGCCAGAGGGCGCCTCTTTGAACAATGTGAAATCGACCGCGGGCAATATAATACCGTAAAGGATATATTCTGGGCCTCGGGTGCAGCGGTGCTTCTGAGAAAATCAGCCCTTGACAGGGTGGGGTTGCTGGAAGAAGATTTTTTCGCCCATATGGAGGAAATAGATCTGGCCTGGCGTTTTCATCTGGCCGGATACCGTATTACTGCTGTCCCCGAAAGTCTGGTCTATCATCAGACGGGAGGTACACTGGCTGCAGAGAGCTTCAGAAAGATGGTATTGAATCACCGTAATAATATGTTGATGATTCTGCGCAATCACTCTTTCGTCACCCTGCTGTGGCTGTTCCCTTTGCGGCTTCTTCTTGAAGGAATGACTATAGCGGGATCTTTCTTTACTGGTCGCCCGGCCCGCAGTCTGGCTGTACTTGTGTCATTTTTCAGCCTTATTTCCCACTGGCGTACCATTATCCGTGGACGCCGGCTTATCAGATCGACCACTCCTGGGCGGGAAAGGGCCGTTTTACAGCGCATGTACCGGGGAAGCGTCGCATTAGAATATTTTCTCACCGGTGCTCATGCGGTGACTGAATTGAAGAAATCCATGGAACCGGTTCAACAGCGGCCCCACGGTTAAGGAGAGGGGATGACTCTTCGTAAAATCTTTTTTCTCATTCTGAAAATCTCCGTAAGTGGAGCATTAATCTATTTCCTCCTTCACCGTATAGGATTACGGACAGTCATCAACAGTATCAGTGAACTTAACCTTTTCTGGCTGATTTTTGCTCTTTTCCTATTCAGCGCCAGCCATTTTATCGGAAGTCTGCAATGGTGGCTGATTCTCCGAGAAGAAGGAGTAAATATTAGCTGGCCGAGAACACTTAGTTTTTACTATACAGGCCTGTTCTTCAACAATTTTTTCATCAGCAGTTTGGGCGGCGATCTGGTGAGAATGGTAGATATAAAAGGTCATTCACATGAAGGTTCGACAGCGGTGTACTCTGTATTTGCGGATAGATTTATCGGTCTTTTTGTTATGTCCGGAATGGCACTTCTCAGCATACCGTATCTTCTCTCTGTCACCCAGCTCTCAAGACCGGCGGCTCTTTTGGTGTATTCATTGCCTGTTTTATGGTTCTTTGTTCTTTTTATTCTTTTCAGCAAGCGCTTTGCGGCTCCGCTTGCCTGGTTAATAAAAAAAATAATTCCAGGGAAAATAACGCTTAAGGCCCGTGAAGTCTACAATAAAATTTACCGGATGGGACGCAACAGAAATTTGCTTGTAAAAATACTCCTGCTCTCATTTTTTGTACAGAGTGCCAGAATCACTACTCATTATTTCTTGGCAAGGGCACTGGGAATAAATGTATCTCCCCTTTACTTTTTTGCATTTATTCCTTTAATTGCCATCGCTGCCAGTCTGCCGGTAAGCATTGGAGGATTGGGACTAAGGGAGAAACTGGGCGTCGACCTGTTCAGAGTGGCCGGCATTCCAGCCGGCTTGGCATTTTCCATGGAGTTCACTGCTTATCTGGTAGCGATTGTCACTGCTCTTCCCGGGGGAATCATGTTCGCCTTGCGAGGAATTATTCAATCACGGAGGAAGATATCATGAAAATGAAAGTATTGTTGTTCGGCATAATAATAGGATTGATATCCTTCTCATGCGGTATAAAACCGATAAGCTGGCAGAAGGAATCAAATATTGCCGTCATGGCCGACAAAGGAGATTGGGACGCGTTAGGGCCGTCTCTTTCACGGGTTTTTGAACGGGTTATTCGCACACCGCAAAAAGAGAAGACGTATTTGCTTCATTATGTTGAAGATAAAGATTTTGACCGTTACACAAAATACAGATACCTTATTCTGGCGGCAACTCTGAAATCGCAGGGAAGGATCGGCAAACTGGTGAAAAGGGTGGTCGCTGATCCCCAAATCCGTGCTGAAGTCGAAAGGGGAGAACGGTATTTGATTATCCAGAAAGACCAGTGGGCCGCGGACCAGTTAATGATTATTCTGGTGGGTAAGGACCAGCATAGTCTGGAAGAGACTATTGATGCCAATTCCAATACTATTTTCCACGCGATAGATGATGTCGTTCATGAGCGAATGAAGCAGGAAATGTACAAGCGGGGAGAACAGACCAAAGAAGAAGACAGACTGATGCGAACCTATAACTGGAGTATCCGGATTCAGCATGATTACTTTATTCCACAAGAACTGCCCGCTGAAGGATTTCTCTGGTTTCGCAGAATTCTTCCGGAACGATGGATATTTGTTCGCTGGATCGATGGAGGCAACACATCGCTCTTGAATCAGGATTGGGTCGTCGGCGAGCGAAACCGCATCGGGGCAACGTACTATGGTGGAGACAGGGTGACAGATAAGTATCTCTTTTCCTATGCGGGAGAATTCCTGGGAAGGAAAGCCCAGATAACCACAGGATTATGGGAAAATAATGAGAAAATGAAAGGCGGCCCTTTTATGAACTACACATTTTATGATGAATATACTAAAAGGGTGTACATGATAGATATCGCTGCATTTGCGCCGGATCGTGATAAATTACCATATCTAAAGAGGCTTGACATCATCGCACATACATTTAGGACTGTTTTTGACATGGAGGTTAAGTAATGGCAGACAATGGTACGCCCCGGGTGCTGATTCTTATGGGCAGTACTTCTGACCGGGAAGTGATGCAGAAGGCCTGCCCATACCTGGATTGGTTTCAGATATCATATGATGTAGAAATAGTATCCGCTCACCGAAGTCCGGAGCGGTTGGATGAGCTTATTGCCGCGGTTGATAAAAAAGGGTATGAGGTGATAATCGCGGGAGCGGGTCTGGCCGCAGCTCTGCCGGGTGTCGTTGCCTCTAAAACAATCCTGCCGGTAATAGGAGTGCCGCTGGATGGGTCTCCGCTGAATGGACAGGACGCTCTCTATTCAATTGTTCAGATGCCGCCCGGCGTACCTGTCGCGACAGTGGCCATTGGTTCTGCGGGAGCGAAAAACAGTGCTGTTCTCGCAGCCCGTATTCTGGCTCTAAAATATGAATATCTCTCCGATAAATTGAAAGACTTTAAACGCAATGGCTGCAAGCTATAGGTGCAGATAGGATGATGAAAGATACGGAAAAGATACTTGTTATCATACCCACGTATAACGAAGCGAACAACATCAGAACGCTGCTGCCGCTGATCCTGCAGAAGCATCGTGACATTGATGTTTTGGTTGTGGATGACAATTCTTCGGATGGAACCGCTGCTAACGTGAAAAGCCTGAAGGATAAATTCGGGGAACGGATTCAGCTGATAGAGCGCCCACGGAAGCTGGGATTGGGCACCGCTTACGTTACCGGATTCAAATTCGCCCTGGAACGGGCATATGATCTCATATTCGAAATGGACGCAGATTTTTCTCATGATCCGGAGATGCTGCCTGAATTCCTCCGTCAGATAAAAGATTACGATCTGGTCATCGGATCGCGCTATATATCCGGCGTAAATGTGGTGAATTGGCCAATGTCGAGACTACTGCTCTCCTGGGGTGCCAATCTTTACACTCGCATCGTGACCGGGATGCCTATCCGTGACGCAACCAGCGGTTTTAAATGTTTCCGGCGCGAAGCCCTTGAGGCCATCGATCTGGATAAGATAGATTCAGACGGATATTCCTTTCAGATAGAAATGCATTTTAAAGTCTGGCGCAAGCATTTCCGTGTCAAGGAGATTCCCATAATTTTCATTGACCGCTGTGAAGGTGAGTCAAAGATGCATTCCGGTATTGTACGGGAGGCGGTCTGGATGGTTTGGAAATTGCGGATTCAAAGCCTTTTAGGAAAATTGTAGAGCGTCATGCCAGATCTTTCCATCATCATTTGCAATTATAACGTTGAATCTTTTTTGGAGCAGGCCATTCGTTCCATAAAGGAGAGTCTCACAGCGATCTCAGCCGAGATTATCGTGGTGGACAAT
>CAZUMH010000105.1:0-10603 GCA_964621645.1 uncultured bacterium
TGCGGTGAAATGATTTGTGTTCATAGGCTTACATGCCTTTCCTGTGGGTATAAATGGCATTAAGATAAAACAATCCAACACCATTCTTTTTAAGAGGGATAGTCGGGTGTCCCATACCGTGTAAGAATAACTCATGTGGCATGCTCTTCAGCACATGACCTTCCAGAAGGAAAATGATCTCCAGGCGGAACATCGTTGATAATTAAAGGAAAAAATTATGCAAATATACTACCTTGAAATAGTAACCACGGAAGTCGACGCGGTGTGCGCTGCCTATGCTGCAGCGGATGGTATACAGTTCGGTAAACCGGTGGCCGGGCTTGGCAATGCCCGCACAGCTGCCCTGCGAGGAGGCGGGCTTGTGGGGGTGCGGGCGCCTATGGGTGAGGTTGAGGAACCGGTTGTGCGGCCTTACTGGCTGGTGGACGACATCGAAGCGGCAGTCGCCGCTGCGGTGGAGTCGGGCGGAGAAATCGCCCACCCGCCCATGGATATTCCCGACTACGGCACCTTCGCGATCTACATTCACGGGGGCGTTCAGCACGGCCTCTGGCAGCTTTAGGCGCGAATCATCCATATGCAGGATCCAAAAAGATGAAAGCGTCGGGCGTCCCCTGCTGTTTAGAAATAACTTATGTGGTCTACTCTTTAAGGAGGTCGATCATGGGAGAGAATATAGAAAGTAAAGAAAAGGAAACAACTGTACAAAAAATTGGATTTTATATCTTTGTTATTGGTATGATAGGGTTTTTTATTGGTGTTTTTCATATTGCGGGATTTTTGTGGGCACTTTTTGGTATTAGCGGTAAATCACGGTTTGCCTCGGAATATTAAATCCGGGCCGCTGTTTTAATTCCTGTTGGGCTTGGCATGAATCTATTAGGCAACTTAATGGGTGAAAGAAAGAAGAAAAAGCAAAGCAGTGACGCAGGACTGTCTCGGGAAGAGTATTGTCCAACTTGTACTCAGTTCAATACAAGTATTGGAGTTTGTTCAAAATTCAAAGTAAATATAAGCAGCCATCCAAAACAATTTATCAAAAAATGCTCGGCGAATTATTATGAACAAATCGAGAATGAATAAATCGTCGTTATCATAAAGGCTTATCAACTCTGCGGGGACTCATACCCCTGCGGTGTGGTAGTCAACTGATGATGAGGAGAACATAGGGGCCTGTAATCGCACGGAATGGAAAGATTGGAACTTTTGATTAATATATCAATATAATATTCTGTGTTCTATACTGTATATAAACAACTCGTATGCCAATTTCCCGACTCAACAAATGCCGGGCCAGGTTCATAGGAACGTAAGTAATAATCAGGAGGAAGATGGAGCACCGGCCCATCCCACAAGATTTTGTTGCAGATAGTGTAAATCATTTTCCCTGCAACACCGTATACCAATGCATATCTGGTACGATCCTTTATCCTTAATTATCCGGAGGTCCACCATGCAAAGCAAGAAAATCGTAACGGCGCTACTGCTCATCCTGTTTGCCATAACCATGGCAAGTTTCGCCCAGGAAAACCAAAATCCCTTTCGGCAGCTGGGACAGCTGCTGCCGTCGCCCAATGCCTACCGGTCCGCTTCCGGGGCGCCCGGTCCGGAATACTGGCAGCAGCGCGCCGATTACGACATCACTGTCCGCCTTGATGAAAACGCCAAGCGCATATCCGGCAAAGAAACAATTACCTATCATAACAACTCTCCGCAGCCGCTTGATTTTCTCTGGGTTCAGCTCGATCAGAATCTCATGGCCGAGAATTCACTGACTGCACAAACACGGAGTCAGACGCTTTCTGAAAGAATGTCTATGAACCAAATCAGCCGAATGCAGCAGACATTCGACGGCGGATTCAAAATTACATCGCTAAAGGACAAAAGCGGTAAAAACCTTAATTATACCGTTGTGAATACGATGATGCGGGTGGATCTGAATGAGACCCTGCGTCCCGGCCGTTCATGTACCTTAAATATTGACTATTCATATTTGATTAACAACGAGGGGATCATGGGCGGAAGGTCCGGCTATCTCGAAAGCGAGCAAGACAGCAGCCTCGTTTTTGCCATAGCCCAGTTCTATCCGCGCATGGCAGTGTATGATGATGTCAGAGGATGGCATCACCAGCAGTATCTCGGCAGCGGTGAATTCGCCCTTGAGTTCGGAAATTTCCACGTCAGCATAACGGTGCCCGCTGATTATATCGTGGGCGCCACCGGCGCCCTGCAGAATCCCTCCGAAGTACTATCCACGACTCAGAGAAAACAACTGGATAAAGCCTGGAAATCGACGAACAGCACCGTGCTCATCGTGGATGAAGCGTCGGCTGTGAAAAATGGAAAATCCAAATCCGACAGGCAGAAAACCTGGGTGTTCAAAGCGGAGAACGTCAGAGATTTCGCGTTCGTCACCTCCCGGAACTTTATCTGGGATGCCATGGCGGTACCGCTGAAAACCCATACCGTGCTGGCCATGTCCTATTATACCAAAGACGGCAATCCCATGTGGGGGAAATTTTCCACCAAAGCGCTGGCACACGCAATCAGGTTCTATTCAAACTATACCTTTGAATACCCCTACTCCAAAGCCATCTCGGCAGAGGTCGGCCGCGGCGGCGGCATGGAATATCCTATGCTCGCGTTCAACGGCGGAAAATCCAATCCCGACGGTACCTACTCGGTATGGGCGAAAAAAGGCCTGGTGGGTGTCGTCATTCATGAATTCGGGCATAATTTCTTTCCTATGACAGTAAATTCTGATGAGCGGCAGTGGGGATGGATGGATGAAGGCATGAACACCTTTGTGGAATATATGGCTGAAGAAGCATGGAGCAGGACCTTCAACAGTTCCAACGGTCCGGCCTATACCAGTGTCCGGAATCCGGCATACACGCAAGCGAGCAATATGCCGGATAATCCGATCATGACCGGCAGCGATATCGATCCGGGATACGGCTATAACGCGTACACGAAAACATCGGCCGGACTGACCATACTGAGAGAAACGATTCTGGGCCGAAAGCTGTTTGATTTTGCCTTTAAAACCTATGCGAAACGCTGGAAATTCAAACGTCCTGAACCGGCTGATTTTTTCCGTACCATGGAAGACGCTTCCGGTGTGGATCTCGACTGGTTCTGGCAGGGATGGTTCTTTTCCACGGATAAAGTCGACCTCGCTATCGATAAGGTAACCTGGTATCGCATCAGGCAGCCGGGAGATCCCGTTGAAGATGAGAGAGCGAATAATAATATCACCAAGATCCGGAATAGGACCGCGATTGCTGAAACCGCGGTAGAGAAAGACACGACGCTGCTGGATAAATATGACAGAGCCGGGTATGTAGGCGAAGATCAGCAGGCGCTGAAAAAATTTATGGGTACGTTATCTGAAGAGGACGGTGCCCTGGTCGCGAAGGGGTACAACTACTATCAGATAGACATCAAGAATAATGACGGGATGATCATGCCCGTGATCTTAAAATTCGAATTCGAGGACGGTTCGGAAGATGTGCTAAGAATTCCCGTTCAGATATGGCGCATGAATACCAAACAGTGCAGTAAAGTCTATATCACGGAGAAAACCGTGAAAAATGTCACCCTCGATCCTTATTATGAGACCGCTGACATTGACACGAACAACAATACCTGGACCGTTTCCGGTCCTCCCTCATTGATCGATCTGAGCAGGGGAAGAAGAACCTTCCGGTATTAACATTTGTCAGGGGAAGGCCTATAGCCGCTTCCCGTTGGAAAGATAAGTGGATAAGCAACTTCGTATAAAAGCTCGTGATATTGCAGGTGCCGGGACGGATACATGGAATTATTTACAAACGTCCCGGCACGCTTTCTCCGTCTATCTGACCTGTTATTCAATCCGTCTTTGAAAGGCGAAATCTCCATGAAATGCATGCATTGCGGTTCGGAAAATGTGATTCAGAATATCGTGGTTGGTCAGCAGACCGATGTGAGCCCCATCGGTCTGAAATACCGGAAGGCCAGAATCTTCTACGGGGCGGAGCAGATGTATGCGGATCTATGCAGAAACTGCGGCACCGTCGTAAGGCAATACGTGGAAAACCCGGACCGGGATTGGGATATCAGACATGAGGCATAGTGTCAACAGGCAGAACTGAGGAGATGACCGGTGCGGCATGCTCTTTCGAGCATGTTTTTCCATACTCAGGCTTGTGGAATCATGTTCAATGATAGCGAACAAAGGCATTTCACGTAATATACTATACCAAACAAGATGAACAGGGAAATAACAGATAAAATCAACCGGATATGCGACAGTGATAATTACCTGGTGGGATACGCCTCCCTGGCAGGACTTCTTCGGCAAAAATGGGATGGATACACCTTCGGTATTTCCCTCGCTCGAAAACTTGATTCCGAAATTATCGATACCATAATCAATGGACCGACCCTGCAATACTATCATCTGTATAACGAGATTAACGCCGAATTAAATAACAAATCCGAAGAGATTGCCGCCCTGCTGAATAACAATCATATCGATGCGGTTTCGATAAAGGCGACGGTCACCGATGACGAACTGGATGATGAGTATAAAAATACCTTGAGATATTCACTGTCTCATAAAATGGTGGCGACTCGTGCCGGTCTTGGCTGGATAGGGAAAAGCGATCTGTTAATAACACACGCGCTTGGACCGCGGGTAAGACTCGCCAGTATTTTAACCAGGGAACCTGTTTCGACAAGCGGTATACCGATTACAGAAAGCTTATGCGGAAACTGCAATGTCTGTATCACAGCTTGTCCGGCGAACGCGGCAATTGATACGCTGTGGAATATCAACCGTGACAGAGACGATTATTTTAATCCGTTTAAATGCCGCCGCTATGCCGTAAAATTATCCGAAGAGAATTTTAAAAAACGAATCAGTATTTGTGGGATCTGCATCGCCGTTTGTCCCGTAGGGAAATAATATATCTCAGGCAGGAAGTATTTTGCCTGAAGTGCCTAGTTACGTGCGGATGGTTTCTCCTGATCCCTCAGATCCGACGATTCAATTCACTCCGAATAATTAAGGAAAGGAGACAAGACCATGAAAATCAAGAAAAATATGGGAACGCTCGACCGGATCATCCGACTGGTGCTGGCCATCGTGATAGCGATTCTGTACTTTAGGTGCGTCCTCACCGGATGGCTGGCTATCATCCTCGGCATTCTGGCGATAATCTTTGTTCTCACAAGTCTGGCTGGTGTCTGTCTGCTGTATATGCCGTTTGGGGTTTCAACATGTAAAAAATGATCCCTGGTGATGCCTGCCTCCCACTGTGCAAAAAATTTGTGTGGCATGCTCAAAAAAACATCTCCTCCCGGAATTAAAGCGTGCCGGGATCGTGAATAACAGTCCGTAAATCGACAGCAATACGGATGAGGAGTATGAAATCATGACAATAGTTGTTGACGGGACAGAAATCACCGGTCCCCGCGTCCGCATCCTGATCGGCGGAGGCGGTGTTTCTATTGACCGATGAGAGAGGATGGGTCACAATCCCGTCCTCTAAAACTTCAGCACTAGATTCTGAAATTTACCAATCCAGAAGAAGGAGATAAATCGATGCGCAACAGCAATACCACACTGCTGCCCCTTCTTTTCCTGCTGCCGCTGTGTTTTTCATGTTCGGGACGGATCGCTTCCGGGGACCGGCAGTCGGCGGAAAAGGTGAAACAGGAGTTCCTCCATGCCTGGAGCGGCTATAAAACCTATGCCTGGGGGCACGACGCCCTGAAACCCCTTTCCGGAAGCTGGAGGGACTGGTACGACGCATCACTGGTGATGACGCCGGTGGACGCCTTTGACACCATGCTGCTGATGGGGCTCGATCAGGAGGCCGCAGAGGCAAAAGAGCTGATCATCAAGGATCTCGGCTTTGACCATGATTTTGAGGTCCAGGTGTTTGAGGTGACGATCCGGTTGCTGGGCGGATTGCTGTCGGCCTATCAGATGGACGGAGATCAGCGCTTTCTGACTTTGGCGGAGGATCTTGGGAAACGGCTGCTGCCTGCCTTTTCTTCAGCCACAGGAATGCCGTACCGGTTTGTCAATCTGCGCAGCGGCGCGGTCCGGGATCCAGTAAACAATCCCGCGGAGATCGGAACCCTCATACTGGAATTCGGCGTGCTCAGCAAACTGACCGGGAATCCCGCCTACTATGACGCATCCAAATCAGCCATCATGGAGCTCTTCAAACGGCGCTCGGAGATCGGTCTGGTTGGAACCCAGATAAACGTTGAAACAGGCGACTGGGTCAATCCCCGCTCCCACATCAGCGGCATGATCGATTCCTATTACGAGTACCTGCTTAAGGCCTGGCTGCTGTTTGAGGACAATGATTTTCTGGAGATGTGGAATGCATCCATTAAGGCTGTCAACAAATACCTGGCCGATGACACGGGAAACGGCCTCTGGTACGGCTCAGCGGATATGAATACAGGAAAACGTACCGGCACCCGTTTCGGCGCCCTGGATGCCTTCTTCCCCGCCCTCCTGGCTCTGGGAGGGGATGTTGATCGGGCCCGGAAACTGCAGGCCTCCTGTCTGAAGATGTGGCAGCTGCACGGCATCGAACCTGAGCAGCTTGACTATACCACTATGAAAGTGATCTATCCCGGATACCCTCTGCGGCCCGAAATCATCGAGTCTGCGTATTATCTGTATCATTACACCCATGAAAAGGCCTATCAGGATATGGGACGGATCTTCCTCGACGGTCTGACCAGCTACTGCCGCACCGAGAACGGATACGCGGCCCTGCGAAATGTCGTGACCAAGGAGAAATCCGACAGCATGGAGAGTTTTTTCCTGGCAGAGACGTTGAAATATCTCTACCTGTTATTTGCGGATACAAAGACTCTCTCATTTGATGATGTGATATTCAACACTGAGGCGCATGCGTTTCGGAGAACATGGTGACCGGTGTCAGTGCGCCTATGCGCGGCGGGCGCGGGAAGTCAGGATTGAAGATTATTTTTGCAGAATGTGCTGAATTTTCTCAATGAGCAGTTTTTTTGTAACGGGTTTCACAAGGTAATCCACGGCACCGAGTTTTCTGCTCTGGCTCTCAAGCTCTTCGTTGTGGTATCCCGTGATGAAAATCAGCGGGATTTCAATACCCTTCTCCTTCATCTGCCCCAGGAGCTGCAGGCCGTCCATAGTGGGCATTTTAATGTCGGAAATGATAAGATCAAATGGTTTCCTGGCGATACGCATGAGCGCATCAATGCCGTCAGATGCAAGATGGATGCCATACCCTTCTTGAAGAAGATACCGTTCGATGATGGTTCGTACTCGCCGGTCGTCTTCTACCAGGAGGATTGAGAAGCTTCTGTTTTTTTGATCCGTATGCCTTTTATTCGGAGATGCTGCCAGCAATTCCCGCATGAGCTCATCCAACGGCACTGTTGCATAGGTTGACGCGTAGTCAGACATGGCATAGGGCAGGATAAGTTCACCATTATTGATCATCGCGCCGCATGAATACACCACATTAGGCACATACCCTGAACGTTCCTCTTCGGTGGTGGTGAGCAGAGGTTCTTTCAGCCTCCCGATGAGTTTCCCCGGATCTTTCCGATCGAGAAGGATGGCACTGAGGCAGTAGGTCCGCATGGGCCCGACTCCATGGGTAATCACCAGCCATCCTTGTTCTGTTTCAATGGGCGATCCGGCGTTGCCTACCTGAACGAGCTCCCATGGGTATATGGGTTCCTCTATTTTTTTTGCCTGCCTCCAGAGGCTGATTGTATCAGCAAACATGATATAATTATTCTCACCGTCAATTCTGGCAAGCATGGCATATTGACCGTTGATCTTTCGTGGGAAGAGAGCGAGGCCTTTATTATGTCCGTATTCGCCGTTGATGGGCATCACTTTGAAATTATAGAAATCTTTGGTCTCGATAAGTTTCGGAAGAATCGTATATCCGTTGTAGGCGGTATATGTCGCGTAGTAGGTGACACTGCCGTCATCATCGATAAATCGCACGAAGCGGGCGTCTTCGATGCCGTTGCTCTCAGAGTATGATACGGGAAAAAGAACCCGCTCTGAAAGAGCTGTATCGAGAGAGAACGTAACCTCATAGTGGGAAGTGGCGAGCCAGGTAATGGTTTGAATCGTCTGTTCCCGGGCGAGGGAGATATTCCCCTCTTTCTTGACATTGGCGGCAGCGGCGAGAAGTTCGCCATAGATGAACGTTTCTCCCAGCTGATCCATCACCAGCAGGGCATCATCCTTGTCAATCTTCATTTCACCGAGTTTATTCATGAATGTGGTTTTATCATAGGTATGCCGGGTGATAATTTCGGGGACATCAACCAGTTCTCCCGGCGGTACGCAGGTGCAGTCGTTATGCTCATCGATGATTCCACTTCTGAAGGCGATGGAGGAAATATGTCCTTCCCCCGTTGCTCTGAAGCTGAGAATAACTCTTTTCTGTCCCTTGCTTAAATTCCCCTGATAGGGATCTTCCACAATGGAAGGATTGAAAAAGGCTACAGATTCGATGGAGTACTCCATGGTGAAGTAAGCACCGATTACCAGTTTCTTTTCAATGGGCAATGATTCAGCATCCTGATCCAGTTTGGAGAACAAGTACCTGACACACTCAAAACTTTTTTCAAAAATACGGGTGATATTACGGTGCCGGGTTGAGAAATTCCGGAGTGTCTGGTTTAATATGTCCCTGGATTCGTCCTCCCTCATGGCGAGAACAGTACTGATGATCCTCAACGCCCTTTTCTCGTTGCCCGGCATATAATGTTTTGTAATGACCCGCTTCGGATTGGGATAAAACCGTATCGTTTTTCTGTTCACGGTGACTGACATTGGTGCCCTTTCTGATTTGATGAGGATTGCCGTCTCCCGACTACTGCCCAGGCAGGATTGGATGTATGGCTGACAATATACAACAACTCTGCCAAATAACAAGGTGAAAATATTTTACTATTTATTTCTTGATTTCTGTGTATATTGTCCTTTAATATTATGACTGAAGAAATTCGCATGGAAAACGCAGACGTAAAATACCGGAAAACCTGTCTTATCGTCGCCCATCCTGATGATGAGACGTTATGGGCTGGTGGAACGATTCTGCTTCATCCGCGCTGGCACTGGGAAATCTTTTCTCTTTGCCGGGCTTCAGATACTGACCGTTCCGAAAAATTCCGCCGCATGGCGAACGAGTATGGTGCGAAAGGATCGATGGCAGATATTGACGACGGACCGCAACAGCATCCCCTGGCAAAAGATGAGGTCAACTGCGCGTTACTGAAGCTGCTCGGCCAGGGACGGTATGATCTTGTGGTCACCCATGGACCGCAGGGGGAATATACCAGGCATCGACGGCATGAAGAGGTTTCCAGGGCGGCATGCGATCTCTGGCTGAAAGGAATACTCCGCGCGGACATACTATGGATGTTCGCCTATGATGATGGAGGGGGAGAATTTTTTCCCCGCCCGTCTGCCGGGGCTCACAAAAAGACGGACCTGCCGGAATCGATTTGGCGCAGGAAGTATGAGATAATAACTGATGTCTATGGATTTTCTCCGGACAGCTGGGAGGCGAAGGTGACCCCCGGGACTGAGGCTTTCTGGTGTTTTGAATCCCGCCCGGTGCTGAAGAAATGGCTGCATAATAAAGGAATTATATTATGAAAATATTGGTGCTGTATGATTACCCCCCTTCCCCCGGCGGACTTGCTACCCAGGGCGACCTGCTGTTTCACGGCCTCAAAGAAATTGGCGTTGATGCTCATGCAGTCCATTTCGAGTCCGCCCAGGAAAAGGAGTGGTACTACCGCTGGTTTGAACCGGATGTCGTGGTGGGTGTCGGTTATTGGGGGCATACGCCGCATTTGATTCTTCATCCCCAGCGTTACGGTGTGCAGCCCGTACCGTGGCTGGTGGCAGACGGCTATATCGCAAATTATTCCGAGGTGCTTAATAAGCTGCCCCTGATCCTGGTGACGTCCACATGGGTGAAGGAAACCTATATACGCGATGGTATCAGGGAAGATATTATTGAAATTCTGCCCGTAGGATGCGACACGCGGGCCTTCTCGCCCCTGGATGCAGATGATATCAAAGTGTCGACCGTCCGGGAGGCGCTGGGTGTCGCGCCTGATCAAATTATGATACTGACAGTCGGCGGGGATGCGACGTCTAAAGGATCTCAGGAGGTGATGCAGGCTCTGGCCTTGATTGATACGCGAATACCTGACTGGAAGTATGTATGCAAAGTCTGGCCACAGCCACGTACCACAGTCCAAAATCTGGCTGAAATGCGGTTGGCCATTAATCTGGGTATCGAAAAGAATGTGGTGTACACGACCAATGTGGTTTCGCGTAATTTCATGCCCTATCTCATCAATGCCTGCGATATCTACGCGGCGCCCTCCCGTTTGGAAGGATTCGGCATGCCGCAAGTTGAGGCGGGGGCTTGCGGCAAGCCGGTGATCGGTATCAAGGCAATGGCACTGCTTGATACGATGGTTCATGGAGAGACGGCCTTTCTGGCGGAAGTAGCCCGGGAAATCACGATCAGTGAAGCGATTTTGGGAGAGGAGTCAGGAT
>CAZUMH010000106.1:0-10551 GCA_964621645.1 uncultured bacterium
TATGTCGAAGGGCGTTTCCCTGCGCAGGCGGTCTATTACCCGCAGCATCTTGAGAAATACGGATTCAGGAAGGAAATTGACTGGATTGAGTTTGAAATACAGACACCGCGGGAGGTTCCGGAGAAGATCGAACGGATCGCTGAAATTGCATTGAAACGAAATCACCTGAAAATACTGGAAACACCAACAAGAAAAGACCTGCTGCCTTATGCCAAAGACATGTTTACTGTGCTGAACGCGAGCTATGAAAACATTTTTGGATTTGTCCCCCTGACCGAGAAACAAATCGATGTCTATATAAAGCAGTATTTTGGATTTATCCGTCCTGAATACGTATCAATTATTCTCGATAAAAACGACAGAGTCGCCGCGTTCGGCATTACTATGCCGTCGTTTTCCCGGGCTCTGCAGAAATCAAATGGAAAACTGTTTCCCTTTGGATTCATACACTTGTTGCGGGCCATGAAGAATAACGATACACTGGATTTGTACATTATCGGTGTACGTCCCGACTTGCAGGGTAAAGGTGTGAACGCCATCATGTTTAGGGAAATAATCAATATTGTCGTGAACAACAAATTTGTCAAAGCCGAAACGAACTACGAACTGGAAAATAACTACCGGGTTCAGGCTCAGTGGAAATATTTTACAAAGCGGCAGCACAAGAGAAGAAGGTGCTATATAAAACATATCACATGAATTACGGTGGCAATTCATTAAGGGGCCGGCAGCATGTTTCTGCTGTAAACAGGCTTCCATTTCTTACCATATAGGTATCCTTTTTATCGGCACTCTTCTGCTTGCGATTCAATGAAAGATATAGTATCTTATCAATCCGGGTGAAATATTATCGAGTTCATAACTATGAAATTGTTTCAGACAAAAGCAGTGAAAATAATCCTATTAATTTTTTCCCTCTCTTTAATTATTTATGGCATACTGAATTACGAATACGTCCTGATCCGCATCGAAAGCGGCACTTTGTGACTGGACTGTATCGGAATCGGGTGATTCCAGTCTACAGGTTTTGTAACGCCCTATCATCGGGACGGGGCTTTTTGTAATAGTCATGGAAAACGAAGGCAGTGCATGGAAACACAAAAACGATATGCCCTATACCGCAGAATCCGCCGTTATACGGTAGTGGGTGTCGGCCTGATCCTCGCCAACAGTTATTATAAATCAATTATTACCAAATCGGTTTATGACGGTCCGATAAAATCCGGATGTGTTCCTTTTTTAAACTGCCACGCCTGTCCCTTTGCCATATCATCCTGCCCTGTCGGGATTCTGCAGCATTTTGCGGTGATGCGCAAGCTTCCCTTCCTGCTGATGGGGTACCTGGGCCTCATAGGAATGGTAGTAGGGCGGGCCGCCTGCGGCTGGCTCTGCCCCTTTGGCTGGCTGCAGGATCTGATCTATAAGATAAAAGCGCCCAAGCTTTCTCTGCCTCGTACCCTGCTGCCGCTTAAATACGTTTCACTTGTGGTTCTGGCCATCCTGCTGCCTATGCTGACAGGAGCTCACTGGTTCTCCCGTCTCTGTCCCTGGGGCACGATCATCGCCGGCATTCCCTGGGTGCTGTGGAATCCCGCGGATCCCACTTTTGGCGATCCGGTGATCAGCGCGGATATGATCGGGTTTCACTACTGGCTTAAGATCGGCGTACTGGTTTTCTTCCTTTCGGCGTTCGTTTTATACAAGAGACCCTTTTGCCGCACATTCTGCCCGTTGGGAGCGATCTACTCTCTCTTCAACAGGATAAGTCTGCTGCAAATGAAAGTAGATGGGGGATCCTGCCGGGATTGTGACCTATGCAGGAAGGTCTGTCCCATGGATATCCGCGTGTCGGATGATCCCGGTTCGGGAGAATGTATCCGCTGTCTGAAGTGCACTGTATGTAAACATGTAGAAGCTACCTGGAGGTTTAGCAATGGATAATGATCCGGGCGCTTTGTTGAAAAAACTTCCGGGCGTGGACACCCTGCTGCAGCAGGAAGCAATCGCCGCATTATTGAAAGATCACAGCCGTGCCATTATCCTGGATGTGATCCGGGAGAGCCTGGAAGAATTGAGGCAGGATATCCAGAACGACAGAATCAGCCAACAACAGTTGGAACTGTCCACTCTGACGGATGAGATAATGCGGCGCTGCCGTAAAGCCTTGAGACCGTCCCTGCGCCGGGCAGTGAATGGCGCCGGGATTGTTCTGCACACCGGGCTGGGACGAGCGCCGTATTGTGCCCAGGCCCGGGAAGCACTGCGGGAAGCAACGGAGCATTACTGCGCTCTCCAGGTGGATCTTGCCACGGGGAAGCGAGGCGATCGCTATGAACACGTGGAAAAGCTCCTCTGCCGCATTACCGGAGCGGAGGCCGCTCTGGTGGTGAACAACAATGCGGCCGCCACTATGCTGATCCTTAACACACTGGCTGATGGTAAAGAGGTAATTGTCTCACGGGGGGAGCTGGTCGAAATCGGGGGGTCGTTTCGCATCCCCGACGTCATGAGCCGCAGCGGCGCTACACTGGCAGAGGTCGGCGCTTCCAACCGGACCCACCTCAAGGATTACAGCGGAGCCATCACCGAAGAAACGGCCCTGCTTCTCAAGGTGCATCAAAGCAACTTTCGCATCATCGGTTTTACAAAACAGGTGAGCATTGCCGAACTGGCGGATCTGGCCCATAAGCACGGTCTCCTGGCCGTGGATGATCTGGGCAGCGGTGCCTTGGTGGATCTCAGCCGCTGGGGCGTTCCCAAAGAACCGATGGCTCAGGAATCCATTAAATCCGGAGCAGACGTGGTCTGTTTCAGCGGAGACAAGCTCCTGGGCGGTCCCCAGTGCGGTATCATCGTCGGGAAGAGAGAGCCGGTGGAACAGATGAAAAAGAATCAGCTGGTACGGGCTCTGCGCTGTGACAAGATGACGTTTGCCGTGCTGGAAGCGACCCTGCGCCTTTTTCTGGACGAGGAAAGGCTGTTGCTGGATCATCCGGTTCTGCGAATGCTTACCGAACCGCTGGATGCGGTGAAGAAGCGAGCTGCAGCCCTGGCACGCGGTCTGAGACGCATCGATCATTCTCATCTGACGGCTGAAATAATCCAGGATATGTCAGAGGCCGGAAGCGGTTCACTGGCAGGCTACAAACTGCCCACCTGGGGCATCGCCCTTCATGTGGAGGGAAAATCAGCGGCGGAATTGGCCGCCTGCCTGCGTTTGGGTGAGCCTCCTGTCCTGGGCAGGATTCAGGAAGAAGTCTTTCTTCTGGACTGCCGCACCATACGAAAGGATGAATTCAGCCTCATCCGAATCGCAGTTGAAAATCTGATCAGTAAAAGCGACGGGAATAAGGATGACTGAAAACAGTCGCCGACATATTGTTCTGGGTATGGCCGGACATATCGATCACGGTAAAACAGAGCTTGTCAAGGCCCTTACCGGAACGGATACGGACCGTCTGAAAGAGGAAAAAGAACGGGGGATGACCACCGATCTTGGTTTCGCTTTTCTGGGAGAAGACATCACCATCATCGATGTGCCGGGACATGAAAAATTCGTCAAGACCATGGTGGCGGGAGTGAATACGGTGGATCTGGCCCTTCTGGTAGTGGCCGCGGATGACGGGGTCATGCCCCAGACGGTTGAACACCTGGAAATCCTCAATCTGCTCAATGTACCCGGCGGAATTATTGCTCTTACCAAGGCCGATTTGGCGGAACAGGAATGGCTGGTCCTGGTGAGCGGCGATATCCGCCGCCAGGTTACGGGAACAGTCCTTGAAACTGCGCCTATCATTCCCGTCAGCAGCATCAGCGGCATGAATATCGACTTACTCAAGGAAACAGTCCTGCAGAAAGCCGACGAGGTACGGGAGCGGCGGGACACGGGCGTGTTTCGCATGCCCATCGACCGGGTGTTTACGATAAAAGGATTCGGCACCGTGGTGGCCGGCACCGTCCTGTCCGGAACTATCAGGATTGAAGACAGAGTTGAGCTGCTCCCTGGACAGAAAACGTACCGGGTGCGAGGGCTGCAGGTGCATGACCAGTCGGTTGAATCCAGCGCGATTGGATTCCGAACAGCTGTGAACCTGCAGAATGCTGACAAGGATGAGATTATCCGTGGTCACGTACTGGCTGAACCGGGATTTTTTAAGCCGACCTATTGTATGGACGCCCGCTTTACCCTCCTTAAAAGCTGGGGAAGGGAGCTGAAGAATCGAACCAGGGTCAGGGCGCATGTGGGGACCAGCGAAGTTATGGCCCGTATAATACTGCTCGATCAAGAGAAGCTGGATCCCGGAGAAGAAGGACTGGTGCAGCTCCGCCTTGAGAGACCGGTGACGGCGGACAGAGGGGATCGTTTCGTGGTACGCAGCTACTCACCGGTGCGTACGCTGGGCGGCGGAACGATACTCGAGCCGAGGGCGGAAAAGCATAAAAGATTCCAATCCGACCTAATCAGCAGGCTGGAAGGCCTGCGTTCGGGGGAATCCACTGTCATTGTTCAGGATTTTCTCCTGCGCTGCGGTTTTGTCCCCATCAACGCGGATGAGACAGCCAAGGCTCTGGGTTTGCGGATCGAAACGGTGGAAAATGATCTCGGCCGCCTGGAAGAGGAGGGCCGGGCACAGCGCATCGGTAAGAAACGCTGGCTGGCAAATGAATCCACGCATATTCTGAAAAGCAGAATTATGCAGATGCTGGACGACTTTTTTCAAAAGAATCCTCTGCGTCTGTCCATGTCGGGAGCGGAAATACGTTCGCAGATGAAACGGCCGGTTGACCGCGCCTTTTTCGACATTGTCTGCCAGAAATTGGCCGGAGAGGGGAAGATTGAGGTTCAGGGTGACCGGATTAAACTGAAGGGAAGGGCCATTGAACTGCAGGGAGAGATGGCCGAATTGAGTAAGGATGTTGAAAGCGCTTTTTTGGCGGATCACATGAAGCCGCCCCGCTCCAAGGAGTTGATTGAGAAACACGGCAAAGCGGTGGATGATATTATCCAACACCTGTTCGAGCAGGGCCGGCTGGTACGTCTCGAGGAAGGCCTCTTTATACACACAAACGCTGTGGAAAAGGCCAAAAAGATCATTGCTGATTATATCCATAAAAACGGCCCTTCTCCGGTCAGCGATCTCAAGGAGGCCCTGGGAACCACCCGGAAATACGCGGTACCGCTCCTTGCTTACCTGGACGGTACAGGATTTACGATAAGGGAAGGCGATGAACGGCGGCTCAAGGAGTGAGGCCGCCCGCCGGGAAAATTATGATTAAATTCAGTATAAAAGATGTAACCATGAATTCGTTATCCTCGTACAGAGAAAACATCTACTCTCGCTGAGAGTGTAAACGATGTGGAGCGGTCTGCTCCACTCGGGTCTTGCTTCGGAAGGGAGATATCTGAATAATTCATCTCCCGTTCTGGAACGGGAGATGGTACAGATGAAAATAAATACGGCAAAAATATATTTCCGACAGCAGGGGATATCAACCGATGCTGCCGGATTTTTTATCCGGATCGGACGCTAGTCTAGAAAATAAAATGGGATGACTTCCAGGTTTTAATATTCCCAGATATTCAGCCGATAGCGGGTGAGAGGTAATTCCCGCATAAGAGCGGTTGATAATGAAATCGAGATCTGGATTTGATACGGTCTGTCATATACAGGAGTTCTGCAGGATTCGCAAAAATCCACACGGTGTATGTCCGGCAATTACACCGCAAGGAGAATGGAGAGGGGAAAAGACGAGAGAAAACCGTTTTACGTGATCAGAACGAGGAGTCGGTCCTGATTGCAACCAGCCCACAGAAGGGTGTCACCAGTTAAAAGTGGAGGAGACATGTGTGAATGCGGTAGCGGCAAGCCGGTAAAAGAAAGTCAGACAGGGGCTTCTCACCCTCCAGAACGCAGCGGAGATTCTGCAGCGGATACAGGAACGAGTCCGGAACCGCTCGCCTGGTTCCATTCCATGGTACCGAAAAACCTGAATTACGTTAAAAAAGAAAAAGAGAAAGGCAGAGGACTGGTGGGGATTATGTGTGAATATACACCCAGAGAGCTCATCTTTGCCGCCGGAGCCATGCCGGTCTGCCTCTGCGGGGGAGACGCCAATATGATCCCCGCAGCTGAGGAAACTCTGCCGGCCAATCTCTGCCCTCTCATCAAATCCACCTATGGGTACAGTGTCAAGCGGATGAATCCCTTTCTTGAGAGAGCGGATTTGCTTGTGGCAGAGACTACCTGCGACGGCAAGAAGAAGATGTACGAACTCCTGAACAGACAACACCCCATGATCGTGTTGGAATTGCCGCAGAAGCCAGACACGGATCAGGCTTTTGCACACTGGCTAGAAGAACTGAAAATGTTACGGCGGGAACTCGAAATCCGTTTCAATGTCACTATATCGAATGCTGATCTTGAAGAAGCCATAAAAATGATGAACAGGGAGCGGGCCCTGAAGCGGAAACTGGCCGATCTAATGATGGAGGAGGAACCACCGCTCAGCGGGCGGGAGCTTTTGGATCTAAAGGCTCTGGTCTCATGTATCCCCGCCGATATGGAACAATATGAAAAGGCGCTGGAAGTACTGCCCGGACGCAGGCTCAATCCGCCGGCCGGCGAGAGAATCCGTGTACTTCTTACAGGAGTGCCGTTTCCGCATATGGCCGAACGGGTGCTGGATATTATCGAATCAAACGGCGGTCTGGTCGTGTGTCAGGAAAACTGCACCGGAATCAAACCAGTCCTGGAGGACGTCACCGAAGGAAGCGGAGATCCGCTGAGAGCGATAGCGGAGAAATATTTTCATCTTCCCTGCTCGGTGATGACCGCGAATGAGGCGCGCCTTGAATCCCTGAGAGCGCTGGTAGACCGCTACCGTCCCCAGGCTATTATTGAGATCATCTGGCAAGCCTGTATCACATACGATGTTGAATCTTATCTGGTCCACGATTTTGTCGAGAAGGAACTGAAACTGCCCTATTTGAAGATAGAGACGGATTATTCCCCTTCTGATTCGGCTCGTATTGCGTTGCGGGTAGAGGCACTATTCGAGACAATACAGAACCGCTAGGAGCAGCTGTGTATCCCGTCATATGAGAAGTGATCCGTTTATCCCGTCAGGATGGATCATGCCTGATGGACGGGATATCGTTAGCGTACCGCTTCACCGGTCCCCTCTTTTACAAAGCCGCAACTTGCCACTCGCATCTCAGCCCTGACGGCAACGGTAAAGGAAAGGAGATAATGAAGATCTTTGCAGGAATCGACGTCGGGTCTCGAGCCGTTAAGCTTGCTCTGATAGACGAAAGAGAGCGGGTTATTGCGCAGAACCTGACCGATCAGGGTGTCAATCTGGAGAAAATAGCGCAGGATTTGCTTATCGAGACACTTTCGCGGAACAGTTTGAATGAGGCCGATATCCAGTATATCGTCGCCACTGGATATGGACGGGAAAGGCTCGAATTCGCCCATACAACAATTACAGAAATTACCTGCCACGCCCGGGGAGTGCATCAACAGCATCCCGCAGTCCGTACAATCATCGATATCGGCGGACAGGACAGTAAACTCATCCGCCTGGATGAGCGCGGTAAGGTGCGGGATTTTGTCATGAACGACCGCTGTGCCGCCGGTACCGGACGCTTTCTTGAGGTTGTCAGCAAGCGGCTCGATATCGAAGTGGACGACCTGGGCGATTTTGCCGAACGGGCCCGGCTGGCTGCCGCTATAAGCAGCATGTGTGTTGTGTTTGCCGAAACGGAAATCATCGGTCTTTTGGCAGACGGTGCCGAAAGGGAAAGCATCGTGGCCGGGGTGCAGAAATCCATCGGGTCCCGCATCGCGGCCATGGCCGGACGCACACTGGAGGAGCCGGTCTTTTTCACGGGCGGGGTGGCCTTGATATCCGGAATGTGCGGGGTTCTGGAATCCGCTCTGGAGCGGTCCGTCAACATAACTCGCAATCCCCAGCTCAGCGGGGCGCTGGGCGCCTCTCTTCTGGCCCGGGATAATTGGCTGAAGCAAATACATACATAATGAGAAGTTCCCCTGCCCGCAGAGGAAAAAGGAGAATCCGGTAAACAGCGGCTGGATCCTCCTCATATCCTTTACAAATCAGAACAGGGAAGTGGCACCTTATTCAGATACCGTGAAGATGACACGTACCATAACCCAGACTTCAACCGGCTGGTCTTGATACAGGGCCGGCTTCCAGCCGGTTTTCTTGACGGCGGCAAGAGCGGCGTCATTTAATTCGTCCACTCCTTTGGCAATGACCGCCCCCAGAACCTTGCCGTCCTTTCCGAGGTGAGCATTCACAAATACTTCCCCCTCAAGGCCTTTTTCAACGGCAGTTTTCGGGTAGACGACATTATTTTGCAGTGCCACCCATCCTCCGACCGGTTCAGGTCTCTGGTCAAATGGGGTGAAAGATGGCACATCCTCACTTTCGGCTTTTTCAGGGTTTGTCTCCTTTTGTGAGATAGTAGCTTTACCGCCGGTCTTCTCCATTTTATTGTCCGTCAGGTGAAATCCCACCGGAATCTTCATAGTGACACCGATTGGTTTCCCTTTTTTCTTGGCGGGAATCCAGCGGGTCTTCCGGACGGCTTCCAGGGCGGCCTCGTCGCAGGCCTGCAGTCCCTTGACAACTTCGGCGCTTATAATCTGTCCTTTTTCATCGATCTTGAGTTCAACGATGACCTCGCCTTCGATACCGGCCTTTTTGGCTATTTCCGGGTAGTGCAGATTGTTAGTGAGATCCTCCCATCCACCCACCGGAACAGGTATCTCATCGAATGTTTCGAATGATACATCCTGAGCAACCGGAGTAACCGAAGTTGATTGAGATATCTGGTCCGAATTGCAGTTCCACGACAGGAGAATAAATAAGGGAAGGAGCAGTATGAGTATGGCGATACCTTTTCCTCTGCTATTCATTTTATTACCCTCCATTTGATAGGTGATGCGGCCTATTAGTTCTCGTTTTTTGCCCAAAAAACAGGAGCGGGAATCGAAGTGCCATTTGCCGAGTTTTACGGTCTCAGCCAGTTCCAGCAGAATTTGGGAATACCGCAGAGGAGGCGAGGACTGGGAGGGATCCAGGGAAAGGTCGTCGCAGGCCATTTCCCGCAGACGGTTTATCAAGTGATTCAGGAGCCAGACCAGGGGATGAAAGAAGTAGAGTGAACAGACAAGAAACTGGAGCAGACGGCCCAGTCCGTCGTGGCGTTTGATATGGGCCAGTTCATGGCGCAGCACATGCCGCCGACAGTCATCTGACCAGTAATCCCAGGCCGGAGGCAGATAAATTCTATGGGGAAAAGGACCCAGTGTAAGTGGAATTGAGATACGGTCGGACTGATACAGCGATATTCCCTGTGGCATGAGTCCGCAATCGGGCAGTGGCACAGCCTTCCGTAATTTGAATTTGAGCACCGCAGTGTAGATCACGGGGAGGATGAGGAGTATCCCCGCCGCACCGAGCCAGCAGAAAAAGAGAATTATCCCAAGGCTCAGAGAAGGTGATGAAGAGGCGGCTCCTGGGACTATCACCGATGTGATTACAGGCACAGTAAGCTGGGAAATGGATCCGGATATATCCCCCAGTTGGAGAGAAGACAGGGTGAGAAACGGCGGCAGCAGCAGTTTGATGCATCCCGCTAAAGCGATGATATAGCGATATCGGGCCGGAAGAGAGCCGGTGTGAGCGAGCAGGAGGAGCACTATGAGTAGAAAAATCGTGTTTTGAATAAACACTGGAAAAAAGTAATTGATCCAGCGTCCTGCAAGATCAGCCAGCAGTTCCATTGTGGGCCTCCCGGATTTCGTTTTCCTTTTCTTGAAGCAACCGTTTCATCTGCTCGATATCCTTAAGATCAAGATCATTAAGATCCAGTAGATAGTTGGCCAGAGCCGGAATGGAGCCATTGAAAAAACGTCCCATCAGACGAGCAGTTTCATCCCTTACCAGCTGAGAGCGACTATGCCGGGGAGTATAGAAATTTACCAGACCGATTTTCTTAGATTCAAGGACGCCTTTGTTTACCAGCTTATTCATGACGGTCTGAACCGTAGTATAGGCTTTCTCCCCGGCAGGATAGGCATGCTCTACCACCTCTCTTACCGAGGGCGATTCCCCAAGCTCCCAAATAGCTTCCATGATTTCAAGTTCGCTCGGTGTCAACACGATTGCTTGTTTCATTTTCTCTCCTATATGTATCATTAATCTACTATAACTATAGTAAAGATACGATAGTAATAAGAGCATGTCAAGTATTTTTTTATTTTTGTCGATTTTTAATAAAGTCCCGCTTGATTTTCTCTAAATTTTTCTTATACTTAGGCTAACCATGAGTGATATGCCCCCCCTGCTGAGAGAGCTGTCCCTCAACGCCTGCACGGTGTTCGATACAGAGACCACCGGTCTTGATCCCGGTGAAGATGATATTCTGGAGATCGGTATCGTCTCGTTGGATGATGGTGTTACATCCGATACGTACGAGCAGCTTTTTCAGCCTTCCAAACCGATCCCTCCGCTGGTAAC
>CAZUMH010000107.1:0-10414 GCA_964621645.1 uncultured bacterium
GACTTCCACTGTCTCGGGTTTGGACAGCAGATATAAGGAGCTGAAGGACCTCATACAGAAGCTGAATCTGCAGATCAGCAGAAGGAAACGCGAACTGGAAGAGAATTTCTTTAAAGTCAATCAGCTGCGCTGGTTTTTCGATTCCATACTGAACAGCATGACTGACGGGGTAATTGTCATAGATACCGGAGGAAAGATCGTGCTTTTTAACAAGAGCGCAGTTGTATTGACCGGATACAATGCCCGGGAAGTGATTGGAAAGAAATATCGCTCTTTGTTTGGCGCCCATGTCAGTGAAAGATTCACTCCAATCCATACATTGAAACACAGTGAAGCTCTGTACCTGGAAGAAAAACAATTACCCACCAAAGGAGGCGGTACTTGCCCTGTCCGCTACAGCACTTCGCTGGTAACCGGGAGCAGCGGAGATGTGTTGGGCGCGGTTGAGGTTATCAGCAATCTGAGCCGTGTAAAGGAATTGGAACAACAGATGCAGCAGATGAAAACCCAGGCGGCCTTGAATCAAATGGCGTCATTAGTGGCTCATGAAGTGAGAAATCCTCTGGGTGGCATAAAGGGATACACGGATCTTATTAGTGAATCATTTGACAACGGTGATGAAAGGATAGAGATGATAGAGCAGATTGAACGCGCGATCTCCCGACTGGATCTGATGGTGGTGAAATTTCAGCAGTTTGCCAAACCGGTTAAGCCCTATTTTCAGCAAATAAATATCAAGGAATATATGAGTGATATTCTCAAGATTCTTAAACAGGAGGAGGATATCAGCCAGGAGCGGATTTTCTTTGAGACAAACATACATGTGATACCGGATTCGTGGATAATCCGCGCAGATCCAATTCTTCTGGAACAAGCTATATTGGCTGTGCTGGATAATGCCGTAAAAGCCGTGCAACGAGATGGCGGAAGCATTTCACTGGAAGTAGAAAGAAGCCGGGCACTGAAGGTTCAACAGAAAGATTATCTCTCCATCCGTATTCGGGATACTGGAATTGGCATGGATGAAATTGAAGTAAAGGAAGCGTTCACACCTTTTGTCACAAGCAGAGAGAAGGGATTGGGCCTGGGTTTGGCGCTGGCCAGTAACTTTATTTCTCTTCATAGCGGTGACATTGAAGTCGAGAGTGAGAAGGGGATCGGCACAACAGTAACCATATCGATACCAGGATAAAAAAGGAGTCTGAAAAATGGATAAGAAGTCCATTCTGGTGGTTGAGGATGATCCAATCCTGCGTCGTTTTATCGGAGACGTTTTAAAAAGGAAAGGCTGTGAAGTAGAGGGCGCGGCGGATGGTTTGATTGCCCTTGAGGAGATGAAAAAAAAGAAATTTCATCTGGTAGTAAGTGACCTGAAAATGCAGGGTATGGATGGGTTGAAGCTGTTGGGGGAAATTAAAAAAAATTATCAAGCCACTGAGGTTATTATCATCACCGCCTACGGTTCCGTCTCCACTGCGGTACTGGCCATGAAGAGCGGAGCTTTTGACTATATTACAAAGCCGGTGGAGTTGGATGAGCTCAATATAGTGATTGACCGGGTATTCGAACATCAAAAGCTGGTCGACGAAAATAAACTTCTCAAGCAGGAACTGAAGAAGACCTCGGTTTCAAGCAACATTATCGGCAAGAGTGCAAAGGCTCAGAGAATACGTGATCTAATTGAGATGGTGGGACCGACTCCTTCAACGGTGCTCATTATGGGAGAAACAGGCACGGGAAAGGAAGTTGTCGCTAACGCGATACATAGTACCAGCTCCAGGGAAAATAAGCCGTTTATTAAAGTGAATTGTGCCGCTCTTCCCGAAACATTGCTTGAGAGTGAACTCTTCGGACATGAGAAGGGCGCTTTCACCGGAGCCATACAGAAAAGTGTGGGAAGATTCGAGCTGGCTAATGGCGGTACTCTTCTGCTGGATGAAATCGGTGAACTGGGAATGCAGGTGCAGGCAAAGCTTCTGCGTGCATTACAGTACCAGGAATTTGAACGAATAGGCAGCGGAAAGAGCATTCAGGTGGATGTGCGGGTGATTACTACTACAAATCGTAATCTCAAGGAGGAAGTCAAAAAGGAACGATTTCGCAAGGATCTGTTTTTCAGGCTCAATGTCGTGACAATTACTTTAAATCCCTTGCGAACCAGGCGTGATGACATCCCCTTTTTCCTTAATCATTTTCTCAATAGGTATAACGAAAAATATAACAAGAACCTGACTTTTTCAGACAAGGCCTTGGAGTTCCTCATACAGTATGATTGGCCTGGGAATGTACGAGAGCTGGAAAACGCAATCGAGACGGCCATTGTGCTTACCCGGGATGAGATGCTGAAGCCTGAACATTTCATGTTTCTGGAAGATCATCGGGATTTGCTGGAGTCTGATGATGGATTTGCTGGAGATATGACAATTGCCGAAGCTGAGAAGCGGTTGATTCTAAATACCTACCGCAAGATGAATCACAACAAGACACAAACCGCCAAAAAGTTGGGTGTTACCATAAAAACCCTGCGCACAAAGCTGAGGGATTATCAGGTGATCAGTTGACATGGTAATAATGGCACTTGCCGCGTAATTAAACCCGGCTCAATAGAAAAGAGCCGGGTTTAATTTTTCTGTATCTGATAAATCCGTTTTAAGCTTCTCCCTGCAGCAAACCAGGATTGAACTTTTGACTTCCTTTGTCAGTATTCTTCCACGAGGGATTATCTCCTCTGTTAGTAGTGAAAAAATCCCCTGTCACAGGGATATTATCGGTTCCATGACAGATTATAGGATATTACACATGTCTCATAATCCCATTATAAACAGCATATTATCAAGGATTATCTCCACTAAGAGAAATGCTATTACTTCTTGGCATATCACTTGCATAACACAAGAGAGTGATGGGATGGTTCGGGCTGACAAGAAGAGAAGTATAAGACAAAAAGGATATGAGCATTGCCTGATAAAGAGAAGCAAGTGACTGATTCCGCGGACACAAGTAAAGAGGTGTTCCATCAACGCCAAGAGAAAAATAGTGAAGGGGATTCGTTCGATCTTACCGATGCGGTCCGTGGCGGATTGGAAAAACGTAATAATACAAGATCAAGGCCGGTGGGTGATGTGGATCTCAACGTCTCTATTGAACTTGGACGAATCTGTTTATGTCTTCGAGATTTACTGGAGCTGAGTCCCGGAAGTATTATCGATTTGCATAAGTCTTCAGGGGGACCATTGGATATCTTCGTGAATGGCAGAAAATACGCGGAAGGCGAATTACTGGTTAATGACAATGGGTTTAAGGTGCAGGTAAATGCTATAATAGGTCCGGAGCAGCGTCTGCTTAATATGGATTCAATTGTATGAACCGTATAACGATCTTCCGGAGCACGGATATGTAGTGTTAACGGCTGTTCCATCCGTTTTGAAAGCAGAAGAATGAGTCTGTCGGCTTATAACTTCCTCCTTGCCGAAACGGTGTTTTTCATGAAGATGTCCTCCCCCCTGAAGGGGGAGGACATTATTTTTGCCATTGAAACGAACCTCCCCGTCGCAATAAAAACTCCCTGTCTGGCAAAAGACAGGGAGTTTGAGTCAATGAATAGAAAACGAGGCAGATTCAATCGAGAATATAGGAAACAGGATTTTGCGCTTCTCCTTTTAAATAGACCCCGTAATGGAGATGGGGCGCTGTGGATTTGCCGGTATTACCTGAAAGACCTATGATGTCCCAGCGTTTGATCCGGTCTCCTTCTTTGACCTGAATTTTGGAAAGGTGGGCATAGAGAGTTTCATATCCGTATCCGTGATCGATGATAATATACTTTCCATACCCTTTATTCAGGATCACAGTGTTATTGACGGCTCTCACAATACCGTCCGCGGTTGAGTGTACGTCAGATCCGATGGGCAGAGATATATCCAGACCGGGATGATCTTCCTGTTTCCCCGTGAAGGGATCGAACCGTTTCCCAAAGCCGCTGCTGATCCAGCCGCCATGTACCGGCTTGATGGAAGGATAATGAGATATTTCCGCTATCCGCTGAGAGAGAGTATTATCCAACAATTTTAGGTTGTCTTCCACCCAGGTCACATCAGATTCCAGACAGAGGAGCTTCGTCATTGTCTCTGTGCCGGTGCCTTGACTGTACAGATTTAAAATACTGGCGCTGAAGGGCCCGCCAACGCCGTACTCATTTTTTGGAGTAATCGGCGTGCCCAGCAACTGGATTTGCTGGTTAAGGCTGGTCAGACGCTGGAGATTAGTTTTGATGTTATCTATCCGGGAGTTTATGTCAGACATGCTCCGGCGCAGAATACTATTTTCACTATTCAGTTTCTCCAGATGAAAATTAGTATCGGCGGCGTCAGTCAGGCGGAAAAGAGGATAGAGGGCCAGTGAAATGACAAAAAGGGCGGCAAATATAGTAAAGAGGAGTCCTCTGCCGCTGAAAACCAGACTGTGGACTTTGTTGCTCCTTGCCTCCGCCAGAGTAAGTATATACTTCTGTTTCATTGAAAAAACCTCTTATCCAATTACTTCCTGTATTTGTTAAGGTTATTACGTGCAAATAAAATGCCAATTATATGATTTTAGATTCTTTTTCTCTTCTCATGAAATCACCCAGTGGTTCCCTGCGGTCACAGGTATCGTCGGCTTGTTGCCCGCCTGAATCAGCAGAATACATTTTTTTCGATGAAACGATGTTACATCCTTTGTTAAGGGTATCTTACTTTCAATAGAATGAAGCCCTTTTTAAAAAGAAGCTTGAATGTTTCCCTTTTTAGATAGATATTCCCTGTATCCCGGGTAATCTCTCACCGGTATTGCGGAATACTATTCTAGGTATAATCATCTACCAGTGAAAACAGTTGTTAAAAAACAATCACTTATACAAAATCATTATTAGTTTGAGAATATGAAAAATTGGCATATCCTTTGCGTAAAAAAAGAAGAGATGACGAAGAAAGATTCTCTGGCTAAGCGGGGGATCCTATGGAAGGATTACAATATTAGTAAACGAAGATCCAGAAATGTTTATAGTACAATTGCTTCAATTGTATCCCCGATTCAAGTCATGAACTACTGGATTGAATAATTTAAAAAGAATAAGTTTTATTTTCTAAAAGACAGTTACATCACATTAAAGAATGAGCATAGAAAAGCAAATTGATACATAATGATAACAAAAGACAGGATTTTGATTTCTGCAAATTGAAATGATACAAAGATACCAAAAGGAAAGAGCCGTGAACAGGGTTAAAAACAATAATAATACACCTATTCTCTCAAATAATTCTAATTACCCGAATGAGAAGGGACGAGCAGTACATTGCAGCCACGACAGCACTGTTTGGTCTGAACTTATCTCCAGTCTGGGATTGATATCGACCCTGGCTCAGGTGATTAATGATGCGGTTCAAACAGACTGCTGGGATATTACCGCCGCGGATAGTACGAGGCTTAACAGTTTGATGGATATATTCTCCAGACAGACTGGAAGCGCTCTTGCTCTCTGTCACAATCTGGGTATAATCGGCAGTAATATGGAGCAGTGAGATCAAATGATTGATATACAGAAAAGATGTTTCTATAAAAATTTATTGGATTTTGCAGTAAACGAGGGTATCGGTTGAAAAGAGAGGATCAGCGGTGATTGGTTCGAAGGTTATTCAAAATATCGACAATAATGAGATTGACAAGCTGGAAGCAGTAATTGCCCAGTTAAACGACACAGTGAAGTGCGAAGGAGAGGCTTATCAGACGTTTTTCAGGGCAGTGATAAACAAGAGAGGTATGGATGATAATCAAAAGGGAGGAGTTGCCGGATATCAGATAAGCAATGAAGGAAAGGTGGTGGCGGTACAGCAGTCTTCAAGACGTGTGCATACCGGGGATCGTCAGATTCTAAATCTCTTATACCTGGTTAGGGAAAGCTTCACCAGAAGGTTGAGTGAACTGAAGGAGATGCTTGACATGCTTACGGATCATTTGGATCAGGCGGGAGAGAAGGCGCCAGCCGGTTTGTGTGAATCCCTTACATATATCGAAGACTGCTTGCGATTTTTTGAAGATGATTCAAAGGGAGGTAAAAACGAAATTCATTTGGATGATGAATTTCAGAAAGATTGGCAGGAACCGATCTTTGTAGGAACTTTAGGAATAACAAAAGGGGAGAAAAAGCATGATGCTTGAAACTGTTGTGGGGAACGTTGAGTTTGAGGAAGATGATCTATATATCTTCCCAGAAGGATTGCCAGGATTCGAAATGTGCAAGCGATTCCTGCTGTGGGAAAATCCGGAATATCTACCTGTTTCCTGGATTATCTCCGCTGAGGATAAGGACATTCTCTTTCCTCTTATACCGGCCTCAACCATCCTGAAGGATTATAATCCAAGAAATTCACACGGGAATTCTGCTGAGCGTGTCATGATAATGCTCAGCCTGAGTCAAAGAGCAGAAGAGGTCACCGCCGACCTGAGGGCCCCGTTTTTACTTAATTCCGAAACGAAAGAAGGCCGTCAGACAATATTAACGGATTCCAAGTATTCCGCGCGACACTTGGTAAAAAATGAGTCTTATCCTAATGAATAAACAGGAGGTTAATGAAAATGCTGGTATTAACGAGGAAATTAGGCGAGAGCATACAGATCGGCGAAAATATTCGCTGTACTATATTGTCGGTGCAGGGCCGGAGCATCAAAGTGGGTATATCGGCTCCCAAAGAGATTTCGGTATATCGCAGTGAAGTATACGATGAAGTAGTCGAGGAAAACCGCAGGGCCGTTGAGGCGGTAAACAGGGAGAATCTGAAGGTTTTAGCGGATCTGGGTTTCAAAAAGATTACATATGAATAAAGAAAGAGGGAAAAATGTCTGGTCAGGAATTCGGTGTTGAAAAAACATGATGAAGTAGAGAAAAGAGAAGGATAAAGGTGACGACAATGAAGAAAGTACTAATTGTTGATGATGAGCAGATCGTTCTTAACGTGCTTGAAAGGATTCTGATGAAACTCGGCTATAAAACAGAGGCGAGGGGAAGCGGTGAAGAGGCGCTGGCAGCATTCCAGGAGCAGGTGTTTGATCTCGTCCTTTTGGATGTGCTTATGCCGGGTATGGACGGATTGGAATTGGCCAAAAGGATGAGGAAGAGCAAACCCCGGCAAAAAATTGTCATGGTAAGCGGTTTGGGAGAACGGTTGACATCATTACAGGCCCGGTTGGCTCATGTAGAAGTTGATAGTGTTTTACCAAAACCTTTCTCTATCGATAAGATCAGATCCGTGTTAGCGGAAGCATTGTCCAAGAAAAAAGAAGACTACACTCCTTGTCTGGAAAACTGAGATGCACGACAGTAAAAGGTCCAGTAAGACTGAAAATGAATTGAGGGAGTCATGATTCGGCACTGGAAAATAAATCTTCAGATTTTTCTCTTGGCCGTGTTTCCGCTCTATGCCTTGACTCCAGGGGATCATAAAGATTCTCATGTGGTTACGATTCGAGTGGTATATAAGAATAAAATCGAGGCGGACCAGACCTCTCTGCGAATCAGAAATGATGATTTCAGGGGAAATTCAAGCGGAGTAATCGAAACGCGATTGAGCTGGATCACCGATCCGGCGGGAAAGCGCATTACTTTACACTCAGAAGGGCAAGACCAAGCGGCCTTGATTATCACTGTCAGCAATGGAAAGATTTGGAGCAATGTAGCGCCTGCCAGTGTGGATATCAGCGGTTCGACGGGAAAATCAGGAATGATGGCTCAGCAAGCGGGGGATTGCCGTCTCTTGATTCCGATCAAACCGGAGCATTCTGGTAAAATTTCAGGATTGAGGAAGCTGATATACACGATATGCGATACTGATTAATAGTGAGAAGACGGAACCAGAAAAAAATCGAAGTACCAGTTTACGATGAGGTATTATGGATTTCGTAAAAGTCTTAATCGTGGAAGATGAGAAAATAGTGGCGATGGGAATCAAGGACTTTCTGGAATCAGTCGGTTACGAAGTTATAGGAGTTTGTTCCAGCGGAGAAGAGGCTTTGGAGTTGATCAGAGAAGTCTCGCCGGACATTTGTCTCATGGACATCTTCCTCAACGGAGAGCTTGACGGAATTGAGACAGCCGCCAGAATACGAGCTATTAATGATATCCCGGTAATATATATTACAGCCAACGCAGATGAAATAACTCTCCAAAAAGCCAAAGAAAGCGGCCAGTTCGGTTTTCTGCTGAAACCGTTCCAGAACAGGGAACTGAGAAACGCCATTGAGATGGCTTTACAACGATCCGCACTGGAGAGAGAGGTAAAGCGGAGCCGGGGATTTCTGGAAACCATAATTGACAATATCGGTGATGGAGTCATTGTGGCCGATACCAGCGAAAGAGTAGTCTTCGTCAACAGTGTCGCCGCCGACCTGATCGGCATTAAGGAAAATAAGGCGGTGGATCGTAAGCTGTCCGAAATATGCAATTGCCGGCGGCAGAATGGGAGCAATCCCACTAAAGGTATAGTAAAACGGGTTGTTAAGAGAGGGATAGCCTCAAGCGGCAAGAAGACGATCTTTCTTGAGAGAGAGAATGGCAGTTTTATTCCTGTTCAATTCAGGGCGGCACCGGTAGTTGATGAAATGGGAAGAGTGACCTTTGTGGTGGTTACTTTTCGGGACATCTCGAATCAACTGAAAGCGGAAGAACAGATTGATCGCCTGACTGAATACAATAAAATGATAATTAACAATATGACGGAAGGGATAGTAGTACAAGATATTAATCATCAATTTACCTATTTGAACAAGGCGGCGGAGAAACTGCTGGGGTATAGTAATAATGAACTTAGTGGAAAAAAACACACAGTCATTATCCCCACGGATCAATTGAAGTTAATTGACGCAGAGGATAAAAAATGTAAGAAGGGGGAGACAAGCCGGTACGAAACCGAACTTCTCACCAAAGAAGGTAAAAGAATCCCGGTGCTGATCAGTGGAGCACCCCTCTATGAAAATGGCGAGTTTACCGGCACCGTGGCCGTTTTTTCCGATATTTCCAAGCTGAATCAGGTGGAAAAGGAGATAGAAAAGCGACAGAAATATCTGGAATCCGTGCTGACCCACGCCCCTAACGCCATAATCACGGTGAACGAACACCACGAGGTGCTGGACTGGAATAAAGGCGCTGAGCAGATGTTCGGCTATTGCCGTGATGAGGTGCTGGGCAGGTTTATCGATGATCTGGTCGCACCCGAAGATCATCGCAAAGAGGCCAGGGTGTATACCGAACAGGTACGCAGCGGTCAGAAGTTGACTCCGGTGGAGACGGTGAGGAGACACAAGGACGGAAGTAAGATCCACGTGGTTGTGGGCGCCTCTCCGATCGTGATTGACGGTAAACTGGAAGGTGGTATTGCTGTGTATACTGATATCACCAGGATGAAGCAGGCGGAAGAAGATCTTCGGAAATATGCGAAGGATCTGGAAGAAGCCAAGAAAGACCAGGAGATGATTTCGGACAAACTGCTGGAAATGGTGGAAGAACTCAATCAGGCCAAGTGTAAGGCCGAGGAAGCGGTGCGGACCAAGAATGAATTTCTGGCAAACATGAGCCACGAGATTCGAACTCCCATGAACGGTGTTATTGGGATGACCGATCTGGTCCTGGAAACGGATCTGACAAAGCCGCAGCGGGAGTACCTTGATGCGGTGAAATCCAGCGCCGATTCGCTCCTTACAATCATAAACGATATCCTTGATTTCTCCAAAATAGAGGCCGGGCATCTGGAGTTTGAACAGATCGATTTTGCTTTGTCTGAAGTGCTTCACGAGGCGCTGCAGCCGTTCCTGATCAAAGCGGCCGATAAGGGAATAGAGCTGATAGATCATGTGCGTCCTGAGGTGCCCGACTTTTTGGTGGGTGATCCCGGCCGTCTCAAGCAGATAATTATCAATCTGCTTTCCAACGCGGTCAAGTTCACCGAAGAGGGTGAGATTGAGCTACTGGTGAAAGAGATCAGCAGAAAGGAAGGCGAGATTGAGCTTCAATTCAGCGTCATCGACAGTGGTATCGGCGTTTCTGAGGAGAAACGTGGGTTGATCTTTGAGGCTTTCCGTCAGGCTGATGGTTCGACCACAAGAAAGTATGGGGGCACCGGTCTGGGCTTGAGCATCTGCGGCAAGCTGGTTGATATGATGAATGGCAGGATTTGGGTTGACAGTCCGGCAGAGAAAGAGAAAAAGAGTAAAGGTAGGCCGGGCAGTTCTTTTCATTTTACGGCGAGGTTTGCCCTGCAATCCCAATGCCCGGCTATTGCGGACAGTGAAGCGCTGTCGAACGTGGAGGGGCTGAAGGTTCTGGTCGTTGACGACAACAATACCAACCAGCATGTTCTTAAGGAGATGCTGGCCAGTTGGGGGATGC
>CAZUMH010000108.1:0-10355 GCA_964621645.1 uncultured bacterium
CTATCCCGACAATCGATACGGGATAGCAACGTGCGACGCACCTCAAAGGTGCGTCGCACGTTTTATATTTCAACTCCACTTAGGTTCCCTCCTGGCTTAAAGCATACCGGGTCAGGCTCTTGTCAGGGGGACATTTACTCCTTTTCCCTCACACTCAGACCCTGACCGGGTGCAACGGTGAGTTCACCCGGACTCATGTTCCTCAGCATGATGTCCCGGCCCAGGACATCACCGATGAGCCGGGTTCCCTCTACCCGGACATGGGTGCAGGCCGTGAAATTCAGCATATTTTTATTCCAGTGCCAGGGGACACGGTCGTAACTGCGTCTAATCGTATTATCCCGGAACACAAGGCTGTCCGTGGAAAGGGCGTAGAGCACCGGATAATCGAAGGCCAGGAAGATGTTGTGTTCGATGCGGATATTGCGGTGAAAGAGCGCCCCGGCATCGGGTTCGGGGATCTCCGGGAAGATGCTGATGATCCCTTCCCCGAACTGGTACCAGGAGCTGAGGCTGGGTGATTCGAAGATATTGTCGCGGATGAGGACATCCCTCACCCCGCCGGATTCGTACCACTGATTGGCATCGCCCGCGATCAGAATGGCGGCGCCGCTGGAGCGGAAGACGCTGTTTTCGATGATCGATCTGCCCGGCGTGGAGAGGAGCACCCCCCGGGCCCGGCAGCTGTTGAAGGTGCAGCGGCTGATCAGCACCTCCGGCGTCCAGGTGAGATTTTCCAGGGCGTCCCCGACATTCAATCCGGCTGGGATCGCTTTCCGGAACGCAATTTCAAAATCCGTCGCACTCAGAGCTTTCCAGGAACGGATCGTGCCGCTGCCCAACGATTTAAGGCTGGCGGCCTTGATGAACCGGACGGTCTCCCCAGTCCGGCCCCAGAGCTGGCCCACACTCATATCGTGGACGAAGCGGCAGATGAGCCGGTCCGGTGCCGGAATCTCAATAATCCGCACACAGGTTCCGTGCACGTTGATGGGATCGTCCATCAACCCGCCGAAGACGCAATCCTGGATCACCACTTTCCCCCGGCAGTTGGCCAAGTGGATGCCGTCGTCGTGTCCGGAAAAATAGCGGTTTTTCCGGGCGTTGGGAATCACCCGCACCTTCTCGAACCGCAGATTACTGCTGTACTGACCCAGCAGGCCAAGACCCGCGGTATGGTAAACATCGACGTCGCGTACGGTGATGGTGTCACTATGGAAAAAGAACATGCCGGCGTGCTCGCGCCGGTTGTGGCGCATGATCAGGTAATTGCCTGCTGCCGGCCTGCGGGTGAAAGCATGGTGCAGGCGGACCAATCCCGGTTCCAGTTCCTCGGCCCGGTACTGCCGCCAGTTCCGGCCCAGGCACTGATCTCCGGAACCCTGGGGAATGATGTGGGAATCCCTGGCGAATTCGATTACTCCCCACCAGCCACTCTCCCAGTTCTCCCCCTGAAAGAATATCTTTCCCTCCCTGATGATATAGGGGGACTCCCCGGCGATACGGATATCGATGCAGCTGTCGCTGACGGCGGCCACCTGAGCTTGGGCGGTGAGCGGGACATCCCAGTCCACCCGGAAGTTCTGCAGACGGATATTGCTGCTTTTGTCGATGGTCAGGGGCTGCATGGGGCCGTGAAAAATAAAATTACTCCCTTGTCCGTCCAGCACCAGATTGGATACGCCTTCGATGACGATGGCACAGATGCGCCTGTCTCTCAGGTAGGTGTTGGATTCAAAATACTCCCGCTTCTCACTCTTGTCGGTGAAAAAGTCGTATCGTCCCTGAGGAAAAATCAATCGGGTCCTGCGCCCCGCTGCGGATTCTTCCCTGGCCCGGGCCAGAGCCAGCCGCACTGCCGGGACGGCATCTTCGCCGGTATTCGGCTGAATCCCAAACCTGCTGACATCAATCCTTACTTCACTCTCAGGATTGGCAGAACGGGTCACTCCGGCACTGCCGCCGCAGGAGAAGATGAAGCCCGTAAGAAGCATGATGATGCTACAGCAGAAAAGATGAAGGGATCCTGTTCCTCTGCCTGGTGAATGCATAATTCCTCCAGCTGGTGATGGATTCGATGCCTTTTTTGACCCTGTCAGGGTTAAAGGTTCCGACCGGGTCCGCTCGGCTTCATCTGTCAGTGCTCTTCTTTAAATACCATGGGGTGGAGATCTCCGATACCCTCCCCCCTTAATCTCCCAACAAAGAGGGCTGAGGACGTTCGGCGGAGGATTTTTTTATCAGGAAGACCAGGATCCCCAGCGCAGTCAGGTAAAAAGCAGCCAATCCCGCCGCAACCGGAGTAACTCCTTCCTCTCCGCCGCCGGGCTCGTCGGGCAGCGGCACCGGATCCCAGGAAAGATTGTAACGCTGGACCAGTCCCTTGATAAACAGCAAGTGGATGACCGGCACTCCCCTGTCCAGCATCGCGAACACCATCCCCCGGTCCCCGGGAGGCGGCATCCGGCTTTTCCGCACCAGCCCCGGCTTCACGGTAAGGATCAGTGAACTTGATCCCAGATTGGCGTAACTGCCGCCGCAGTTGACAAAGGCGGCCAGGGAATCGGGCTGCAGTATCTGCATCCGCAGTTCCACATTTTTACTCAGATCTTTTTCCTGGATAAAGGGCAATCCTGATTGAACCAGCTGCCGTTCCAGCCGGACCCGGGCCTCGTCGCTGAAATCCTTCCCCCTGTCATCACTCCCGCCCAGGGAGACAGCGGCGGGCGGATCCGGGAAGATGCCGGCTCTCTCCAGAATCCGGTAAATATGGATCATATTGAAATCTTCCCTGCTGGCTCCGAAGGAGGATGACCCCAGCGAGAGGATGACCACCGGTCTGGCGCCCAGAGCGCGGGCGGCGCAGACCGAGGCGATCATCAGGCCGGGAAAGGAGCCGGAGGAACCGATTCCCACCCGATCTCCCGGTCCCAATCCCGCTTTTTTCAGCAGCCGTACCAAAAGAGCCGCGAAGCGGGGATTGGTAGTGCTGCGTTTCGCCTCGGGATTCCCCAGAGTGGTGGTGATGCCGGAAATCCGGGGACCGATGAGAAAGGTCTCGTTGGGATCCTGCTCGGGATCGGCGGTCAGGCCCCGGGATTGGGCTTCCCGTCTCACCTCCTGCAAAGCTTGCTGCATGAGCCGGAAGGCTGTCATTTCCTCGGGGCCCGGCCCGCCCCGGCCTCGTTGAAAAGGAGCGGTCAGGGAAATGCCGAAAAACACAAGACTCAGCATCGCCGCTGTCAAGTAAAAGCGGAAGGCTCCCCTCTTCTCAGCGTTGCTCAGCAAAGGATGTCACCTCCCTCGGATTTAAAACTTAAATATAAACAGTCTCCGGGCCGGAATCGATCCGGGATACTTAAAAAAGCGCCTGCCAGAAAAATCCTAAAAAATAGGTCGCCACGGTAACCGTTATCAGGGCCAGCAGGGTGAGCAGCACTCCCTGCCGCTCCAAATGGTTGGCGATGAGCCCGGGGATGATCCAGCCGATGACCCGGTATTCCGGGCTCACCGGGGCCAAACGTGGCAGCAGCCAGTGGGAAAGCAGCACCAGGCAGCCGGCCAGGAGCAGGAGGAAGACGAATCTTCGTCTCCCGAAGAGGAGAAGGCGGCGGGAGATCAGTTTATATATCCCGAGGGTGACCAGGGCCACCGCCAGCGTGGCCGCCAGACGCAGCGGCTGATCCATGAAGAGGACGAGGTAGCCGGGCACGATGATACCGCCGGGATAGATCCCGAAAATCCCGATGAAGATCAGAGAAAGGACCAGGCCGAGAAAGGTAAGTTCATAGGGCATAGGTAACCCCGATTTTTTCCCAGTACGCGGTCAATTGACTCCCCGCTCCTTTCATATTTCCCATTCCCAGAAGAAGCGTTTCCCCGGCGCAGCCGGCGAGTATCTCCGTGGTGATCCCCTCCGCATCCCGTGCCGCCGGACATGAGGCTCCAGCCAGCCGCTGTCGTATAACAGAGGATCCCGGCCCGCAGATAAATACCTTCGTGAAACGATGCCCCATCTCTCCGGAAAGAGCCTCGAGCCACTGCTGGCTGCGGTCGGCCCGGTCGGCCCTCAACGTCAGCAGCCCCACCGTTTCTACCGGATCCCGGCCCAACTTCCGCCGGATCCGTTCCAGAAGCAGGGAGGTGGAAAGGGGATCGTTGGCGCCGAACCCATCGACCAGATATACCTTCCTGCCGTCCTGTTCATGAATCCGGATGGGGGAATCCTGCCTGATACGGCCCAGTCCTCTGCGGATCGTCTCGTCGGTAAATCCCATATAGCGTGCCGCGGTGCAGACCAGGTCCAGTATTTCCGGAAAAAATGAAGAGCGCGCGACCCACTCCTTCCCCATCACAGCCGCGGCCGTCCCGGCGCGTGCCTCCAGCAGGAGGCCGTCTTTTCTCGCGACGTCATGGACGAGAATAGGATGGATCTCTTCGGATGGAATGGCCACCGCGGCCCTCCGGGGAATATCATGGCAAAAGACCCTTGCCGCATCTTCCCTGAGCCTCCCCTGAGCCTCGGTATGGTCCGGCCTGATGTTGGTGATGAGAACGAGCTTCGGCATCAGTATACGCTGGGATTCCGCCAGATGGTTTTCCGGATGAATGCTCATGATCTCGGAAATGAGTATCCTTGCCTGTACGTCTCTCGCCAGCCTCAGGGTCCGCTTCTGTTCAACGATGGTAGGAAAGGTCCCTCTTCGGATTGGCAGCTCCGTCCCGTCGGGATTGAGAAAAAGCGCTTCCGACCCGGTGATCCGGCTCAATACCCTCTCCTCTCCCTGGCGGCAAATTGAGGCAAGGAGACGCACGGTGCCGCTCTTGCCCCGGGTACCGGTAACCGTGACCCGGAGGGGGATGGATCTTCTCCGCCGGCCGAGAAGAAGTGCCTCGACGATGAGATAAACAATGAATCCTGTCAGGCAGGCGATGGGAAGCAGCATGGCCTCAACATTCGGGGAAATATATCCGGATTAATCGCAAACCGGCAATGGACGTCTCCCCTGGCCCGGCACCAGCCTGATTACCGCGGTCAGGAGAGCTGCCCGTATCATCCGTTAGTTATAATAGATCCTGTCCGGCGCCATTTTACCCGGATCGTGATAGAAATATCCCAGTCCCTTGTCCACCAGCTCCCGGTAGTCAGGCACCCCTTCGATAATGATAGCCTTATCCGGCGCGACCGCGCTTTGCTGGTTCAGAATCTCCTCAATCATGGAGCAGTGCTGACCCACCCGTTTCCGGATGGGCCACCCTTCTTTGTCGTAGGGTACGAAGAGTTTCTTCTGCCTGGCCAGACTGAGCAGAAAGGGATCCTTGCCGTTGAGGAGAAAATCGACCGTCTTGGGACCTGTGGGCTGATCCAGGAAGGGGATGGGCGCCTCCAGCAGAAAGGGTTTGGCCTCGGAAAAATCGCCGATCTCCCGGTGAGAGAGACCGCGGAAATTCTGGGGAGACGGCTCAACGTGATTCTCGAACCCGTCTTTCGCCTGAGCCGTGAGCGAGGCCATGGTAGCGATCCACATGGATTTCTCCGGAGCCACAATACAGTTGGTCACCGGAAACATGGTTTCGGCTCCGTGCAGGTCGATGGCCACATCCACATTGAGTTTGCGGATGAGTTCCATGGTGGCAAATGTCACCCGTTCCATCAGGGGGCCCTTGGCCCGTCCCGGCCAGGTACGGTTGGTGTTGCGCACATCCAGATAGGAGAAGAGCTTGCGGTCCGGATAGTGAACATAGACATCCGGATCGGGCCACTGATCCAGGGGGGCGGCGTTACGGTTGCCCATCCTGAATTTCATGTTTCCCCAATTTGTCGGGATGGTAAAGAAGAGTGGATAGCCGTCTCCCGGTTTGGTGTTACGGCTGCCGCTGTTGTTGAACTGGGGGATGATAATGAGACTTCCCTTGCGTACCCGGCAGTTTTCCACTAAAACCAGAGCCGAAAGCAGGGCCGCCGGTTCGTTGGAATGAGTATTGGCGATGACAAGAGCCGTCCCGCCCGGTTCCGGACCATCCAGATAGAAGACGTGGGTGTCCGCGGCCGTGCCTTTCAGGGAGGGCAGATAATCGCTGAGCATTCCCACCCGGGTCACACCCTCCCCCGCCACGATCGGCATGAGGTAATGCCGGTGTGCGTAAAACTGAACGCCCGCGATAATTGTCATGGCCGCCGCAATAAGCGCGGCCGCCGTCTTTTGTACGGTAATCTTTTTCATGGACACTCTGTCCTCAGCGTATTCTAAAGATTCGTAACAGGAGCGGTACCAGAACGATCAGATAGAGGATCATTTTCTGGACATTCTCCTTCTCTCGGATGAAGTTCCAGATTACCATAGCCGCCACGAAAGCGGTGATCAGATAATAAAGAATCATGATAATTAACATACCGTGCTCCTCGACCGGATTTACCCTATGGATGGTATCGTTCCTCTTCCCTTTCTACATGCTCCAATTAACCAGAAATTCGAGCCGGGAGCTGAAAATGACCATGAGTATTCCGGTAACGGTAATGACGATCCATGGCAGCCAGGTGGCTCGCAGAAAAGACCAGTAGGAATCCTTGTACTCCGATACCATGACGGTGAGACGGCCGATGAGTGCCGTGGGCGGCAGGCCATCACCCAGGGGCCAGAGCAGGCTGAGCCCGGCGATGACGACGGTGGCGTGCAGTCCCACCGAATCGAGGAACCAGACCAGGGGGATGCCGATAATAGCGGCGCCGCCGTAGGTCAGGACACCCTCCGATACCGGAATGATAAAGACCAGCAACAGGTAGAGCAGAATGAGGGGACAGCTGATCACCGCGTATGAAATGAGTCCTTTGACTCCGGTAGCGGTCATTACCTGCTGCAGCGCTCCCACCGCTCCCATGGTGGCCAGAAGTGGTGTCAGCCTCTTGACCGTGTCCCTGGACAGGGAAAGAAATGGCACCTTCACCGGGCTGACGATGAGGGCGGCCAGGGCTGCCAAAGAAAACTCCAGAGGCAATCCCAGAATTGGTATGGAAAAGGGAAGCAGCCTGGAGACAGCGATGAGTCCGAAAAAGACGCCGAACGGCAGAACCACCCGCCACCAGCTCATCCCCGCCGGGATGGCAGGCATCTGGGAGAGGGCTTCCTCCAGGGAAACCTTCCTTTCCTGCTTCAGACCCAGAGTGAGCATAGTGAATATCCCCAGGAGCAATACCGGCAAACCCAGCGGCAGTTCGAAGCCGACATAGGGAATCGCCGTGCCCGCCGTGACGATCATGGCCCAGATATTGACCGGAGGCGCGGCTGCGCTCAATCCGGCCACGATAAAAAGGATGGCGGCGCTGCGTCGTTTTGAAACCCCCAGGTGACCCAGCGCCATGACGCAGGGAGCTCCCACCGTAAGCACCGACACGCTGCCGGCTCCGGTAAGAGCGCCGGGAATGAGGATGACTATCATCAGAAAGAAGAGCGCGACCAGACGTTTCGCGTGGAAGGCTCTGACGATACCCCGCACCACCAGGTTCACCGATCCGGAAGTGGCCATGATTTCTATGAAGATAGTGGCCGTGACAAAAACGAGCATCACATCAAGGTAGGTGAAGGCTCCCTCGATAAGATGGCGCGGCAAGGTCGCCAGCGGTGGAGTAAAAAAGAACGCTCCAACCACGCCCCCGGCCGCCGCGCTGGCCAGCATGCAGAGCTCGACGCTGAGTTTCTTCAGGTGAGCGACCGTGTAGGCCGCGGCCATGATCAACAGGATGACAACGATATGGACAATCATGGCATCAGTCCGCTTTGGGGCTGAAAACCTGCTTCATCAAGTTGACAATTGCCAGCGCGTGGGGCAGTTCCTCCAGGGTGATGTTGTTTGTTCTGGCGATGTCGGTGAAGCGTCCGTCCTTGTTGCTGTCCTTGACCACGATCAGCAGATCGGCATACGGTGCCACGGTGTCGATCATACGCTCATTGTCGCTTCCCGCCGCTCCCCGCTTGGAACTGCCGCCGGAATGGACCGCGATGATGAATATATGTTCTTTTTTACAATACTTTATGATATCTTCAAGCCTTTTTTCCTCATCCCTGACGGTAAGACCGGAAGCCCCCATACCCTTGAGGCTGGCTCCTATAGCAAAAATGACGGTTTTGTAGGCGGTTCCTGTTGGATAGGCTTTATTATCGGTCTTCAGCTCCACATGGAAGCCCGTACCCGATTTGGCGCCGCCAAGACCTGATCCTTTTTTGACCATTTCTACTGTAGGCACATCACAGTAGTCGTACGTTACTCCCGCCTGATCAAGAATGATATTTACGGTGTTGATATCGGCACTCTGGCCTGCTGACGTTGTCAGTACCGGATACTGTGCCGTGGGTATGTCCTCCTGAGCAAATACCGGAAAAACCACCAGTAGTAACGTCAGGAGTGCTATTATCCCCTTTATATATTTCATGATTGACCTCTCTTAAAATCGAATTGTTATTTCTCTTCTACCGGTTTAAGATTGTTGTAGCGGATCAATTCCTCCAGCCACCAGTCCGGATATGTCAATGCCTCTCTGCCGCGATCTTCGATATTGTAGTGCCAAAGGTGATTATACTCGACCAGGAGCCGGTCACCCAGTTCCCACCAGGCATTAACGACCAGGTTTGCATTGTTAGTGCAGTAATCGGTGAGGAATTCCCGTGCTTTAGCCGGATCTTCCTTGTAGAGTTTTTTCGCTTTTTCGTCTATTTCCAGAGTCCGGGCAATGGCTCCGCCTTCCCACTTCTTTTGCATTTCCCGAACTTCCTTGATAGCATGGCTGTATACCACCTGGGTGTGGAAATCCACATAGTCAAAGGCCCAGCGGGCGGACTCGCGGTTAAATTGCCAGTGGTCCCCTACCTGGAATGACTTCGGGATGCTGGTCACTCCGATGTAGAAAGGCATCATGGCGTGAGTGTCCTGGGCCCCGAAGCCGAGCCAGACGATACCGCCGACTGGATTGGGGAGCCAGTCGCGGCATTGGGTTATGGTAACATACTCGGCCCGGTTCACGCCGATGGCGCGGCCCAGATTATACTTTTTACCCTTGTAGGTGAATCCATATGGCAACCGGTTGGGATTCTCATAGGCGCCGCCCTGCAGGCCGCGGGCCGTGTAGAAAGGAGTCCCTTCGTACTTGTCCTTGAGAATGTGAATGACATCGGATACCGACACTTTCTTGTCCGGTTTCACCGAGAACGGCAGCTCCATATTGGGGGTGTCAGCGCTATATTTCTTGGACGGCGCGACCAGATCGAAGAACCTCCAGAGCCGTCCGTGATACCCGTTGGTACTGGCGGCGCTTCCCTCTGTGGGAGAATAGGCTTTTTTCCAGCTGAAGGGTTCTCCGCTGTTCGGATCCCAGTAGCCGTGTTCAACGGCGTAGGATTTTACATTGGGTGAAGCCATGAAATAGTTCTCATTGTCCAGATCGATCTCACCGATGCGGGACTCGTTGGGGCATACACTCACATGATCATCGGGTACTCGCTGGGCGCACCAGAGGGCTCCGGGGGTTCCCGTCTCGGGAGCCCAGAGCGGCCCAACCGGCATCACTTCGAAAATCCAGACTTCGTTGGGATCCGCTATGGCCAGCATCTCACCGGTGTCGGTATGGCCGTACCCGTATTTCTCGACTATTTCACCCATGAACTTGATGGCCTGCCTGGCGCTGGTGGCCCGCTCCATCATCAAAAGTGTCAGCATGGTGACGTCGAATTTGGCCGTGGGAGTGTTGTTGAGCATCTCCCGGCGGCAGCCGATGGTGGATTCCCCTAAGGCCACCTGATTGTCGTTCATATACCCGAACGCGCCGTGCATATACCCAAATGTATGTGCCGGCTGTGGTATTGAAACACCGGAGTAATTCTGGTCCACGGTTGCCCATTTCAATCCCTGCTCCGGAGGTTTTGTTCCGAACTGATCGATCCAGTAAATGCGCCGCATTTCACCTTCTTTATGATCCTCCGCTTTCACGTAGCGCCAGGTCCAGTCACAGAGTCCGCAGTCACAGGTATGGGTGGTGATTACCGAACCATCGGTTGTGGCTTTTTTACCGGCGATGACGACGGTACACTTATCCGGACCGTACGATAAATACTGAGCCTGGATCGTCTGGACACCAACCAGTAAAAGGACAGTCAGCAAAACACACAAAAGAGTGAGCTGTTTTTTCGATCTCATGGTAATTCCTCCCTCTATACTTTGATATGTTTCTTAGTTGGAATGATTTTACTGTTCCATTCATGAATAAAATGAATATACAAAACATTCTTTTCCATTTAAAGGATTTTCTTGACAGGATGCCTATCATACGAAAGATCTTTCCAGCCGCCTCACTGGTGGAGGAGCCC
>CAZUMH010000109.1:0-10248 GCA_964621645.1 uncultured bacterium
CATAACCCCAGCTTCAGCTGCGCATCCGGATCTTTATTGGAATTCTGAAAAGTGAAGACCTTTTCAAACGCTATGGCCGCCTGCTGATAATCACCCAGTCCCCAGTAACTCTCACCGATCCAATATTGACAATTATCTGACAAGGAGTGTCTCATGTTTTCATCGAGTAAAGCCTGGAACTTTTGGATGGCATCCCGATATTTTTTCCCAAGATATAACTGTCTGGCCTCCTGATAGCGTTCTTGGAAGGAGAGAGTGGTCCTCGGTGCCTCTTTTACGGGAGGTTTCTCTTCCGGCTGCGAAACCGACTCTTCCTTCTGTTTCGTGTCTGCCTGGGAGACCCTTTGCTGACCAGCCTGATTCTGCTCCGCGACCTTCTCTGTCCCGGAGACAGGAGCCTCTTCTTTCACGCCCAGAAGCTTGAGGACATCATCGTCGGCAATCTCGTCGGTCTTCTTCTCTTTGGGAGTATCGTCCGTCAAACCCAAAAGGGCGTCGATATCTTCCACATTGCCGGCCGGTTCTTCACCGCGAATGCCCTGATTAGAACCGCCGCACCCTGATACCAGCGTCCAAATAAACACCAGTACGAGCAGGCTGAGAATTGGTGCCGTCTTTTTTATCTGCCGTTTCATATCCTCTTCCTCACCTTAGTCTTTAAGGTTTAATTATCATAATTTATTAAAAAACTTGCACAATATCAAGATTTTTTACGTGCGCGCCGAGATAACCCGATAAAGAGGCCCAGGCCGACCAATATCATCAGGAAAGAGATTGCCTGATTTATGGTGAATATCATGCCTAAAAAGGGGAATACCACCGACTCTTCATAGTAACGCACGAAATCTATCAGAAACCGGGCCAGCCCGTAGAGGATAAAAAAGAGAGCCATGGTGGACCCATCGAAGGCCCTCTTCCGTTCGACGAACAGGAGAATTGCCAGAATAAGCAGTCCGTAGAGAGACGAGTAAATCTGAGTCGGATGGATCGCCTGACCATGTTGTACGATTCCGGCAGGACTGAGAGGGGGGAAGTGCACCGCCCAGGGCAGGCTGCAGGCCTTCCCGAAACAGCAGCCGTTTAAAAAGCAGCCGATGCGGGTGAGGAAAATTCCCAGGGCGAACGAAGGCGCCATAATGTCTCCCAGCTTGATGAGGGAAACTTTCTTAATCCAGCAAAAGATAATTATCACCAGAAGAGCCAGGACGACTCCACCCAGCATGGAAAGCCCGGCGATGCCAATCTGACCGGTACTCTGGATGGGATTCACCGAATCCAGCCAGCGGCCCCGGAATTCCTCCACGTGGGTGATCACATAGAGAAAGCGGGAGCCGAAAATGGCGGCAATTACCACAAAGAGGGAGAGATCCATAATGATGTTGCGATCGATGCCGCGTTTATCACCTCTCCGCATGGCTAGATAAATGCCTAACAGGAATGACAAGGCCAGCATAAGGCCGTAGGCATGAATTTCAAGGGGGCCGATTTTAAATAGTACAGGATGCATTCTCATTTCTCCTTCTGAAGTAAATATCTACGCTACAGTCCAAGGAGCCACTGTTCCCCGGACGATTTTTAGCTATTGTATCAGTGGCGGAAGTGACGCAGACCCGTGAAGGCCATGGCTATTCCCAATTCGTTACAAGCCGCAATGGAATCTCCGTCACGCTTTGACCCGCCCGGCTGGATGATGTAACGAATACCAAATTCCGCCGCCGCCCTTACCGTATCGTCGAAAGGGAAAAAAGCGTCAGAAGCAAGAACCATCTCCGCCATTTCTTTTTTCAGGTATTTTTCGAAGGGGACAGATTGTTTCGACGCATCATACTCTATTTTTATATTTTCCTGAGCCTTGGTCACCGCCAGCTTGCGCAGGGAGTCAACCCGGTTAGGCTGACCCGCCCCCATTCCCATGACCTGGTAGAAGCCCGGACGATACTCCCTGCACAGCACAATAGCATTTGACTTGGTGTGTTTACAGGCCAGGAAAGAAAAAAGCGCCAATCCTTCTTTTTCTTGGGAAAAAGAACGATCCGTTACCACCTGAAAGGACTCTACTAAACGAACATCCCGACTCATCTCAAGAAGACCTCCGGTTATCTTGCGAAAAGTCGTGGGCTCGCTCCTTTGAAACGCATTCAGAGGTCCGGATTCGAGTAGACGCAGATTTTTTGCCCGGCCTAAAATTTCCAGGGCATCCGGTTCGAAACCGGGTGCCACGATAACCTCCACAAACTTATTGGGCAGCTTTTGAGGAATAAGCCGCCCCCCCTCGATGACATAGCCAATATGATCGACCGTATTGCCCCGAAGAAATTCGGCGAATTCCCGGGTTACCGACAAATTAGAGGCAATTACCGATCCGAAAGCCGAGATGGGATCTCCCGCCCAGGCCTTCTCCAGAGCCTCTGCCGCGCTCTCCCCTGTGGCGAATCCACAGGGGTTGGTATGTTTGATGACCGCCACGGCCGCGTTATCACTTACCTCTTTTACCACCTCCAGAGCCGCATCAGCATCGATATAATTATTAAAGGACATGGCCTTGCCCTGCAGCAGATGCGCTCCCGCAACCGACGGTTCACTCACGGCGGGATCGCGGAAGAAAACCGCCGTCTGGTGGCTGTTCTCCCCGTACCGTAACGGCTGTCCCTCTGAGAAGCTGAAGCTCCTCGTCTCTTCATCTGCGAAACGCCGGGAAAGATACTCCCGGATAGCTTTGTCATAGGCGGCAGTGCGCCGGAAAGCCTTCAATGCCAGCTGCTGACGTTCCTGGATATCAATATCTCCTTTTTCCTTGAGACGGGAAAGGACCGCCTCATAATCGGCAGGATCGGAGAGGACAATGACAGAACGATAGTTTTTGGCACTGCTGCGCAGCAGGGTCGGTCCGCCTATGTCTATGTTCTCGATGATCTCTTCCAGCGTTGCGCCTTCCCTGGCAACGGTCTCTTCGAAGGGATAGAGATTGACGGCAACCAGATCGAGCCACTGTACTCCCAAGTCTTTCGCTTCTTTAACATGATCCGGAAGCTCCCGCCGCCCCAGAATTCCTCCGTGGATCTTGGGGTGCAGGGTCTTGACCCGGCCGTCCATCATTTCCGGAAAACCGGTGACGTCACTGATTTCCGTAACCTGGATGCCTCCATTTTTGATTTCCCGTGCCGTGCCTCCGGTGGAAATTATTTCAATCCCCAGTTTTTCCAGCCCCCGGGCCAGATCAACAATACCTTCCTTGTCCGAAACACTGAGAAGTGCCCGCCGTACGTTCACAGTATCATCCTTTCCTTTGGGTTCTTTATAAATCTTATATCTCAACAATCATTCTGATTTTTTCTTGGCTTTTCCGACTAACGAATCTGTGCCAGGAAGTCCCGCAACATTACTCTCTCCTCAGCGAAGGCCTGCAGCACCTCCCAATAGAGCGCATGCTCGACCTGCAGCACTCTGGCTGCCAGCGCTTCTGAAGTATCGTCCGGTTCAACCGGCACACAGCGCTGGGCCAGAATGGGGCCATGGTCATATATCTCATCGACCAGGTGAACGGTAACGCCGGACACTTTACAGCCATGTTCCAGAACAGCCTGATGGACATGATGGCCGTACATCCCTCTGCCGCCGAAGGCAGGCAGGAGCCCCGGATGGATATTGGTCATGCGGCCTGTATATTCCCGGATTATTTCCTGCGGCACCTTCTTCATGTATCCGGCCAGGACAATGAAATCAACCCCATGATTCTTAAGGGTAACGGACAAGGCCTGAACAAAATCATTACGGTCGGGAAAATCCGGACGACAGACCACCTGGGCCGGCACCCCTTTTTCCCGGGCCAGGTCCAGCACACCGGCTTCGGGATTATTGCTGATAATAAGTCTGGGGCCGGCGTTTAATCTTCCCTCCTCAATTGCTTTGAGGATAGCGGCCACATTGCTGCCTCTTCCCGAAGCGAAAAATCCAAGCTGCAGCTCCGCCATAATTTAATCCCTGCCCTGCATGATATCATAGTGCGGGGTGATAAGATGGTACTCGCCGAATCCCTGTTCATCCACGAAAAGGAACTGGCGGTTCACCCGGTTATAGTACCAGACCTCATACGGATCTTCATCCGGTTCGAAGGGGTGACGATCCACCTCGTCCGGCGGTCCCAGAATCATGTAGACGCGGCCCCGGTCTGTTATCCAGCCGCGGGTAAATTTACCGAATACCTTGTTAACGTAGGCGGCCCGGCGGTAGTACTCTTCCATAATTTCATTGTTTTGGGTTGTCGGGGTGGGATCCCGGACCCGCCAGAATTCTTGGAAAAGCTCCCACTTCTTCTCTTCCGGGGCCTTTTTCATCGTTTTATATTCTTCCGTACTGGCGATATACCGCAGCTGTTCGACGGATTCATCCAGTCCCGAGGAAAAAACCGGCATGCCGGGAAAATGCAGTTTAAAGGACCGGAAACGCCGCACCTTGGCACTCTTCTCATTCAGGGATAATTCAACCTTATATATTCCGGTGGGCAGGTCCTTCAAATCCAAGGGAAAATGAAAATGATTGATAACTCCCTCCAGCTTCAGATGTCGTTCCTGTTTCCTGACTTGTTTATCTTTTTCATTTAAAAGACGGAAACGAACCGGCACCTCTTGAGCATTGTCACGGTTATAGACGTCAAAAATGACTTCCGGGCGATTCGCCGCATTGAGGATGCCGGAAACACTATAGGTGATATCACCCCATTGAAAAGAATCGGGCAGCGCTGCTTCACTGAAAAGCAAAGAACTTATATGAAATGGAAAGGAGAAATAGTCCGGAACCTCAACTTCGAGGGTATTTCTTGATTCCTGGCCCACTTCCAGGTCGGAAAGGCTCGCATTCACCACATACTCCCCCGGCTGTAGCGGAATACGCTCTGTGTGTATATCGAAATCCGTGGTGGAATTGGTCTTTTCAAAATTGACGACCCGTACCCTGCAGCGGATGGTTTTACCGGTGACGAGCTGCTTATCCTGGTCAAGCACGGCCAAGGTAATTTCATAGCGTGCTTCATAAAAAGGTTCATGATAGATAAACTGCAGCTGATCATAATCAATTTTGCTCTGAATCTCCACGACAGTAGAGGAGGAATCCGCTTCCAGAAAGCTGGATACATTCAGGAAATAATTGGGAATGGGGCCCTTTCGTGTATCCACACTCTCAGGAAGCTGAGCCAAAACTATTCGGCAGCTGAAGAGTAAAAAGATCAGGCCGAATCCCGGTAAATGGAGTCTTTTCATTGTGGTATCCCTCCCGTCTTTGCCAATTCATGTAAAAGGGTTCTATGCTTGTCATCCCCATTTGTTATCCGGCCCACAAGATCATACGGTGAACAGGAATCGTAGCGCACCTGGTAAAATTTACCTGGAGGCAGGCGACCCTCCACCCACACAAGTTGATCGATTTCCGGAGCATCCCCCTGGCTGCGGCCGAAGGAGCGGCCGCTTTCCTGATCATATCCTTCTATCAGTATGGTATCCATCTGCCCGATGCGTTTCTCGTTGTTCCCAAGGGATATTTCCTGCTGAAGCAGCATAAGCCGGTCCAGCCGCTCCCGGGCCACCTTTTCCGGAACAGCGGGAGCAAATCCCGCCGCAACAGTTCCCTCTTCCCTGGAATAGATAAAAGCTCCGGCCCGATCGAAGCGGATCTCTTCCATAAAATCCAGCAACTCCCGGAACATTGCTTCCGTTTCCCCCGGGAATCCCACAATAAAGGTGGAGCGCAATACCACTCCCGGCAGGGAACGCCTCAACCGTTCGAGCAGTGATAGTATCTCCTTCTGCCGCTGCGGCCGGCCCATCCTCTTGAGAATAGGATCCGAGATGTGCTGCAGCGGGATATCCAGGTAGTTGCAGATTCGGACCTCGGACCCGATCAGTTCCAGGAGCCGGTCATCGATCCGGCCGGGATAGAGATAAAGAAGCCGCAGCCACTCGAACTCTTCAACGTCAAGAAGCCTGTGCAACAGCTCCGGCAGAGAAAGCGGGCCCGGCAGATCGGCTCCGTAGGAAGTGGTATCCTGAGCTGTCAGGATAAGTTCCCGCACTCCCCGGCGGGCCAGAGCGGCGGCCTCCGGCAAGAGACTTTCAGGCGTGCGGCTTCTCTGGCGTCCTTTGATATCGGGAATAGCGCAAAAGGTGCAGTGATGATTGCATCCATCGGCGATTTTTAAATAAGCGGTTGCCTTTTCTCCCAGGGCTACCCGTTCCTGGTACTCTTCCCCGCTCCAGCAGTATGCCCCTCCGCTGAGAAACCGGCCCAGCTCGGCATAGGGCTCAACTCCGAAGAAGTGATTGACCTCGGGGATACCCTTTTTCAGATCCTCCCCGTAGCGCTGTGACAGGCAGCCCCAGACGATAATTTCTTTATGGGGGTCCTGCTTCTTCAGTTCCACCGCGGCGAGGATAGTCTCAATGGATTCGCTTTTCGCCGCTTCGATGAAGCCGCAGGTGTTGATAAAAATACAATCCGCCTGCTCGGCCTCTTCCGTAATCCGGTACCCCAATCTCTGCAATAAACCGCCCAACACCTCGGAATCCGCCTCATTTTTTGGGCAGCCCAGGGTAAGGAGCAGGGCATGTTTTCGGGAAGCGGGTTTCATACTTCAGGCGCTCCTCCCAGGAGCCCTTCCACGAAGGCTTCCGGTTCAAAGGGGACAAGATCGTTAAGTCCTTCACCCAGGCCCACCCAGCAGATGGGAATTCCCTGTTCTTTTTGGATCGCCGCCGCGATGCCTCCACGGGCGCTTCCATCCAGTTTGGTCAGCACGATACCGCTTACTCCTACCGCATCGGTGAAAAGCCGCGCCTGGCTGAGCCCGTTCTGCCCCGTCGTGGCGTCCAGGACCAGCAGCACTTCGTGAGGCGCCCCGGCCACCTTCTTGCCCAGTACCCGGTGAATTTTCTTCAACTCTTCCATCAGATTTATCTTGTTATGCAGCCGGCCGGCCGTGTCAACCAGGAGCACGTCGCTTCCCCGTGCCAGGGATGCCTCCAGGGCATCGAAGGCAACAGAAGCCGGATCAGACCCGGTTTCCTGTCGTACGATCCCGGCTCCGCTGCGTTTGGCCCAGATCTCCAGCTGCTCGGCCGCGGCGGCGCGGAATGTGTCCGCACAGGCCAGGAGGACCCGCTTGCCCTCCGCCGTGAATCGGGCCGCCAATTTCCCCGCGGTCGTGGTTTTGCCGGTACCATTCACGCCAACAATCAGGATCACATGCGGTTTATTGGAGATCTGCTCCTGGAAGGCTGTATCTCGAAGCATCTCCAGCAGAGATTCCCTCATGAGGTCAGGCAGAGAGGAATCCCCATCAGCCCGGCCCAAACGGGCCCTCACCCGATCGACAAGTTCTGTGGTCACAGAAACTCCCAGATCAGCCTCGATAAGGGCTTCTTCCAGATCCTCCAGCTCCCGTTCATCAAGGCGGGTTCCGGCATGGAACAGACTGGTAACCCGACGTAACAGACCGCTGCGCGACTTTTCCAGCCCCTTCCACCACTTATCTTTTGTATCCGCCGCCCTTTTCTTCATAATTAATTAACTCTTTTCAATCGTATTCAGTTTCAGCTGCGTATGATAATTCTGATAATATGACCAGGTTGAAAACAGATTCAGAAGCAGCGCCAGCATCAGCATGATATCCGCCCAGGGACGCAAGTGAAAAATAAAAAGCAGGACCGTCAAAGCGGTAGCCAGCGCTGAATTTTTTCCGGCCCGGTTGGATTCCAGGACAATATTCTGCTTCCGCAGGACAATGAGACCGCCGCTGAGTACGGCCAGCTCCCGAAAAAGAATAAAAAGGAAAAACCAGAGGGGGAAGGCATAGCGGGGAGAAATCACCAGGAAGAGAACGACGCTCAACACACAGATCTTGTCCGCCAGCGGATCAATGACGCGGCCCAGATCACTTTTTCGGTTAAAGCGGCGGGCAATGAATCCATCCAGAAAATCGGTAGCCAGCCCCACCGCCATGAAGATAAGGGCCTCCGGGAGCCGCCCCCGGTTTAAAAAAAACAAGATCGGCACAAAGATAATCATCCTCATAAAACTGAGGATATTAGGGACAGTCCAGATTTTTTTATCTCTCATCCATTTACTCCTACAGGAATATTTTGGCCGCGTCCAAAATGAGTTTGGGATGCTTGACCAGAGCCGCCTTGAAAAGCTGGAATCCGGTCAGTCTCTCCGGCGGGATATCCAGGAGCAATCGTGCTGTTTTATTCAAATCGTCGTCACTTAAGCTATCCACCACTCTCTTTATTTTATAGGAAAGTCTGCCCTCCTTGCCTAAACCGCGATTCCAGCTGCGGGTATAAGCGGCCAATCTGTTTCCGGAGAAATCTCCTTCACGAATGGCATCCGCCGCGACGCTTCCGGCGATCTTTCCGGCAAGAATGGCGTTAACGATGCCTCCCCCCGTAAGGGGATTGGCCTGGCGGGCAGCGTCTCCCACCAGCATTACTCCGTCCGCGGTCAGCTGTTTGAGAGGCGCGGCCACCGGCACTCCTCCCGCTATTTGAGTGAGGACCGACGCCCCGGGAAATCTCCTGCCGGTGAATTCAGTGAGATATTCCCCGGCCCTGCGTATGCGGTTGTACCCTCCGGAAATACCAAGTCCCACATTGGCGACAGTAGCACTCTTGGGGAAAATCCAGGCGTATCCTCCGGGCGCGACTTTACTGCCGAAATGTAACTCCACTCGACCCGGATCCAACCTTATTCCGGCCAGGGTATACTGAACACAGCACTCCATCTCTTCCGGAACAGGCGGCGGAGCCAGCCCGACCCAGCGGCCCACCCGTGATTCCACTCCGTCCGCTCCAATTACTATACGGGCCCGGATCCTTTTCTCTCCTTCCGGCCCGCTGATCGTGATCATCTGCCAGTTTTTTTTCTCTCGCTCCAGATTGGAAACAAACGTCCGGGTTCGCAGTACGGCACCGGCCTCGGCAGCCAGGACAGCCAAGTCGGCGTCGAAAAGTTTGCGATGCAGAATATATCCCCTGTCATCCGGATAGGCATCCACCACGGTTCCATCCGGAGCCACCATACGGGCACCCCGGATCTCGGACGCAATCCATTCGGGGCGCAGTCGTTCCACCGCTTCCTCCAGACCGGCATGGGAAACCCCTTCGGCGCAACGCACCGGTACTCCCACTTCCCTGTCTTTTTCCACTAGGAGCACCGAGACTCCTCCCCCCGCCGCCGCTGCGGCAGCACTCGAGCCTCCGGGACCGGCACCGACTACCAGCACATCGTAGGATTCTTTCATCGCTTCCATGTCAGCGCCCCCAGGGGACAGACAGACAGACAAAAACCGCAAATGTTACACCTGCTGTATACTACCGTCAACTCCGTCTCGGTCAGTATCAGGGCATCCCGGGGGCAGATACCAACACAGGTGCCGCAAAGGTCGCACACCTGGCGGCCGACATTTATTTCTTTTTCTCTGTTATTCATTCTTAAAACTGGGATAATCGAAATCGAAACGGATCCTATAGTACCACTTTGACCCGAAAAAAACCGCCAGGATCGGCACCAGATAAAAAGGATAGATCAGCGTCACCGCCAGGGCCAGAGCCAATACCGAGAACTTGGTAGCACGGGTGACCTCCCTCTCTGTCTCTTTCCAGGCCCCGTATAAAAAGAAAGGCAGCATTACTCCTCCTGCAGCCAGCAGCAGCCAGTCTCTGAAAAAGGCCGCCAGAATCAGCGCCGCCGCTTCCAGCAGAAATGCCCAGCGGGCTGTCTTTGTTATCCCATAAGCCACTCCAAAAGTGATCTTCCCGGTGGCTTTGTCACCTGTACGGTCCGGCAGGGTGGTTATCAGGTACACGGAAGCCCCGGCCACCATATAGGCGATTCCGCGAAGGGGAATATATCCTTCACCACCTCCCGCCATCCATCCCAAGGAATAGATAAGGAGACCGGAAAGACCATTGGTAACCATGCCCATGATAGCGTGATCCTTCCAGCTGGCAGGAGGATAGTTATACAGCCAGCCTGAAAGCAGGATCAGTAAGGCCAGAAGTACGCCGGCCCGAGGCAGTAGCAGACAGCCCCAGACAAGCCCGGCGGAACCCAGAAGGACTGCCTCAATGTAAGCGGTCCGGAGAGGGATGATATTTTCTGAAAGCAGAAAAAGCTTCCCGTTGACTTTGTCGGTATCCCGGTCCTGAATCTGATTGAAAATAAAAATACTGCCAACGGTGAGGGAAAGGGCGACCGCCA
>CAZUMH010000110.1:0-10029 GCA_964621645.1 uncultured bacterium
ACCAGAACCTGATGTGGATCCCGGCATAAACTCTTTTTCATAGAGATACTGCTTTGTGATCGTTCCGTTCTCCACCGGCAGGTGCAGACTGACACTGCAGCCCGGATATACAAGAGTATAGGGAATGGAGAACGGCTGATAGTAACTCTTTCCTCTGTATCCGGGTGCGATACCCCACTTCCTCAGGCGTCGAACACACCAGGCGGCCGCCGAGTCGTATCCGGCTGTCCCCGTGAGTCGTCCTCCAAATCTGGGTGAAGCGAGCTCCGCCACCCAGTCGTAAAGATCCGCGCTGGCGATGGCATGGAACGATTTCACAATCGCGGCTTTGTCGTTCACCTGCGCCCACGGAATCCCTGCCTGCAAGAGGAAAAGAAATGACAGTATCGGGAATACAGTTAATTTCCTGGTTTTCATTTTTCCTTCCTTTTGTTGGATTACAACTCCCGGATGATGATATCTTTGAACATGGCTCTGCTCTCAACGAATCCTTCACCGCCGGGATGCACCTGCAGGGCAATGCCGCCAGCCGGCGGCACTCCCTTGGTAGTGGCAATCGTGTGCTGAAAATCGGTAATCAGCTTTCCATTCAGCCATACCATGATCTTGGCCGGTTCTCCCAGACAAACAATCCTGAGTTCGTTCCATTCATCCTTCTTAAAACCATCCATCCCTTCAGGACAGTGGCAGACGAAACCCTGGGTCCAGGGCAGATAGACGGCCCCGATCTCACCTCCGGGTCGGTAGTCCAGCGTGATCTGGTGACTCTTGCCTTGCGGGCCCACTCTGAGAAAAACACCGCTGTCAAAGGGCCAGTCGATCTTGACCAGCATTCGTATTTCAAAATCCTGAAAGGAGGCATCAGTAGTCAGGAATCCTCCCTGGCCGGGCGGGTCCTGCCTGCCCACGATCACGCCATCCTCAACGGTCCACCGGCCCGCGAGACCATGACCGGGCAGGTTTTTGTGCCGATGCCAGCCGCTGAGATCTCGGCCGTTGAAAAGCGGATGATATTCATCCTTGAGGGAAGCGTCGCTCTCAAGATAGGCGCCTATTTTCTGGCGCAGTTCCGTATCCCCGGTCAAGTACATCGCTTTGAGAAGGGCGGCGCGCGCCTCCGGTTCCATCTGTTCCGGATGATCAGGATTGAGGGCAAACGCGATCTCAGCCACCGTCCCGGCGGCTTCTGTCCGACAGGAGGGATCATCGAGAAATGGCGCCGCCAATTCAAGAGCGGCACCAGCCGGAATAGTCTTTAATCCTGACAGGAGGAGACTTTTCTGGCCATAGGAGAAAAGACTCTTTGCAGTCCATTCCAGAAGTTGCAGCCTTTTGCCGGGATCGGGCATCCGATCCCTTGCGGTAATGAGCAATCCCCGCAGAGCCGCGTCCTCTTCTTTAGGAGAGAACTGGCCGAGGACGATCTTTTTGAGAATGGGGATATTGACAGAATCGGGCCAGAGGGCCAGAGCCTGTACGGCGGCTAATCGGACGTCTCCTGAATCATGGTAAATATACTGTCGCAGCACAGTCAGAGAATGTTCTCCTCCCAGCTGGGGCAGCAGAGGCAGTAGAAGGATTTTCCCCTGGATGTCCGCCGCATCCAGTTCTTTCAGAACCGGCTCCGCCATGTCCTTTTCATAAGCGGCGGTCCGGCTGGCAGAAAGAACGGCCTCCTGCAGGGCTGATATCTCGCGTTTGTCAACGGCGGCTTCCAACAGTGAAAACAGAGCTTGAAGATGCCGGAACTCTGCCGTCGTCTGTAGAGCACGGGCCGCGGCAAGACGCACATTTTCATCCGCATCCTGCACCTGGGCCATGATCGCTTCTGTTTGTCGGGAATCACGACGGGCCGCGAGCACATTGAGCGCCGCAATCCGGATCGGCGCCTGCAGAAGCGGCAGGGATCGGGCCAGTAATCCGGTGACACTTCCGGAAGTGGCGCTGAGAAGGAAAGGCTGCAGCTCTTCAGCCTCCTCCTCGTCCGCATCCTTGACCGCCTGCAGGCATTCGGCCAATACCTCATCCTTTCCCAGAAGGAGAGCGGCTTCCACCGCGGTGAAGCGCAGTTTTTGATCGGAATCCGCAAGAAGAGAGAGGATAACGGGCAGGGCCGTGGGATCTCCTCGTTTCCCCAGCATCCTGACAATATCGATTTGTTTATCAGGATCATTCGGAAGATCACTTAAAAGAGCCAGCCAGCGGCCGGTTGCCGCGGTGCCGGGAAGATCCTGCGCTAAACGAAGCGCCGTTCCCCGTATTTCCTTCTGAGGGCTGTTCGCAGCATGAAGCAAATCAGGCAAAACAGCCTCCCCTTTTATTTCCGCCATCAGAGATAGCGCCGTGCACTGTATCGTTACCGGGGCAGCACCCTCCTCGGTCATCACGTGATTGCAGAGAGTCAAAGATTCTCGTGTTTCTCCGTTCTCATGCAGTCGTCGCGCCAGACGCAGGAGCCGCAATTCTGCTTCGGTACGGGAGGACGTCGATATCGTATCCGCCTCTATTTGCAATCTTTTCACGGCTCTTTTGTCACCGCTTTCGGCTAAAGCGTCCAGTGCGGCCTGCCGTACTTCATACGGTCCGGATTCGGTCAGGGATAGGATTACGGGCAGCGCCTTCTTATAATGGATCCATGAGAGGGCATTGATCAGGATGACTTTTTTCTTTTCCGATGCTCCCGGCAGTGCTGAGAGTAAAATATCCGCCGCTTTCTCCCCCCCCATACCTGCCAGGATGCGGGCGCAGGAGTCCGTTAACTCGGGATCATCCAGAAAAGAACCGATCTCACCGGCCAGGTTCATCGGGGCAAGCAGCTGCACCTGACTGAGGAGGAAACGCTTAACCTCGGGCCGATCATCTCTTCCCAGGGCTTTCAGAAGGGTACGGCTTATTTCTTCTCTTTGGACAGCATCTCCCCTGGCAGCGGTATGGATCATTCCCGAAACAGCGAAACGTACAGCGGAGTCGTCTCCCTGAGTCGGATCCAGAAGGCGGGAACAGAGTTCCATAATCCCTTCATCTCCCGAGGCGATGATTTTCTGTGCCATTGCTGTCTGTTCCGCCGGGGATTGGGCCGGCCAGGAGGACAGCAGACTGTCGATGAGGATTTTTGTCCGGGCCATATCCTGAGCAGCGATTCTGCCGGCCCCGATCGAAAGGAACAGCAGGCTTATCAGGAATATCTTAAGCGAACAATATATACGCATGGATTACTCCCCTTGAATCGTTTCTTTTACATTCGCCATGGTGAGCGCATGGGCTGTTCCAGAAGCCGGTTGGCCTCCTGATCATCAGGAAATATCTGGGCAACGGGGTCATACCGCAGGGATCGTCCCAGCCGTACGGCGATCTTGCCAAGATTAACCAGGGTACAGGAACGGTGACCGTTTTCTTCATTCAGGGCGAATCTCTGCCTGGTTCTCACCGCGTGGTGAAAATCGGTGAGCTGCGGTTCCGGATCGGGAAGTCCCGCCAGCGTTTTCTCCAGATCAGGGATATCGGAACGCAAGCCCGGCCAGATACGTCCTTCGGGACCGCTGATGAAGGGCGCTTCGGTGTCACGGTTCTCACCATCCAGGATGATCTTACACCCGTCTGCATAGGTCAGCTCTATGCGGCGCCAGGATCCGCAGGCATCGGGATGCTGTTGAGGAGCGTCGACTTCAACCAGTATGGGGCTCGTTGCATCCTTCTCAAGCAGATATTGAACCGGATCGAGATAATGCATTCCCATGTCACCGAGGCCGCCCCCATCATAATCCCAGTATCCGCGGAAACTGCTGTGCACCCTATGCGGGTTATAGGGTTTCACGGGAGCCGGGCCCAGCCAGAAATTATAATCCAGTTCCGGAGGAACAGGCTGCGGTACCAAATGGGTTTTACCGCTCCAGTAGAACTTCCAGTTGAATCCGGTGGCCGCGTTGATGGTAACTGTGAGAGGCCAGCCCAGAAGCCGGTTTTCCACCGCTTTCTTTAGCGGAGTCACCGTGGTCCCGAATCCGTAATAGATGCTTTGAAAACGGAACCAGGTATTGATTCTAAAAATCCTTCCGGCACTTACTACTTCCTCAACGACTCTCTTGCCTTCCTGGATTGTCCTGGTCATCGGCTTTTCGCACCAGATATCTTTTCCCGCCCGGGAGGCAGCAATGGAAATTAAGGCGTGCCAATGGGGAGGAGTGGCGATATGGACGATGTCAACATCCGGTCTCTCCAATACCTCCCTGAAATCATGATATCCCTGCACACCCTCGGGAGAACGATCCAGCGCGGCCCGCAGATGGTTGTCGTCAACGTCGCATACGGCCACAAGACGCCCGGGATAATTCAAATGTGCCGTCCCCATACCGCCTACTCCGATGACCGCCTTGGTCAATTCATCGCTTGGTGGAGTAAAGCCCACACCACCGAGAACACGCCTGGGCACTATCACGAGACCTGCCCCGGTCAGCGCAGCGCTTTTCATAAAAGAGCGTCTGCTCACCTCATTTCTTTTCTGTTTCATCTCTTTACCGCATGGTTAAGTTTGAGTGGGATTCTTTCATACCTAGACATCGTCGTGTTTACGCTTGCTGAAGTATATTATATCGTCATGCCTGATATAGCCCTGTTTTTGAAAAAAAGAGATCGATCCGCTGTTATCGGCTTCGATAAGACAGGTGACTATTTCGATCCCGCGGCGTTCGATCCATTCTTCAGCCTTTTTTACCAATAGGGCGGCAATCCCGCTGTGACGAAAATCAGGCACAACAGCGAGCCGGTTTATCCAGCCTTTGCGACCGTCCATTGTAGCCAATACAGCACCAATTACTTTTCCTTCTCTTTCGGCCAAAAAGAAGATACCGGCTCCGCGATTACATTCGGCTCTTATTGATTGTTGGGAATCACGTCCTCTTGGTTTATATGGCAGACCGGCCTTTTCCCAGACGTGTATCAATGAATCGTAATCAGTATCGCGGTACACTCTGATCTCCAGAGGAATCTCTCTATCGGTATTAGGGGACATCTGCCACCTCAGCTTTGGATATGGTCTCATCCGATTTAGCTTCTTGTTAAAATAAGGGTTGCCCCCGTTCAAGTCAAGATAAAAAGCCGGAAACAAATCGTTTCCGGCTCGCAAGAAATATATTTATTCCAGTCAGGTCGGAATTTAGAATCCAAAGCGGGGGTTCACTACATTGTTAAAGATGGAGCCGAAGGAAAAGTGAAGTCCCACCCCGAAGCGATAATCATAATTTGTCGCCACCTCTTTACGGTGCAGCAGTATCTCTTCTTCCGTGGCCTCACCCATCTCAAGGGAAAGCTGATCGTGAATCATCGAAACTCTTCCATTTATACGAAACGAAAGTCCTTCCAATAAACGCAAGTATATGTTTCCCGAAAGATTCAGATGATTCTTGCTGAAATCATGCAGGTAGTGACTCCCGCCGATACTGGCCCTGATCGATCCCCATTGCTCCTTCATATCCAGGGTCGCCGAGAGACTCTGGCTCATCAATTTCTCCTGCATCTTTCCATAGATGGTCTCTTCATGATAGTAAGAGTCAGAAAAGGAGACTCGATAGACGATGCGGAACTGTTTGCGGGTGGCCACTTCATAGGGAAAAATGTTATACTCTATGGCCGGTGCCAGGTAGTAGTTGAATTTTGTATTGGAATAGGTATCGGAATTGGCTCCGGTATTTATCCCGGCAGAAAAGTGATTGGTCACACTTTTAATGATTGAACTCCTGAACCGGTGCCGTTCCCGCTGGCTCTGATAATCACTTTCGTCAGAATAGATATACTTATCCCATTGAAAGGTGGATTCGTAAAATAAACTTGTCTTCCACTCCTCTGTCACCCGGTCCGCAGTAAAGCCCGCTTCCAGTTCACTGCTTTGGGATGACTGCTCTCCGTTGAAACTCCCGGATAGATCAACACCAAATACCCAGCTGTTCCAGGGATCCTCGAGCGACGTCGGCTCCATTTCGGTTCTGAATCGAACCAAAAGCTGTTCTGAAAGGGGTGTATGGGCAATATAGCGTACCAGCCCCAGTTTTATTGTCTGCACAATGCCCTCTCTCACCATATCTTCGGTATCAGTCTGATGGGAGACGTAGGTCAGAGTATCACAAAAAGATGAAAATTCTTTATCTCCAATAAAATTGATGGTGTATTCCCTGCCGTTGCTGCCGGTAGGTTGATCGGTAATCATCAAGTAAAGCTGGGCCTGTTTCCGATCCCTTACATAGTTCACGAATGGAATTTCTGTTTTGATATAGCTGTGATAGCGGTGATTCACATCCAAAAAAACCTTCAGAGCTTTATCTCGTAGGGATTTGTCCTGCTGCATCCCTTCCTGATTCCCGAAGGCACTGGTTAGCGGTAAAAAAAGACTCATTACAAATAGCAAAAAGGGGATGATGCATCGGTCGATATTTCTTTTATAGGGGGGTTGGGGATGGTGTAAAATCATTACTTTCTCCACATATATTGATTCAAAACGTACAAAACCCTGATTTATACGATGGGTTTTGTATCTGAGTTCCTTTCTTGAGATATCAACGATACTTTGCGGCGATTATATTAATTATAGTGTATCCTCTCTACTCTGTAATTGATAGTATTATGGTTCGTGCCACTCCGGGAATCGATACGTAAAGGAAGGTCTGCGGCCGTAAAACAGATCATCGCCTGCCAGGGCCAGACGCCTGAAAATCGGATTCTTGCGAATTCCTGTACGGATAAAATTATGTACCAGACTGCTGGGATGGGAATAGGGACAGACCTTGAGACAGACGGAGCAGTCGGAACCAGCCTTGCGCCAATATGTGTAACACTTCTCCTGGCTGCTCACCCACTTTACAACTCCCCGTACTGTTTTTTTACCATCTTTATCGATGGCACCGGAAGGACAGTTGACCGCGCATTTTTTACAGAGTTCGCATAATTGCTGCACTCCGAAGGCTATCGGCTTGTCAGGTAATAACGGCAGGTCCGTGGTTACCACGGCAAAACGCGCCCGCGGACCGAAACGGGGAGTTATAACCAAGCCCATACGGCCCAACTCTCCCAGTCCGGCCTGTACTGCCAGAGAAGGACAGATAACACGATAATTTCCATCAACATGGGGTCGCGCCCGATAACCCAATTTCTGAATATAGTGCGCCAGAATAAGAGCTACCTGTCCCACCTGGTAATATGATAAGGAAGATTCCGTCGTTGTAATGTGATGCGGAGCACATTTTACCATATCATAGTCCATCTCCACTGCCAGCACCACGGCGAAGGGATGATCCAATCTGATGGCTGCGCCCCAGGGCCCCGGCGATCTGCCTATATGAGTATAGACATCAGCTTGGTTTAATCGGGTTATTCCCACCAGATCCGCTCCCGCATAGCGGCTGAAGCCCTTGATGCGCCGAGTAAATTCACCGGCATCAGCTTCGATCTTGGGCCGGCTTTCGATGCTTTCCTCCCAGGTTTCTTCCCGGAACAGCCGCTCCATAACATCAAAAACCGCCTCAAAATATGGAGTCGTCTTACTGCTGTAACTGAAACCGCCCGGTTCATCGATATTGGGTAGCTCCCTGATCTTGGTATCAATTTCTTTTAGCTCCGGATTATCATGGTAAAACTGGTCAAACTCCTTCATTCCAGGTTTGAGCCGGTAAAACCGGTGGAAAAAAGCATCCCGTTCATCAATGGGATCACGTTTCCCGTCCAGTCGCATTCCCCGCACAGCACCAACCGGGATCAGAAGGACAACAGCGCCAATGATAGATACACCGCCCCATACCGTTAAAATTGCGGATTCGGATGGAGGAGAAACCAGGAGCAGCACGATCCCTGCGATCCAAAAAGGCGAGGCTGCCAGGGCCATTATCCCGGCGGCCCGATTCCGCTTCTCCTGCAGAGACGTAACTATAAAAAGGAGTGAGAACAAAATCACACAAACGATTGAGATCCACCCTGCCACTATTAAAATCATGGAGCTGTCCCTTTTATCATCCCTAGCCTAATAGACGATCAGATCGCACATCACTGTAAGATCCGCCTGCCGAATGATGGCATGAGATATCGGTATTCGGCCGCCATCCTGTCATCAGAAAGGCATTACTCCCGTGGCGTCTCTGTGAGATCGATGAAGAGGTTTTTTTTCAGAATGGTGATGAATTCAGCCAGTCTGCGATATCGTTCCTCCTCATTCTCGGAAGCATGGAGTTCCTGACCAATCTCTTTAACGGTCCGGCTTCCGTCAATCAAATTCCAGACCCGAGAACCTTCTTCATCCAGATGAACCTGCACATATTCGCTTCGCCCCAGGCGCATGGCAATACGGCTTAACAGTTTGTTGCGGAAACGGGGGACGAGCAAAGATACTCGCCCCCCCTCCTTTTCTACAGATTCAGCCTGTCTTCCAGGTATCAGATCGAAAAGATTCGTCCCTTCGGAAAACTTCCGTGCCACCTATTTCTCTTTCCTCAGGCGGCGCAGCGGAATGCTCCACATAAGGTAAAGCAGTATCACAAATACCGCAAAATAGAGGATGACGCCCAGCGGACCATTCGCCAGGGCGGGATCATTCCCAAGAATCTTATTCATATCGAATTTGGCTGCTACCAATCCAGCCAGGAGGATTCCCATAAGAGCCTCTCCCGCCACCATTCCCGATGCCAGGAGCAGACCATGATTTTCGGCCGTTTCCTTAATTCTTTCAATAAAGTTCTTGGCTTCTTCTCCCTTTTTCCCTTCTTTCTCCGCTTTCTTTTCTCCGTAACGGATCGCGCTTTTGTCCATGAAAAATTTGGCAATACCGCCGATAAAGATAGCGAACGTGGTGCTGAAGGGCAGGTACATCCCCACAGCAATAAGCATGGGTGAAGGTGATTTAATCAGGATAAGGGCAATGGCGAAGAACATTCCGGCGATCACCAGAGGCCAGGCCATCTGTCCACCGACAATTCCCTTGGCCATCATGGACATCAGGCCCGCCTGAGGCGCGGGCAGATTTTCCGTGCCGATGGCATGAGCCGTGGGATCACCGGGGACTTTGTCCAGAAGTACAATAGGAAGCACCAAAACCAAGGAAGCCGCGATGACACCGATAATACCGCCAATCTGCATCTTCCAGGGCGTACCTCCCAGGATATGTCCGACTTTCCAGTCCTGCATCATATCCCCGGCAACACCAACACTGCAGGCCACGACCGCCGCAACTGCCAGGGTAGCGGCAACTCCGGCCGAACCCTTCATCCCGATAACCACCATCAGCAAAGCCGCCATGAGAAGAGTGGTCAGGGCCAGTCCGGAAATGGGATTGGAACTGGATCCGATTACGCCCACCAGGTACCCGGCAACGGCGGCAAAAAGAAATCCGGCAATCGCCATAACCACAGCCGCTCCTACGGCACCGCCCCAGCCGGCACTTTCCGGCGTTTTGATTACTTGCTGAAACAGAATGATCATCGCCATGACCAAAACCATGATGGAAAGGATGACCATTCCGAATGGCGCGTCCTTTTCGGTGCGGGATTGCGCGGTATCGCTTTTAGCCGCGTTCTTTATGTCATTGAGCCCCCGGGTTAGCCCTCCGATGAGATTTTTCCGCATAGAAAACAGGGTGTAAAAGGATCCCACCAGCATACCTCCCACCGCAACCGGTTTGACTGTGGCATTATAGGTAGCCTTGGCAATGGTGATCCAGTCGCTTCCCTGGGCAAAAAAGTTCAGTTCACCGCTCAACAGAAATATAACCAGCGGCATAAGAAAGAGCCAGCCGAATATACCGCCAGAGAAAGTGACTGCCGCCAGCCTGAAGCCGATGTTGTAGCCAACTACCAGAAAAGCTTGTGAAATCTTGGGACTCTGGACAAACAGGCCGCCGTCCTGCCGAAACTCAGCTATTCTATCCTTGATAGTGATTACATTTGAATTGTCGTCAAGCAGGGAAATTTTGGATGCGCCAAGATTTAAAAATCCCTTGAAGGCGTCTTTTATGAGTGTAATTCCCTTGTTATTCTTGAAAAGTTCGATAAGGGCGGC
>CAZUMH010000111.1:0-9925 GCA_964621645.1 uncultured bacterium
GACAGCAAACAGATTTCTGTATTCATCCAGTTTTTCCCGGCAGGAGGAGCATTCCTTCAGATGGGTGACCAGATCATTAACCAGTCCGCTGGTGTTTTCCAGAAAATACTGCAGTTCTTCGTCGGTGAGGTGATTCTTCATGGAATTTCCTCCGCATATTCTTCCAAGAGGATTTTTTTCAGCTGGATTCTTCCCCGGTGCAAGTGTGATTTAACCGTCCCTGCCGGTATATTCATTATCTTAGCTATTTCTTCGTAGCCAAGTTCATCCAGATGATAAAGAGTAATGGCCAGGCGTTGCGCCGGAGACAACTTTGCCAGTCCGAGCCGTACTGCTGATTGCCTCACCTTGTCCTGCAAGTGCCTGTCAGGGCTTTGCTGGTCAAATTGAGCAGTCTGCTGCAGATTATTGCCCAGGAGTGTCTCTTTTTTCTTTTTAATACGGTTCAAGCAGGTGTTATAGGCGATAGTTCCTACCCAGGTGGAGAATCTGCCCTCATAGCGAAAGTGGTTAAGGTTCCGGTAGATTTTGATAAATATATCCTGATACAGATCTTCCCAATCAGAGGAATAGGGAATTATTCGTGAGACAATGTGATAGACAAGATTGCGGTATCCGTCAAGAATCTTGCGGAATTCTTCCTTCTCCCCGCGCTTAATAGCCGCAGTTACCTGCAGTAATTCCTCTTTGGATAGTTCGCGCTCTCTCATACATATAGTTGACTGATAACTCACTATTTTGTTGCAGATATTTTTCACCCCGGGGCGGAGATGAGCGAGATTTGTCAAAGAGTGCAACATTTTATGTCTCAGTCTGTCTAATGTCAGGAACAACAATGAAAAGGAGGCGGATATGTACAACGTACTCATTGTGACGGTCATTTTCATTTCATTCGTGGCCCTGGTAAAAATCCTCAGTGACAATCATACCAGAAAGCTTCTTATTCAAAAGGGATTGGTTGACGAAAAGGTGCGCTATCTGTTCGCGAATCAGTCTGAGGCAATGGCGCCCTCCTCAATGAAATGGGGGATGGTGCTGATAGCGATGGGACTGGCTTTTGTTATCGGACTCCTGGTACCCTCCAATATCCAAGGAGAGGTCACCCTGGCTTCCCTGCTGATACTCGCCGGACTCGCTCTGCTTATTTTTTACGGGATAGCCCGCAAAATGGCTTCCCGTTAAGCCGATCTCAGCTCATTCAGAACACATTATCTCACAGGTGAAAGAGAGGCGGAAAGAATCATGATCGTTTTCCGCCTCTCTGCCGTCCGTTATTCTCTTGACATTAGTGTAAAAGTTTCTTATTTTTTGCCCACTATAACCGTCTGATCAGCCACCCTAGCTCAGCTGGTAGAGCAGCTCACTCGTAATGAGCAGGTCGTCGGTTCGAGTCCGACGGGTGGCTCTCTCCCTGCTTGAACGAGGGCTGTCGTGTTCCTTGGGGAATTCCATGAAAAAAGGCATTATCATTACAGTAACACTCCTGGCTCCCTTCCTGACTCTGCAGGCATCGGATGGGATTGACGGCTTTGATTTTCTGCGCTGGGACGCGGGAGCACGCCCCTCCGCACTGGGAGGAGCGTTTATCGCTGTGCCCGGAGATATTTTCGGGGTGGCGTACAATCCGGCTTCGCTTTTTGGTGCGTCCCCCCAGGAAGCGGCTCTTTCTTATCACAGTTTTTTCATGGATATGCAGACCGGCAGCATCCTGTATGGCAGAAGGGTCCGAGGAGGAGGACATGTGGCTGTAGGGCTGTTCTATCTCAACTATGGTGAAATGCGGCGCACCAACATCTTCCTGGATGATTTGGGGTCCTTCAGCCCGGGTGATGTGATTTTCTCCTGTACCTATGCCGATTCAATTTCCCATGGACTGGTCTATGGCATAAGTGCTAAAACCATTTACAGCCATTATGATGAATACAGTGCTGCGGCCCTGGCTCTGGATGCCGGAATTCTCTGTCCCATTCCTTCCCAATCGATGTATGTGGGGCTCAGCGTCTCAAACGCGGGACTGGCCGTTAAAAATTTCTTCGATGAAAGAGAGACACTCCCCGTGAGTATCAGGGCCGGAGTCTCAAAAAGACTGGCACATCTGCCGCTGCTTATAAATTTTGCGCTTATCCGGTATCTTAATCAAGCGAGCGAGGGACCGGCAGGATTATACTGGGCTCTTGGTGGCGAGTTCAGCATCAGCGAGCGTGTCTATCTGCGCTGGGGATATAATTCCCGGGGAAGAGAAGAGACCACGCAAAGCGGTGGCAGGTTCGCCGGCTTTTCCGCAGGACTGGGGTTGGAATTGAGCAGATGGCAGGTCGACTGCGGCTGGAATTTTTATGGAATCCTGGGCGATGTCCCTTCGGTTACCGTTCGTATGCTTTTTTAATTATCTTTCTTATATATCAACAGATATGCGCCTCCCTTGTTTCGGGAGGCGTTTTTGCTGAAAAGCGGCTTGCAGAAGTAACCCTTTTATAGTATCTTATCCAGAAAAGTAATTTAATTTCAAAGGTGCTCTTGAGGAGTAACTCCTTAAAAATTTATGGTTTCCTTATCCTGCTGATCAGTGCGAATTATTGCCGGGCGGGGAATACGCAGACCGGGAGCCGGGCTTTATTATCCTTCGAGAAGGACAACCTTACTTTCTTTTATCACCCCGAAGATAGAGAGACGGCTCTGAGAGTACTGAATATCAGTGAAACGGCTTTTCCCCGTCTTGAACAATTGCTTGGGTTGAAACAATCCAGGAAAATCATCATTTTCATCGCTTCCGATGAAAATGAGTTTCGCCGCCTGACCGGTGGTCAGATACCCGATTGGGGAGCGGCTGCCGCGATACCGGAACAGGGCATTATCGCCCTGAAATCACAACGGATCGACCGGGACGGCGTTGATCTGGAGAAAACAGCGGTTCATGAAATGTGTCATGTCCTTCTGTCTCAGGCAACCGGTAACCGCGTTGTTCCCCGCTGGTTCGATGAAGGATTTGCACGCTGGGCGTCATCTGATTTCCGTTTTCTGGATTATTGGCGTCTGCTGCGGGCCTTCTCCATTGGTCAGCATATACCCCTTGAAGATCTGGATGATGTGCTTCTTTTCCAGAGGGATAAAGCCAGTCTGGCTTACAGTGAAGCATTGACGGCTTTTTCGTTTTTAATGGACAAAGGACCTCGGGTCCTGCCCGGAGTAGTGCAGGCCTTTTCCAAAGGAGCCAGTATGGATGAGGCGCTGCAAAGTACCATTGCTACTGGATTGGATGGATTCGAGAAAGAATGGCTCGCGGAGATGAAGCGGCGTTACTCCTGGGGCTTCCTGATCGAGGCACCTGTGCTTATCAGCATTATAATGCTGATTCTTCTCTTTGCTGCCTGGATTTCAGTGCGGAGGAGAGTCGCCCAGAGAAAGAAAGAATGGGAGGAAGAAGAATCCTATGCTGAAAGATATGATTAATCCTATACGGCACCGGATAGAATATGGCATCGCGGCGCTGGTGATGTTTATCGTACAGCGGGGAAGCCATGCACTGGCTATGCGCAGAGCAATGCGATTAGGATGGTTTGTCTATAAGGTGATGGGAACGAGAAAGAATGTGGTGAGAAAAAATTTGGCTTTTGCCTTTCCCGAGAAATCCGCGGAGGAGCGGGAGAGTATTGCCCTGCGCTGTTATCAGAATTTTGCCAAGATGATTTTCGAGTATATCCGGTTTCCCGTGATGACAGAAGAAGAATTAAAGCGCCTTTGTGTCATTGATGATTTGGAGGTTTTTCAGGATGCCCTGAATATGAGACGGGGAGTCCTGACCGTAGCCGGACATTTTGGAAATTGGGAGTTGATGGGTGCGGCTGTCGCCAAATTAGGATATCCGATTAATTTTCTGGTGGGCCAGCAGCACAACAGGTTGGTCGACAACCGCATGAATGAATTCAGACTGCAGGCGGGTATTAATATTATTCACATGGGAGTTGCACTCCGGGGGGTGATAAAAGCCCTGCGCTCCAACGAGATCGTGGCTCTGCTGGCGGATCAGGATGCAGGTCCCGAGGGTGTGTTCGTAAATTTCTTCGGCCGTCCTTCTTCGACGCATCAGGGCCCGGCGGTATTCATCCTGCGGACCGGATCGCCGCTCATTTTTGCCAGTACGGTGCGACAGCCGGATGATACCCAGCGTGTTTCTTTGAAACTTCTCACCTTTGATCATCTGGATGGAGTGACACTGGAGAATATTAAGGAGGTTACCCAGGCCTATACACTGCTTTTAGAAGAGGAAATCCGCAATCACCCTGATCACTGGTTCTGGATGCACCGGCGCTGGAAATCAGTCCCAGGGACTGAAAAGGAATGATTTCTCAATGTCAGAAGTCAAAAAAATTCTCCTGTTCCAGACCGCCTTTGCCGGAGATGTAATCCTTTTCACCTCTCTTATCCAGGCTGCCCGGGGAGCGTTTCCGGATAGCAGTATTCACGTACTGGTCATCCCACAGACGGCGGATCTTCTGACCAATAATCCCTTTTGCGACCGTATTATTATTTACGACAAAAGGAAGAGCGAGAAGGGACCACTGGCTTTCTTTACCATGGTTCGTCGTTTACGTAAAGAGAATTACGATTTGGCTCTGGTGCCGCACCGCTCCCTGAGAAGCAGCTTACTGGTATGGGCCGCCCGTGTTCCCCGGAGGATCGGCTTTGATCGCAGTGCCGGCAAGGTATTCTTCACGGATGTCGTCCCATATCGCACCGGCATCCATGAGGTGGAACGTAATATTAAACTCCTGAATGCCGCGGCCGCATCCATCCAACAAGCGCCTCGTCCCAGTCTCTATCCCGGCAACAAGGAGCGCGTGGAAGTGGATCGGTTTCTGGATGACGCCTCGTTTCCTGCCGGGAAACCGCTGCTGGTGCTTGCCCCCGGATCGGAATGGGAAACCAAGCGCTGGCCCTTGGCTTCTTTTATCCGTCTAACGGGATTACTGCAGGAGGAAATTGGCGCGGCTATCGCCATCATTGGCGGGATAGAGGATGAACCGTTAGCGGCGGAGATAGTCAAGAAGTCGGGTGGCCCGGCGGCCAGCGCGGCAGGGCGGCTCTCCTTTCTTGCTTCTGCCGAACTTATCCGGAGAGCCGGGGTGGTGGTCGCTAATGACAGCTCTCCGCTGCACCTGGCAGTTGCCGTGGGGACACCGGTGGTTGCCCTGTTTGGCCCGACAATCCCCGAGTTCGGATTTAGGCCCCGTGGTCCGAAAGACGTGGTGCTCCAGAAGGATATGTACTGCCGGCCGTGCGGTATCCATGGCGGGCGGCGTTGCCGTGAGGGCCATTTACGCTGTCTCAACGATATCAGTCCGGAAGAGGTATTCCGGGCCGTAAAGCAGGTGGTCGGCACATGAAGGCAACGGTGCTGAAAATCGATGCGAAGGATCCTGATCCAGATGTCGCCGCCCAGACAGTCCGGGTCCTGAGACAGGGGGGTGTTATCGCTTATCCGACAGAAACGGTATACGGATTGGGATGTGATCCTTTTCGGCACGATGCGGTTGAAAGGCTGAGACGTCTTAAGGGGAGAAAAGCGCCCGTTCCTTTCCTCCTCCTGATCAGTAAGCGTGAAAGCATTGATTCTCTGGTAAACGGGGTCTCTTCAGCTGCAGAGCGTCTCATGGCTGAATTTTGGCCCGGGCCCCTCACCCTGGTTTTTTCGGCTTCCGGGAGAGCCCCTGCGGCTGTGCTGGGAGGAATGAGAACCATTGGTATGCGACAATCCTCTAATCCTTTTTGCCGGATTCTCCTGGGCCTCCTGGATGGACCGCTTGTCTCCACCAGCGCGAATCATTCCGGAGAAGAATCCGCCAAGACGGCGGATAAAGTCATCGTGTCTTTTTCCGGAGATCTTGATTTGATCGTGGACGGCGGAACACTTGGCGACTCTCTTCCCTCCACAATTATCGACGTCAGCCGTTCCGAGCCGCATTTGCTGCGTGAAGGTGCCCTGCCGAAACTGGCAATCAGCAGGATAGTGGAGTTGCGACATGACTGATTATCAGTATAGCATCCTTTTTGTCTGCACCGGTAATGTCTGTCGCAGTCCAATGGCTGAGGCCATTATGAGAGATACCATCCCGGATGATGAAGAGCAAATGGTTACCGTCAGTTCGGCGGGAACAGGGGCACTGGTGGGATTACCCGCCGCTCCCCAAGCGGTAGAAGTAATGAATCAGCATGGTATCGATATATCAGCGCATCGATCACGACAGGTTACCGCCGATATGCTCAAGGAAAGTGATTTAGTTCTGGTGATGGAATCATTTCAGCGGGAGCAGCTCATCCGCCTGGTGCCCTCCTGCGGGAAGACAACCTTTCTTCTCACCGAATACGGTCACCCTCTGGATATACAGCCGGACGAAGTGCCGGATCCCGTCGGCTTTGATATTTCATTCTTCCATAATATCTACGATATTCTCGAAACAGAGATAAGAAGAATCCTTCCTCTCATTCTGGAGCGACAGATTACGGGAGGTACCGGGGGATGAAGCGGATCCTGGTGGTGCGTACCGATAAGATAGGGGATGTTGTCCTTTCGCTGCCGGTGGTGACTGCCTTGAGAAAACACTTCCCTCAGGCGCATATCGCCATGCTGACCGGTTATGAAATTGGGCCCATTGTAGAAAACCATCCCGATCTGGATGAGGCCCTTTTTCTGCGCGACGAGTCAATCGGTGAGTTCCTTCCTCTGGTACGAAAGCTGAGATCCGGCCGGTATGAGGCTGTGCTGGTTCTGCATCCCACACTTTTTCTGGCTTTAGCCATGGTGTGCGCTCGTATTCCATTGCGGGTGGGAAGCGGATACAGAATATATTCCCCGCTCTTTAATAAAAAGGTTTATGAGCACCGTCATGATTCTGTCAAACACGAAGTGAAGTATAACCTGGGCCTGACACGTGTTTTGGGGCTTTCCGAGGAAACCGTAGAATTTCACTATCCTGTATCCGAAGAAGACGAACGTACCGTGCAGCTGCTTTTAGAGCAGGAAGGAATAGGTGGAGACTTACCGCTGGTGGCGGTCCATCCCGGCAGCAGGGGGTCGGCTCTGGACTGGCCGGAAGAGCACTTCGACTCTCTGATTTGTTCCCTGGCGCAAAGCGGTGCCTGCCGAGTGCTGCTGACAGGAACGGAGGAGGAAGGCTCCTTTCTGGGGCGGTTCCCTCAGCCGCGGGGAGTACTTCCTTTGTTTGGGCGGATGAGCCTGGGACAGCTGGGGGCGTTGTTAAAACGGGTTGATCTGCTCGTTGCCAACAGTACAGGACCTCTTCATATTGCCGTGGCGCTGGGTCGGCCTGTCATCGGTCTCTATCCCCCGCTGCGGCCGGCCAGCTTCAGACGGTGGGGCCCTTTCGGAAGACAGGGGATTGTATTTTCTCCCGAACTGCCGGAGTGCCGCCGCTGCCGGGGCAGTAAATGTTCCCATTACAACTGTATGAAGCTTGTCAGTCCCGAGAAAGTGATGCGGCGAGCTTTGGAGATAATCACTAAACAGGAGCCCTGATGAAGAAAAAAACAGTCCTTGCCGGATTGCTGCTTCTTGCCGCCGGACTGGATGCGCAGGTGCAGTCCCCGCCGGACAGTCTTCCTTTTCGGGTGCCGGAAATCCGAGCTGAAAGGCGAGAGATTGAGCCGGCGCGGCGGTATCTGGAGAATGAAGCCTTTGGAGTCGGTGAAGAGCTTGTCTTTGATATTGCCTATGGATTCATTAAGGCTGGCACTGCGACGATGAAAATTCCGGAACAGGTCTTCCTGAACGGCCGTGCCTGTTTTCATGTCGTCACCACAGCGGAATCGAATTCATTCTTCTCCACTTTCTTCAGAGTCAGGGATACAGTGGAAACATTCATCGATACGGAGGGGATATTCCCTTGGAAATTTGAAAAGCATATCAGGGAAGGCCATTATCGAGCTGATCGTTTTGTGGATTACCAGCAGCAGAATAATCTGGTCATTCAGAACGGTAAAGATTCCCTCTATGTTACTGATTTTGTTCAGGGCATTCTTTCGGCTTTTTATTACGTCAGGGTGCGGGACCTGCAGGTCGGCCGGCACTTCGATATTATGGCCTACGGTGACGGATTCGTCTATCCCTTGCGGGTGCTGATTCATCGGGAAGAGACGGTGAATGTGCCGGCGGGTAAATTCCATTGTCTGGTGGTGGAACCAGTCCTCCAATCTGAAGGGATCTTTAACCAGCAGGGAAGACTGCTCCTCTGGCTGACACGGGACCGGTTCCATATTCCGGTTCTCATGAAAAGCAAGGCTCTTATCGGATCGGTGGATTGCCGGCTGAGGTCATTAAAAAGGCATAAGGAATAATATTTTTATCATATCCGGTCATTTAACGGGATGGTGGAAATAACCTTCATAGGAGATCAGAATATGTCACGCTATCGTGAGATCGATCTGGACAGGATAAAAACAAACTCTATTAGCACGAGGGCCAGCAAAGTAGAGAGCAGTCAGCTGGCTCGTCCAGTGACCGGAAGCGCTGACTTTCAGGAATTCTGGCGGAGTCTGCCGGATGTGTTGGCCGCGGCTGATCTGCGCAAATTGGTGGATACTATAGTCGCCGCCGTTCAGAGAGATAAGCCGGTCTTGGTGATGATGGGAGCACACGTTATAAAAGTCGGACTGGGTCCTGTGCTTATTGACCTTATGGAGCTGGGTGTCATCAAGGGCGTCGCCATGAACGGAGCCGGTGCCATCCATGACACTGAACTGGCGTATTTCGGTAAAACATCTGAAGATGTGGCTGCCTCTCTGCAGGACGGCAGTTTTGGCATGGCCTCGGAAACGGCCGCCCTGCTCAATGATACGATTGCAGCGGGAGTTAAGGAAGATTTGGGTTTCGGTGAAGCGATGGGCCGCAGAATAGACCGGGAGAAGCCGCCCCGGGCTACGCACAGCATCCTGGGCCGCGCCTATGGGCTCTCACTGCCGGTCACGGTTCATGTCGCCATGGGGACGGATATCGTGCATCAGCATCCTTCCGCGGACGGAAGTGCAATCGGCGCCGCGAGCCTTCGTGATTTCCGTATCTGGGCCGACTGTGTTTCAGCTCTTAATGACGGAGGAGTGCTGTTGCATTTTGGATCCAGCGTACTCATGCCGGAGGTCTTCCTCAAAGCGTTGACTGTGGCGAGAAACTGCCGGGGTCCGGTTGAGAATTTCTTCACGGCGAATTTTGATATGATTCGGCATTACCGTTCCCGGGTAAACGTGGTGGAACGGCCCGTTCAGGGTACCGGCCGTGGTTTCTCTTTCACCGGTCACCATGAAATCATGATACCGCTGCTGGCCGCGGCATTGAAACTGGCTCTGAAATAGAATAATACCCAGTTTTCCTGTCAAGTGCAGTCACGGAATTATAGGAATATGCCCAAATTATTATCCTTCTTCGTTTTTAATTTTTTGATGCGCAGTCCGGCCTGCAGGTGATACGGATATTTTTTGCCGCGTAATGCTATTTTTATTACATTTTTGACACTATTGTTTTAAATAGAAATATTTTTTATTATATTATTAATGAGCGGCTGGATCGCCGCTCTGCTTTCAATTCCCGCCATATGAAAAAGTTGAGCAGCCCGGAGGATACTTTATGCCAGGATCGGTAAGCCGCATACTCGTCATTGACGATGACAGTAATCTATCAAAGCTGGTGGTCAATATTCTGACTGCGGAAGGATACGAGTGTCTCTTCGAGACATCGGGGGAGGCAGGACTCAAGCGTCTCCGGGAAGGGCTGTTTGATTTGGTGATGCTGGATCTGATGCTGCCGGATATTGATGGTTTGCGAATCCTGAGGGAAATCAGGCAGGATGACAATCCCGAATCGCCTCAGGTCGTAATGATATCAGGTGAGGGCTCCATTAAATCTGCGCTGAGGGCC
>CAZUMH010000112.1:0-9694 GCA_964621645.1 uncultured bacterium
TGCTTAAATAAACGAGTTTCCGATGACGAAATTGCGAACATTACTTGACATTAGCCCAATGGAATCATTTAAAACAAATATTTCTGAAATTTTTTGGTGCAGACCAACTGATACGAGAGTAATTGATTACAAACTTGAACGAGCAGAGATATCATTTGGTGAAGAAAATAATAGAAAGATATCATGGTTTGATGAATTATTGGATGGTTCTATAAAGAAACCTTATTGCAGGAAAAAAATAAGGAGAGCAACAACAATACTATTTTGTGGACCGCCAGGAAGCGGAAAAAGTACTTTTGCACAGCAATTAGCGTATAAGTTTATGCAACAAAACCTGCATGTTTTATATGTTACAACAGAATCAACTGTAGAATGGTTACAACAAAAGGCTCACTCGTATGGTTGGGACTTGCCTCCTAAAAAAATGCATCTCCCGAACGATAAGGAGAAAGGAAAGCCGGAGTTTGCTCATATTCATGTTTTAGAAACAAATTTATTTGGATATTATCTAAATGATGAAAATATTCCACAAAAAGCAAAAGATTTTTTTAATGCTGTGGATGGTCTTTTAAAGACAGGAGATGCTGTTGAAGGTTTTGCCAAAATTACCGTGTCGGCAAAGCAGAAAAGAGCAATTAACCAGATACTTGAAAATGAAATGCCCGAGGTACTAATATTAGATAGTTTAAATGTGATCGAACCAGACAAACGTTCAGAGATCTTTCAAAAGTTTTTCCAACTAACACACCTTGGTCCTAAAATTATCATTACAATTTTAGATTCTTCTTCTCAGTCTAATAATAAATCTGATTATTGGGCCTATCTTTGTGATACAATAATCAAGTTAGATAAAAAGATAATCAAAAATTATCTGATTAGAACCATCGAAGTTGTAAAAGCCCGTTATCAATCACATATATGGGGCACTCATCAGCTTAAAATTTACGGTAACTATTCATTTGACCAGATGAATCCCACTGATAAAAAAAGAGCCCACCCGTATAGAAAAGAAGGTGGAATATTCATTTTTCCATCTATCCACTTCTATCTGTCAAATTATAAAAGAAAATCTCCCGAAGATGAAATCCATTCAGATCCTACTAAACTGGAAACATTGAATCAAATACTTAATGGTGGGTTACCCCAAAAAAGATGTACTGGCTTTGTAGGCATAAGAGGTGGTCATAAAAGTCATCTGGGATATTTACACATACTCAAGAAAATAGTAGTCGACAATGAGAGGGGATTAATAATTTCCCTTAGAGATGATGAAGGAATAGCTATAACAACGTTAAATAAAATATTGCAGCAGGAGTTTGGCGGCAGGAATATTAACGATTATATTAAAAGGGATATGTTAGAGATATTGTACTATCCCCCGGGCTATATTACTCCCGAAGAATTCTTTCATAAAATGTTTATAAGCATACAGAGATTAAAAACATACCAAAATGGCATTACTTTATTATTTAATAGTCTTGATCAGTTGGGTTCACGATTTCCCTTGTGCGCAGAGGAAAAAATATTTATACCAGGTATGATTGAAACACTTAATGCAGAGAGTGTGACAAGTATATTTATTGGAGTGCAGGAACCAGGGCAACCGCCAGAACAGTATGGCTTGCTTTCAATGGCTGATTTAATATTGACCTTTAAGAAATACCAGTTTTTAAAATTGGATTATTATGCGCACCTTAAAGAAACACATCAAAAATTTAATGAAGTTTATCGCAACCTTAAAAAAACCAATGATACAAACTATATAGAAACAGTAGTCATTAATATAGAAAGATTTGCTGGAGGGCAGTCACCCAAATCAGGTGGCATACTGGAATTAGTTGATGACAATTTTGAGAACAATGATAAATACAATAACAATGGATTAATTTTTACTCCATTCTCAAGGGATTTTTCAATGGGCAAATTTGAAAAAATGGGAAATATTTAATTGCTTGAAATGTAATGTTATGGTTTGTTTCTTTTAAATTGATAAAAACTGTTTAATCCAAGGCTGCTAAGGATGCGGACGAGAGGCCATCCCATAACTTATAAAATATTTTCGTGTGCGGCTTGTTAAAGATTAGTGTAAGAGACAGATATTCTATTTCCTTGAGTATCTCTGACAATGCTGATGGATATGTAATTACACGACCCAAAGAGCTTGTCCCGGCATGCTTTAAGCCGGGAGTCGTGCCACACCAGGTTTGATTTAGTCCGGCCACCCGACGGCCAGACATCCTCTCTCACTGCTTTTTTTATATCTTTTTCCATCCTCATTTTCTCCTTGACTTTGGTAAATTATTTTTTTAAATATTATTACCTGCCAACAATCAACCATGACAGGCACGCTGAAGTGTGATGAAATGAGGAGAGGCGACCTCAAATACAAGGGGAGAGGCGTTTTTTTAATTCATCCACGACAGGACTACTGCTGTGCCGGCTTCTTTTATCATTTCAATTCCTTCCGGGATGATCTATTGAGCGGATGGGTCGAGGTATAACCCTGTATCCACATATGGATTTATCTTAACCCTGTTAACAAGGCATTGTTTGTTATGATGCAATTGTTTGGAGACGTTGGATGTTTCTATATATAGAAAGTTTTCAGAACAGGTACTTCGCCGTCGGGTGTCCCGTCCAGTGTGATATAAATGATATTCTCGACGGGTGACCAGATCAGAATTTAAAAAATGTCGTGTGGCAAGACCCTTGTGGTCGTGCAAATACCAGAGGAAGCATGCCATACATACAAATATTATACGGTAAAACTGGATAAATAAAATGCACATCAGTGAGGTAATACAAAAATCAATTTTAATTAGAGATTTTCTACAGACTTTTATGGACTTCAAGGGAAATCCTATAGATAAAGATCTCTTGCCTGTTCCTCCTTTTAAAATTAGCAATGAAATAAAATTAATTATCATTGGTCAGGACCCAACTATACGAAAAGCTGATCGAAGGATCAAAATAGATACAACCTTGAATTTAGATAAATCCGGGGCACTGAAAACTTATATAAACAAAATATGTCAAATTTTAGAAATTGAGATTGAAAACATTTACGCCACAAATATATTCAAATATTTCTATACCCGACCACCCTCAGAGACATTAGAGGTTTTAAAAGAACACTTGAATCCGAACCTTATGCTTTTGAAGGATGAAATAAAGCAATATCCGGATGCATCAATAATAACTTTGGGTGAGCCAGTTCTAAGGTTATTAATAAAAAAAGATAAACCGAACAAAATGGTTGATTATTGGGATTATAATAAGAAGCTGAAAAAAACAGATGGGCACTTTAAATATTGTAACCCGGAAGATAATTTTTTAGAGCGAACCATATTCCCGATACCACATCAACCGAGCAGCATGAAGGAATTTTATTCAAGCACATTTGAAAAATATATGTTGTTTGTAAAAAGTGTAAAGTAAAAAATACTGGGGACATGACAATTGTTTAGCGATTTGATGTAGCCACCAGTCCGCACGCATGGACCCGTGAGAGGGCGTCGGGTGTCCTCTATTAAATTAAAAATATGTGTGGCATGCTCTTTGCATGCTCTGTAAAGTATGCCTTTACAAATGAAAACATATGAGAAAGAAAGAGATATGACATTCCAGGTCATGCCTATGAGCTTACCTTTTCATGTTATCATCGGCCGGGTGGCCGGACTGGAATTAATAATAAAAATGCCGTCTGTCGTAGCCACCGGTCCGCACGCGGGGACCAGTGAGAGGGCGGCCGGGTACGTTGCCGGTCCATTTTAATTAGTGCTATAAAATATAGAACTCTTGCAAAATTAAAGAGATGGAGTGTAAAGTATGTCAACAAAAAATATATCATTCTTAAACGCTATGATAGAACAATCACCCATCGCCATTCAGATTATGAATCCGGATGGTCGGATTGAGAAGGTCAATCATGCCTATAAAAAACTCTGGGGCAGATCCTTAAAGGATTTACATGAATACAACATACTCAAAGATGAACAGGCCAAAAAACTTGGGCTTATGCCGTTTATCAAGAGGGGTTTTGCAGGCGAAACGCTCTCGCTGCCGTCGTTTGAATATGATCCCGTGAAGGCAAAGGTCGTGCAAAAAGGCAGAAAACGCTGGATTCAGTCCTTGATGTACTCCGTCAAGGACGAAAACGGCAAGATTATGAATGTGGTCATGATGCACGAAGATATCACTGAGCGCAAAAACGCGGAGGAAAATATTCGTCGGCTGGCCATTGTTGTGAAAAATTCAAACGACGCAATTACTGTTCAGGACTTTGAAGGTAATATTACTGCTTGGAACCAAGGAGCAGAATGGATGTACGGCTGGAGTGAGGCCGAAGCTTTAAAGATGAATATTAGAGACATCGTTCCAGAAGACAAAAGAGAAGAAGCGTTACACTTAGTCAAATCTATACAAGAAAAGAAAGTTAAATCATTTGAGACTAAGCGTGTCACAAAAGATGGAAAGTTATTAGATATCTGGTTAACCGTTACCAAGCTGATAGATGATTCAGATAAACCGATAGGAATAGCAACTACCGAACGTGACATCACCGAACGCAAGAAAGCGGAGGAAAATATTAAACATCTTATTCGCATCCTTTTCGCCATCCGAAATGTGAACCAGTTGATTATAAAAGAAAGAGATCGCGACGGGTTGTTGAAAAGGATTTGCGATATCCTCACTGAAGAAAAAGGTTATTTTAATGCCTGGATTGCCTTGCTGGATACATCAGGCAAACTGGTTACCGCAGTGGAAGCCGGTTTTGGCAAAGATTTTTTACCTGTAATGGAGCTTATGAAAAAAGGCACGATAACCGATTGCGGACAAAATGCCTTAAAACAATCCGATATCATTATCACCAAAAATCCGCATGCCGCATGCGAAAATTGTCCGCTTTCCAACAAATATACCGGGAGAGGTGTCATGACAAGGCGGCTTGAATGTCATGGTAAAATTTACGGTATCATGTCGGTTTCAATCTCCACAGTATTTTTAAAAGATAACCAGGAAATAAATTTATTCAAAGAAGTGACCAGTGATATTGCCTATGCCTTGCACGGTATAGAAACTGAAGAAAAACGCAAGCGGGGGCAGGAGCAAATCAAGAAAGACCTGAAAGAAAAGGAAATTCTCCTGCGAGAGCTTTACCACAGAACCAAAAATAACATGCAGGTGATTTGCTCTATCCTTAAACTGCAAGCCTCAAGGATGGAAGATCAGCGTGTAAACAAACTTTTTAAAAAGATAGAAACAACAATTTATTCCATGGCCCTTGTTCATCAGAAATTGCTTAAGTCAAAGGACCTGTCTCATCTGAATTTGAAAGATTATTTTGACAGTCTTCTTGTCCTTTTTGAACAAAGTTATATTGAACCCAATAAAGATATATCTTTTCACACAGATATGGAAGATATAAATGTTCTGATAGACACGGCTGTGCTATTGGGTCTTATTTTTAACGAGTTGATTTCCAATGCAATCAAACACGCGTTCCCAGACAAAAAAAGCGGTATGATCAAAGTGAATCTTCATATGTCTCCTCAAAATTATATTGTTCTTGAAGTATCGGATAACGGGGTCGGTTTACCAAAGAGCTTCGATATCCGAAAAGATATAAATTTAGGATTGGAAACGGCTATTGATTTGATTGAGTACCAATTAGATGGTAAAATTGATTTTAAAAGCAGGAACGGTCTGCATTGTAAAATTGTAATTAAAGAAGAATTATATCAACCGAGGGTCTAAGCATGGCAGACAAATTCACAGTGTTGATCGTTGAAGATGAAGCCTTGATAGCAAAATGTTTAAAGATGGACCTGGAAAAATTAGGCGTGGATGTCCTTCAACCAGTTGCAAAAGGCGAAGATTCAGTGGAGGTGGCGATTCAGGAAAATCCGTCTCTGATCCTAATGGATATCCGGCTTACAAAGGGACTGGATGGTATTGAAGCAGCAGAAAAAATACTAATGAAAAAGAAAATTCCAATCGTATTTATGACTGGCTACGCCACAGACGAAATAAAAGAACGTGCGTTAAAAGTGAATCCTGTTGATTATCTTGATAAACCGGTAGATATATATAAAATAGGACGAATTATCGATAAGCTAAAAAATAATTGATTCGGTAATAATCATAAATCACTATAACGAGGCTGTCGGCGTCGGGCGGCTTCTATTAAATAAAAAATATGTGTGGCATGCTCTTTAGAGAGTGCCACCCCCGTTGTTGGTTGTCTTTGCTATGAAAAATATTTTAGCTTTGCGGTTTGTAGGATGGGCCGATGGCCCACCTTGCTTTCTGAGGAGACATCCAGGCAGCACCCTGTGGAAGGATGCCGCCGTGACGATTGAAGGAAACAGGTCGGATTAATCGGTATCAGCGAACAGTTCGTTTTTTCTTATCTGCATTCCGATAATAAAAAATAATCCCCCGTTGGCGATCAACACGATACCCGCTGTGGGGATGGATTGCAGGTTCATTAAAACGACACCGATGGATATCAGTATGATGCTGAAGAAGATGGCACGTCTGGATCTTCCGGCAGTAGGTATGGTGTGTATATTCACTGTTTTCTCTCCTTACGAGTAGTGAACGATTTGACTATTCCTCGATCTCCCTGTCCATTTTCCGTTTACCAAGCAGCGTAAAAATAACGAAAAAGAGGACGATCAGACCGCTTACTGTGATGATGATAAGCACTTTTCCCAAAAAAGCTTCTAGCGGCAGTGCGGGATGCTGAAATACATTGTATTTGACGTAGGTGAACACGGTACCCAGCACCACAATCAAGGCGTAGAAGAGAAGAATGGTACTGATTTTCAGTTTCTGAATCGACGGGTGGCTATACCAGAATTAAGTAAAAATGTCATGTGGCGTGACCCATAGAGTCGCACCACACCATAGATTAAATTTGGCCACCCGCCGGCCGGGAACAGGAAAAACACTGCTGATCTCAGGATTCTAGAGAATATGGCTCTTTATTCCCACGACGAAGATAACATTCCCTTCATAAATGCTCGAGGTCGTACTGCACACCCTGAATTCAAAAAACGGGTTGAGCCAGATATACGGAAAAAAATCGATCCCCAGACCGTAGATATATCCATTGATATAGGTATCCTGACTGCTGACATTTAAAGGAACTCGAACATCGTCTGCTACAATCAGATTATTTTTATCAGTCAGTATGTGTGATTTAAAGGTGCGGAATGAATAGCGGGTTCCGGACAACTCGGCAATGGCGTATGGGTGAAACAAACTGGTACTGAAGCCTGCTGGATAATACGAAATCTGGAAACCGTAGGTCCTAATGTATTGAGATTTGGAAGTATAGGTAGCAGAAAAAAGTTCTACAGCGGGATCCCTCTGGTTAGTAATTATTAATATATGAAGCAAGATAATTGAAAATTTTCTTATTGTCAAGCATTAATTCAAATATACATTCCTCTAATTTGGGGTTGTTTTATCTATCTGTATGACACGACAGTATCGTATGGCATGTATTGCAGTTACCACCGCTTTCGGGCGGCGGGCCGTACCAGCATTAAATAAGGAATGTCATGCCACAGACATATAGTATATATTTTGGGCACGCAATCGTTCAGCTTAAATTTTTGACGAAGCTTCAGAACAGCATTAGCGGGCCGCATCTCATAGCCAAACGGGATACCATAAAAGGCGAGCGACAGTAAAGTGTTTATTTATTCCAAGAAATCTCAGGTTTCATTTTATGTTCAGCACAATCTCTTAAGAACATATTGATCAACTTCTGATAGGGAATATCAGTTTCGTAGGCCAACTTTTTAAAATAGTCAATTGTCTCGTTTTCGATTCGGATAGTGATTTGTTTTTTCAGGTTTTTAGCGTAAGGATTACGAACCGACTTTGAAAAATCATATTCATTTTTCATGGTATCACCTTGTTATATAATATTTTGATTCATTTTTTGTCGCTTTGCGGGCGGAAATAATACGAATAATCTCATTCTGTTCTTTGTAGGCATGCACGACAATAAGAAGCCGTAAATGACTGCTGAGGCCAAGTATAATAAATCGTTCTTCAAAATCGGAATGATTTTCATCACGAATCAGGCGAGCATTATCGTCATAAAATACCGTTTTAGCTTCCTCAAAAGAGATGGTATGCTTCTTTTAATTCGTACTGTTTTTGTTTTCATCCCAGACAAAGCGTATGTTCTTCATATGGTCAATATAATTATTTAGGCAATACAAATCAAGGAGAAAATGGGCATACCCCGCGGCGGGTGTACCGTCCAATGTGATATATAAAATATTCTCGTGTGGCACGACTCCCGGCTTAAAGCATGCCGGGACAAGCTCTTTGGGTCGTGTAAAAAAGGACTTCCAAAAATTTTGACCACTGATTACAGAAAAAAGCTAAAGAGATATAATGTTCCCAATCACGCGCGTGAACTTACCTTTTCATGCTATCGAAAGTTCAATTTTTTTTTCAGATCCAATCGCGTGTTTCATATTCCTTAACCATCTATCAGAAGCAATAAAGAAATATTGTTTTAAGCTTTGGGCATATGTCATTATGCCTGATCATATCCATCTATTAATCTGGCCGGGTGAAAGGGCTGATGATGTTGGTAAGTTTCTTCATAGAATAAAGGGAAAAACAGGAAAAAATTACAGATCTCATGTTATTGAAAGTCTTCCAGAGCTGTTTGATGATTTCTATATTAATGAAAACGGAAAGAAGAAATTCAAATTTTGGCAATCAGGCGGCGCTTCGATAGAAATTTATGGAATGGAAAACCGGTACATTATTCAATCAGGTATATAGAAGCAAATCCTGTGAGAGCTGGATTTGTATCCAGTCCAGAAGAATGGCGATGGTCATCAGCCTGGACGCGTAAACAAAGAGAAGGATTAATCCCGGACGAGTGTTCTCTGCCAATGCTGATGGATATGTAATTGCATTGTCCTTGTAATTTTTATCTTTAATATCCTCTGGTTTTGTCATATATTTATTTTGTAGGCAAAATTCCCCATTGTACATCATTGTTACTCAAACCCAATGTAAGGAGGAGAATATGAAGCTAGGCAGATTAATCCTTGGAACATGTGTTGCCTTGTTATTTTTGATCTCTGGTAATTCCTTAAAGGCCCAATATATCGTTAAACAAATCAATTATGACATACCCTTCAGCTACAGCCTTATACCGGAGAATGTTGAATTCGACGGGCCACAGGATGAAGCGAAGTTCGTTCTTACCATTCCAGTGAGCAAATTAAAAGAGGCCGCTTTGGCCGATGGCAGAGAAATACAGGAAGAAACGGTGACTATATATATAGATGGTGATAATTTCACTGTAGAAACCGGATCTGAGGATATGGGTAAAGTGACGATGGTTTCTGATACTAAAACCGGAGCTGTTTCCATCATCATGTGGGCTCAAAAAAAAGTGATGTATGTGACGGCTGATGATATGGCTAAGATGGAGGAACAGTCTAAGGCTGCGGCAGAAAAAATGATGGAGAATGTCTCATCGGAAATACGTGAACAGATGAAAGCAGAAATGGAAAAAAATATGTCAGCGAGTAAGTATGATTTGAAACCCACCGGTAAAAAAATGGATTTATATGGATTTGCCTGTGATGAATACAGAGCCGTAACAGATGATGAATCCATAGCGATATGGGTTGCGAACGATACA
>CAZUMH010000113.1:0-4850 GCA_964621645.1 uncultured bacterium
GACGACATCTGATTCAGATCCTGTTTTCCACATTATGTTCATATCCAAACGCATTGGACTATTTTACATTACCATAATCGAAAAGCATCCACCTCCAATCAGCAGGAATAATAGTTATTGTTTTTATCGGTGATTCTGATATATTGTTACTGAATTATTCATTCCATGATTTCAATGGTTCTATGCTCCAGCCGGGTATCATTTTTGTTTGGAAACAAAGAGGGCAATAATCCGGCGTTAATTTCGTTTATCACATGTACCGAGCGTGATTCAATCCGGCGGTGAGCCGGCAAAATGAAAGGGAGGTGTCCCATGAGAAGGTTTTTCCTGATATTGTCAGGCGTGGCGGTAATCCTGGCTCTCTCGATTTTTCCGCTGACAGCCCAAGAAACCACCGCAATCCAATCTTCGGAAGCCGTGGATGAACTCGATCTGCAGGCAGTATCCGAGCTCTTCAAGGAGTCGGAAACCCTGGAAGATTTTGAAAAGGCCCTCAATGATCCCGAAACAGGCATCAATAACCTGGACCTTAACGAGGACGGGCAGGTGGATTTTATCCGGGTGGTGGAAGAAACGGAGGGTGAGACGCATCTTATCATTCTGCAGGCGGCTCTGGGAGAGGATGATTTCCAGGATGTGGCAACCATCACGGTGGATAAATCATCAGATGATTCCTACAATATGCAGGTGCAGGGAAATGAAGATCTCTATGGTGAAAACTACTATATAGCGCCCGCCAATGTTCGTGTCCACACCTGGCCGATTGTTATCAGATTCTACCGGCCCGGCTACCGTCCCTACCGCTCTCGCTATGTCTGGGGCGTCTATCCCGCTTGGTGGCGGCCCTATCGACCGGTCAAGGTGACGGTGTATCGTACCCGAGTGGTACGGTACCGGCGCGGACCAACCTTCGTGGTAACCAGGAAACCCAGAGTTGTTACGGTCCGCAAGGTGCACTATCAACCCCGCCGTTCGGTGGTGGTGAAACGCAGAAATGTCACCGTGACGAGAACACGCCGCAGACGCTAACCAGGATGAGTATCCGGCCGGGAGCGGGGCAGCCTGTCTCCCGGCCGGTTGCTGCCAGCCGGGCCTTTATGCCTCCGATCTTCAAAGCGCTTTCCCCCAGTAATACAAGAAATGATAAACCGGATAAACAATTTTCCTCAACGACATTAAGACAGTAAAATAATTATAAAGAAAATAACGCAATTTTCTCCTGATTAATGTGTTTAATCGATTAGATACGGATCATGATATCCATGAGCCAATTGACATAAGTGAAAGGAGAACACAATGAAGAGAGCAATCTATGCCGGAATCCTGCTGGTTATTGCTTCGGCGGCAGTAAGCCTGGCCCAGGACAAGAAAACGGATTTCTCCGGCACCTGGACCCTGAACACGGACAAAAGCGATATGGGCGGTGGCGGAAGAGGCGGTCGTGGCATGAGAGGCGGCTCGAAGATGATTGTCAGCATGGAAGAGAATAAACTCATCGTAGAAACTTTCCGGCAGAACAGAGACGGTGAGGAAGTTTCGAATACTGAGACCTATATTCTGGACGGCAAGGAGCATGAAATCAAGAGCGAATACGGCTCGAATCAGTCTACCGCTTCCTGGTCGAAGGACGGCTCCTCCATCACCATTAAATCCACCCGTCATATGTCCAGAGGAGACCGTGATTTTACAATGGAATCAACCTCAACCTGGACCATGAAGGATGTTAATCTGAGCATCAAGAGAGTCAGCTCTACTCCCATGGGAGACCGTGAATCAACCATGGTGTACGACAAAACGACGGAATAACAGCAGAACCTCTCCTCCACACCTTTTTTAGCGTAAGCCGGAGAGTCTCCCCGTCAGAAATGACGGAAACTCTCCGGCTTTTTTTGATTGAGTCAATCCCGGAAATAAAAGTAATTTCAATCCTGTTTTACTTGCATCCCACCCAGGGATTTTGTAATATTATAGCGTATTATTCAGGTAATATAAAAGTGTAAAAAACCAATCCGATGAGAATCCGATGACATGTAAATAAGGAGGTACACGAATGAAAGGAATGTATGCAGCTGTCAGCATCTGCCTTATTCTTCTATTGGTTTCCTGCGCCAAAAAAAACAGTGATCCCTATCTTTGGCTGGAAGATGTGCTGGGCGAGAAATCCCTGGCCTGGGTGGAAGAGCAGAATAAGGCAACCCTGGAAGACCTCTCTTCCTATGCCGATTTCAAGCCGATAAAGAAGGATATACTGAACATTCTGGACGCCAATGACCGCATTGCCTATCCTTCCATTGTCAGGCAGTATATCTATAATTTCTGGCAGGATGATCAGCATCCACGGGGCGTATGGCGAAGGACCAGCCTGAAAGAATACTTCCGCAATTCACCACGCTGGGAAACGGTGCTGGATATCGACTCCCTCAGTGAGGCGGAGAATGAAAAATGGGCCTACAAGGGAGCCAGTTTCCTCTATCCCGACTACAAACGCTGCCTGATACATCTCTCCCGTGGCGGGAGCGACGCCGTGGAGATACGGGAATTCAATCTGGTCAGTAAAGAATTCCTGCAGGATGGTTTCTTCCTTAAGGCGGCGAAAAGCAGCGTCAACTGGATCGATCCCAATACCATCATGGTTTCCACCGATTTTGGAGATGAGAGCCTTACCGAATCCGGATACCCTTCCACGGTGAAGATCTGGGAGCGGGGGACCGACCTGAACGATGCCACTGTCCTGTATCAGGGAAAGAAAACGGATATGGGTGTGTGGGGATTTGTCATCGACAGGCCTGAAAGACAGTATGTGGGCCTCCAGCGGATGATGAACTTCTATTCCTCCGAAATCTATATGAAGGAAGGGGACAAACTGAGCAAGCTCGATATCCCCGATGACGCCACCTTCGGCGGGTTTTTCAAGGGTCAGCTGCTGGTGGAGCTGAAATCAGACTGGACCCCGGCAAAGGTCACCTACAAGCAGGGTTCACTGATCAGTATCGACTATGATCTGTTTCGAAGCGGCAGCCGGGATTTCACAGTGATCGTGGCCCCGGAGAAACGCAGCAGTATCGTCGGCTTCTCGACCACCAGGGATTATCTGCTCATCAATATGCTGAACAATGTCCGCAGTGAACTTTTCTGCTACTCCTTTACAAAGGGGGAGTGGATCGGGAAACAGCTGCAGGCACCGAAGATGGGAACAATCAGACTGACGACGGCCGATGATTTCTCCAACCGTTTCTTCTACAGCTTCGAAAACTTCCTCTCGCCCAGCACGCTTTACTATCAGGCTGACCCGGAAGCGGGGGCAAGAAAGATCAAGAGCCTGCCGAGTTTCTTCGACGCCGGAAGGTTCGAGGTGCAGCAGCATGAAGCGATTTCAAAGGACGGGACAGCCATCCCCTATTTCGTCGTCGCTCCGAAAAACATGAAATATGATGGAAACAACGCGACCCTGATCTATGCCTACGGCGGTTTCGAGATATCCATGCAGCCTTCCTATAACGCCGTGGTAGGAAAAGCCTGGCTGGAAAGAGGCGGTGTCTATGTGCTGGCCAACCTGCGCGGCGGCGGTGAATTCGGACCGGCCTGGCACCAGGCCGGACTGAAAGAGCACCGGCAGAGAGTCTATGATGATTTCATCGCCGTGTCTGAAGATTTGATTACCCGCAAGATCACCAGCCCCGCCCATCTGGGAATCATGGGGGGCAGCAACGGCGGTCTGTTGGTGGGAGTGGCCTTTACCGAGCGGCCTGACCTCTATAACGCGGTGGTCTGCAGCGTTCCCCTGCTTGATATGAAACGCTACAACAAGTTGCTGGCCGGCGCCAGCTGGATGGCGGAGTACGGCAATCCTGACATCCCGGGGGAGTGGGCCTATATCAAGAAATACTCTCCTTATCAGAACGTTAAGGCTACGGTAAAGTATCCAAAAGTCTTTTTCACCACCACGACCAGGGATGACCGGGTTCATCCGGGGCACGCCCGCAAGATGGCGGCCAAAATGATCGCTCAGGGACATCCGATCTATTACTTCGAAAATACCGAGGGCGGGCATGGCTCCGGCGTCACCAGCGAACAGCGGGCCTTGATGATGGCTCTGGAGTACACGTACCTGGAAAAGATGCTCAAGTAAACAGCGTCTTACCAGTCAGTCCTAAAGTAAAGAAAATCCCCCGGCGGCTTTCAGCCTCCGGGGGATTTGTAATCCTGTGCCTGGTGCGGGACGGTGGTTACTGCAGCAGCACCATTTTGCGAATGATGTAATTATTCCCCTGGTCCAGACGGTAGATGTAGGTGCCGCTGGCGAGACTGCCTGCCGCCTGGTCCCGGCCGTCCCAGACGGCCTGGTAGTTGCCGGCCTGGCTCATCTCATCGATCAGGGTGCGGACGATTCTGCCCCGCAGATCGTAGATGCGCAGGCGCACCCGGCCCGTTTCGGCCAGTGAGTAATTAATCACGGTGCTGCCGTTGAAGGGGTTGGGGTAGTTCCGTTCCAGATTGAACCTGTCGGGCCAGAGGGCGGTCATATCCACATCGATGGGGCCGAAAAAGCTGCTGCTGCCGTCCAGCGAGAGAGCCTCCACCTTGTACCACAAGATGTTATTGCGGGGGAGGTTGTGGTCCTCGAAACTGTATTCGGTGAGGCAGGAGCAGTTACCGGTGGCCGGAATGAGGCTGTTGCTGACCCGCTCATAACCGTCCACGCGGGCATTGCTGCGCCAGACGTGGTAACCGAGCAGGTCGGACTCGCTGCTGGTCTGCCAGGTGAGTTTCACGGAGTTGTCGGCGCCGATCCCGGCGTAGAGGCCGGACATCTGCACCGGCAGGGAGACGTCACCGCCGGATGGATTCCA
>CAZUMH010000113.1:4950-9392 GCA_964621645.1 uncultured bacterium
TTGATTTAAGCAAGTGTAATATCTCCCCGGCCTCCCTCGTTTTGCCTTGCGCTTTTAGGCTAATTTTCGTATACTTCTCTACTTACGAATAATCAGCAGTTTCTGTTCCAGTTCTTTGATATGCCGTCTTAACAGCGGCTTTTTGTCTGCTTCGGCCCTCGCCAGGCTGTCCTGCAGAAAGGTGAGCCGGGCCTGGAGAAAGCGGGTAAGGAGGGTTTTGTCCACCGTGACGCTGTACTCCCAGACGGGATTCCTCCGGTTTTGCGGACTGAGCTCCAGGGGGATGCAGCCCAGGGGAGTGGAGAAGGTGAGCAGGTTCTGCGGGGAGACCTTGCGGCGCCGCAGGAATCCTTTTTGAACCAGGTGGTCGAGGTGGGAGTTGAATGACTCGGCGGTCAGAGGTAGGGAATCGGGCAGATTGGCGTAGAGGTCGAGCTGATCCGCTGTATCATGACGCCAGAGGTAGGAAAGGGCTTCCAGCTGATCCCGGCCGGGGATAAAGGTAAAACTGGGGGCGGAAGCGTTCCACTCCCTTTTCCCACCCAGTCCCGCCGGATTGAGCAGAAGGGGAGTACCGCCTTCATTCCAGCGGTGGAGAAATTCTCCGGCCAGATCCCGGGGTGGCCGGGCAGGCGGCAGGGCCGCCAGGGCGTTGTCGATGGCTTTTTTCTGACTGAGGATAGCGCTGTCTCCGGACGGTGTGACAGGAAGATTGAGGAGCTGCTGTCTGAGACGGGCGGAGGCGGTAAAATTCCGCCATTGGCTATCTGTTACAGCAGAGTCGGCCGCCGCGGGAACCGGATTTTCAGCTTGCGGCCGCGCCGGCGCTCCGGCTGCCGGTTTTTGCCGGGGAACGGATTGTTCAGGCGCCGCGGAAGGAGCCTGGGGCTTTGGTGCTGAGAGAGACAGTTCCACCTGAACCAGGTGTGGCGATAACAATTCCCGTCTCAGGAACAGAGAGAGCAGGAGCAGGATAACAAGATGAAAAAACAGTGAGAAGGCCAGAGACCTTCGCATTGATATCATTCAGGCTCCCCGGGGTTTGATAAGGGATACTGTTCACACTAACAAGCCGGCCGGATGTTCCAGCGCCGGAGCCGAGGTAACATACAAAATTTTTATGATCGATCCAATCACAGTCTTGGTGACCTGCCCAGACAGGGAAGAGGCGGATACACTGGCGGAAATGCTGGTGCGGCGCAAATTGGCGGCCTGCGTTCAGGTTCTTCCGGGGATCGTTTCCACCTATTTCTGGCAAGGAGATTTGTGCCGGGATGAAGAGGTGCTGATGGTGATAAAAAGCGGCAGGGAACGCTTCGAAGCGCTGCGGCGTTTTATCAAAGAAACGCATAGTTATGAGGTCCCGCAAATCGTGGCTCTGCCTGTTGTGGCGGCGGATTCGGAGTATTTGAAGTGGATGGAATCATCGCTGAAATGAGGAGAAGACGCCCCCTGGCGGTGCCTCTTCTTCTCTCCACTCTGATTCATTGTATCATCCTCATTTTTCTATTGAGACGGGGAGAGGATATCTTTTTAAACAGCGGCATCCAGCCGGAGCAGGCGGCTAAAAAACCGATAACGTTCGAATTGGTGGAGTCACCGGAACAGGCACGAACCAATGAGGTGCAGAGAGAGACTAATCTCCTCTCTGATAAAAACGCCAGGGCCCAGGATATGTCCAACAAGGACCTGCCCCTGGGCCGGTTGCCTTCCTCGGAAGGAGAACTGGATATAAAGACACTGCCGCAGGCGGTCGGCAGTTACAGCGTCCCGCAGCAGGCAGCCGCCGCGGCGGCCGCCAATGAAACGGAGGAGGCCAAAGCGGATAAAGGGCAGGGAACGGAGGTTGCTCCCCCGCTGCCGGCCACGTCGTCACGTTTCAGCCGGGATATGCTTTTCGGAAATCAGAGCGGTACGCCGAGTCCGAGATACAAACAGGAGAATGAGAAAGCTCCGGCGCGGGGCGGCATCAGCTTTAATACCTACAACTGGGAATTCGCTCCCTATCTGTTGGATCTGAAACACAGGATACAGAAGAATATTTCTCCGCCGGCCGCTTTCACCCGGCTGGGTCTGGGAGGAGAAAATATTATACGCTTCCGCATTCAGCCGGACGGCCGGCTGGACGACATCGAAGTGTTGGGAAAACATGGAGAGCAGGCCCTGATCGAAACGAGCCGCATGGCCATCAAGCTGTCGGCGCCGTTCCCGCCCCTGCCGAAGGATTTTCCCGAGGATTTCTTGCAAGTGACGGTGCATTTTGTATATTATATCCAATCAAACTGAGATGACGATTTGACCAAAAATACGGAGACTACATGACAGGAATATGGGATATGCTGGGGAAGGGCGGCATCATGATCTATCCGCTCATTCTCGCTTCGATTGTGGGACTGGCGGTGATCTTTGAACGAGCCTTCAACCTGCGCCGCAGACGGATAATAAGAAGCGATCTTCTGGCAATTCTTACCAATTTCAAAAAGCCGGAAGACGTGCGGGACGCGGTGGAAAGGATGCAGAACCGCAGCGACCCCTTTATAGAGATCATCCGGGCCGGATTGAGCAAGGCGGGCCAGCCTCGGGACCAGATAAAGGAGGCGATTCAGGACCGGGGCAGGCGGGAGATCCACACGCTGGAGCGGGGCCTTGTCATCCTGGAAACAGTGGCCCAGATTTCGCCCCTGATGGGATTATTGGGAACGGTTCTGGGTATGATAAAGGTCTTTCGGGTGGTCAGTGAGCAGGGGTTGGGGCAGACCCAAGCCCTCTCGTCGGGCATTTCCGAGGCGTTGATAACCTCGGTGGTGGGCCTGGCCATAGCCATTCCGGTATTGGTGGCCTATAACTATTTTTCCCACCGGGTGGAAGACATGGTCATGGAAATCGAGGAACATTCAGCCCGTTTTCTTGACCGGTTGTCCGGGACGAAGGAGACATAATGACCTCTTTCACAAAGAAACGACTGGAAGAACTTTTTTCGCGGTTTAACGAACAGAAGGTGGTGGTCGTCGGTGATCTTATGCTGGATCGCTATCTCTGGGGCCGGGTTTCACGCATCTCGCCCGAGGCCCCGGTGCCGGTGGTTGACATAGAATCGGAATCGACCCGTTTTGGAGGCGCAGCCAATGTGATCCACAATGTCAGATCATTGGGCGCCGAGGTGATTCCGGTGGGAGTTGTGGGAGACGATGAAGCCGGCCGCGTTCTGAGGGAACTTTTTAAGGAGAAAGGATTTGGCCCGGAAGGCATCCTGGTTGATCCCACCAGACCCACCACGGTCAAGACCAGGGTGATCGCCCACAGCCAGCAAGTCGTACGCACGGATCGGGAGATTCGGGATGAGATATCCTCTGAAACGGCGCAGGCGCTGCTCGGTTTTTTAAAAACTCATCTGGATGACACCACAGCTCTGATAATGGAAGATTACAACAAAGGACTTCTGAGCAGTCAGCTGATCAAGGGAATCATCAGGCTTGCCAATGAGAAAGACATCCCGGTGCTGGTCGATCCGAAATTTGATAATTTCTTCGCCTTTCAGCAGGTGACCCTGTTCAAACCCAACCGCAAGGAGGCCAGCGACCGGTTGGGCCTGCGAATCGAAACACGGGAAGATGTTATCAAAGCGGGCCGTAAACTGGTCGACACCATCCAAAGCAAGACAGTGCTCATCACACTGGGCGAGGAAGGGATGGCACTCTTCGAAGGGGAAAAAGAACCGGCTTTTATCCCAACCCGGGCCCAGCAGGTACATGATGTTTCCGGCGCGGGAGATACGGTCATTGCCACCCTGGGAGTAGCCTGCAGCGCCGGGGCCGATTTCAGTGAGGCGGCCACGATCGCTAATCATGCGGCCGGCATCGTCTGCGGCGAGGTCGGGATTGTTTCCGTGGACCGGGAGCGGCTGTATCGTGATCTGATACGGGAAGCGGAAGAAGAAACAAAGGGAAGGACCGCCGGTGGAGGTGAGTAAAAGACGAAGCCTCGGCAGCAATCCCGCTAGGCGCATCAGTAAAAAAATCGCGGTTTTCGATCTGGACCGCACCTTACTGTACGGCACTTCAGGGGAAATGCAGCTGGTGCGGTTCCTGCGCCGCAAGGGGCTCATCTCGCAGGGCCGCCTTATATTGGGCCTAATAAAAAACCTGGTGCACCTGGCAAGAGGAATCGAAGCACTTGTCCTCAGAAAGTCCTACTATCTGGCCGGTCTCGACGTGGAAACGGTGAGAGCCGAGCTGGATGAATTTTTCAACAGACATCTGAAACCAAATTTTTCCCGGCCGCTGGTAGAGGCGTTCGAGCAGCTGAGAGGGGCGGGGTATGAGACCTATATTGTTTCCGGGTCCCTCAATTTCATCGTCCAGTTGGTTGCCCGTTATCTCGGAGCTGACGGCGGCATCGGTTCAGAAATGGAAGCAAAAGATGGAAGATATACTGGACGCATC
>CAZUMH010000114.1:0-9258 GCA_964621645.1 uncultured bacterium
CGATTGCTTCCCAGGCCTGCCTCTCCCCCATTCTGTTATATTCATCATCCTCTGAGTGATCGAGTCCATGACAACCTATCTCGTGTCCTGCCTCGATAAGAAGCGGCACCTCCTGCTTATATTCCTGAGCTAAATTGCCAACAATAAAAAAGGTGCAGGGAATATCAAGTGAATTAGACAGATCCGCTGTGCGAATCAAGGCACTTCGCTTAGCGGTTAGGTCTGCCTCGGGAGTCGGATCAATATCAGCAGTCAAACAGATTGTTACTCGCCGTTTCTTCATATTGTTCTATTATCCAGATTCATTTAGTTTTGGAAAAGTACGAATCCTCACTGCGGGTACACCGCCGACCAAGGTGTACGGAGGCACGTTCCGGGTTACTACAGAACCTGCGGCAACAACGGAATGTTCTCCAATTGTAACCCCACCCAGTATGGTGACCCGGGCGCCGATCCAGCAGCCGCGTTTTATTGTCACCGGTTTTGATGAAGTCGGATAGATTTTTTCATGTACCGGTGTTCCGGGAGATGAATGAATGAGAATAATGCAAAAAGGGGCAATTCCGACGTCATCTTCTATCGTTAAAAGTTCTGTCCTCCCTGAATCAAACAGGAGCAGTTCCTGTCCGATAAATACATTTTTCCCCACTTTTGCCCCGGCCATTTTCAACAGCTTCACTCTGATACCGTTGCCTATGGCATGGCGGCGGATAAGCTGCAGAATTTCTCTATATACGTGTTTTACCGGACTGTAAGAAAGAGACATTATGTATTCCTCCCGATTTTTCAGGGATAACTCCTGCGAATTTTGGGACCGAGGCGGTTGGTTATCCATAACGGCAACCTTTTCCAAATAGAAGCAAAGACTTTTCTTCCCCCAGCGGTCTGACTGTAGTCTGGCAGGGTCTGGCGATTTACTAAATAATAATGATAATAAAGCGGCGTTTCTTCACCACACCATCCTATTTTGAATTTAAATGCACCGCTGCCGTAAAGACTTCGTCCGAAATTAAAGTATTTATACTCATCCTGATAGCCCTTTTCCATCCAGGCCCAGCAGAGCCGATGTTCAGAATAAGTATTCTGAAACTCTCTCAATCCATAACTGATAACAGGTGTAATCTCGTTTTTATACCGCCTCATTAATTTAGCAAGGACAATGTCACCCTTATAGGTGACATATGAAATACAATGATTTTCCGGGAAACGCCTGATAATCTCAGTTATCCATACTTTTCCCTCTACCGGGGTGCCAAAATTTCTTAATCCCTCTGAATAAATACGATAAAACGTATCCACATCATCAGATTCCAGTAAAATTTCCAGTTCAGACTCGAGACTACGCCGCAGGCAGCGACGAATGTCTGGCCGAAGTTTCTTAAATAAAATATCAGGCTCTATCAGTTTTGTTTTAACCGTTGTATATTGATCAATAACCGGCATATCTCCCTTCAGCCTTCTTGTCTGGCGCAGCTCAAGATACTCTCCGTTACGTTCTTTAACTATCTTCTTTGCATAGTCCACAAGCTGAAATGCAGCATCATCTGAATCGGCGCATACACCACCCACCACTCCATGGGGCACGGAAATCATCTTGAGTCCGCTGAGAAACGTATTTACATTAAACAGCGGCAGAATTCCCTTTAACTTTCCTCCATCCCAGGCAGCGAGATAGACAGGAGAATGTTTCTGCACATCACGTACTAAATCCCGCCATGCGGTAGTATGATAGATGGTTCCGTCTGGATGTCGAGCAACATACCGGTCCCAATCCTTCAGGTGTTGGTCTGTTAGCACTTTTACTTCAAGCAAAATAACTCTCCTTTAAAAGAGATAGTTCATGGATAGATCCGTCGAATTACCGGTCCTAATCTTGAGCTGATTGCGAGAGGCATACATTTCCATAGTACGGCAAACATTTTACGTTTTCTGCTTGTCTGGCTTATATCCGGGATCTTTCCTCCTTGCGGCAGATAGAATTGATAGTGTAATTGTATTGGTACTGCCCCCCATCCCAGTTTGAAGAAATAAGAACCGCTTTCTTTGATACTGCGGCCAAAATCGTAGCAGTGATATCCCTTTTGAATACCGTCAAGGATAAGGGACCATTCCAATAATTGGTTGGGATTTAAATGACGGTATTTCGGCAAATCATTTCCGATCACTTCAGAGACCGTACCGGCATAGCGCCGGATTAGAAACAGAGAAACGTTCTTTCCTTCTTTGTGTATCCGGCCTATTGAGTGATATTCAGGAAAAGCGTTAATAAGATTCAAATACCACTTTTTCCCGGGGCTCGGTGTTCCCATGCGTCGCATATCCCGTTCGTACCATTGCAGGAAATAATCATAATCATCGTATTCAAGGTCAACCTCCAGGCCTTCATTTTCTGCCTTTTTAATTGCCCTTCTCATTGATTTTCGCATACCATGCCAGATTTCTTCCCTGCCTTTCCGGAGGTCAAGTCTGAACGTGAAATATTTCGGATCAGTTGTCAGAAGCGGTGATACTTCCACCTCCTGCCTTAACTCAAGATGGTTTACACAAAGATCCCCAGCCAGTGCAATTGCGTGTTCTACCAGTTTTTGCTGAGCCAATTGATTTTCCGCGCAGATACCCCCCACCACTGCATGAGGTACCGATATCAGTTTTTTCCCGACCAGCGGATATTTGATGAGAAAAAGCGGCAGGATTCCCGTTATTTTTCCGGTCTCTTCAGCAAAAAAATAATAAGGCGTATACCCAAAGGCATCCTCAAGCAGTGTCTTCCACTGGATGCGATGGAATAGTGTGCCGCCCTTTGTTTTGCCGGCGAATTCATCCCAGGCCGTATAATTTTTTACTGACAATTCCTTTATTATCATATTGAATCACCCTTTCTTCAGTTCGCGTAGACAGGTCGACAATGAATGAAAGGCCCACGCTTGTCACCAGCGAATAAAGGGGATTCTGTTAACCAGAAAACGGCCTCTTCTATAGTAAAAATAACCAGCGTTGTCCTGCATATTGTCAATGAACCAGTTGATTTCCCGTGATAAAAGCTCCTTATGATCGGCTATCTCATTCAAGCGGGAAAGAACGACCAGGGCCTGGATGGCATGAATGTCTGAAGGATAATCCCGGTCATGATAATAACGGGGGCGGCCATCCGGCAGAAAAAAGTTATCTGCAAAAAAATTCAATCCTTTCTGCAGCTGTCCGGTATATCTTCTGTCGTGGGTACTTTGTTGATAATCGAATAGTGACTCCAGTATGAAACCGGTATGATATATATCAATCGTCTTCTGGATATCCCATTCCCCATAGTACCAGCTTCCGTCCGGGTTCTGTTTCCGCAGAGTAAAGGCAAGTGATTTTTCAGCTTCCTGGAGAAGATTTTTTTCTTTTGTATGCGTATACGTGTTTGCCAGCAGTCGGACCCCCAGCATATTGGCGTTATGCACTAAAGAATGATCAGTGGGAGTATAGCTAAAGCAAAAGGAATCACCTCCATTTGTACGATTAATATCATTGAGAATAAAATCACAGCTGCTTCGGGCTACTTTCAAATATTCATCAGCTGACGTTGCCTGGAACAGCTCAATAAACGCCGTGGCGATAAAGGAAGTATTTACAATTGTCGGCGTGTTTTTTTTAAAGAGAAACCTTGTATTCTGCCAATCGAAATTATATCCCCAGCAGGAACCTGAATAACCTGGGCAGCGCATCTCAAGCAGCATTCCGGCTATCTCTTCCGCTTTTTTCAGATATTGCTCATCTTTATAATGGAAATACAGATTAACATACCCTGAAAGAAACAGACCCAGTCCCTTGGGATTCAATCCCCTCTCCGTGAACAGGAGCGGTCTGAGATTGATGGGTAATCGTTTCATAATTTGAGTAAAAAGGACTCGTATGTACATATTATTAAAACTGCAGAATCTCAGAACGGGACTGTTTAGAGCATCGAAAGGATCATAGCCGCGATATTTGGAACTGTGGATATATTTTTCCAAACGAATAAGGGATCCCTCAATTTTTTTCTCTATCGTCATTTTCCGTCCTGCTGTAATTCTTTATAAAGATCTGCAAATTTCTTGCCTACAACCTCTACACTGTATTGCCGCTGCACTCTTTCCCTTCCCTTTTTTGAAAAACGTAATCGGAGGGTTTTACTGTCAAGCAGCTTCTCAACCGTTTCCAAAAATGCATTTACATTTCCTGGTGGAAACAAAAGTCCGCATCCGCCTCTATCGAGAATGTCGGGGATACCTCCCACGGAAGTGGCCGCGACGGGAACACCTGAAGCCATGGCTTCAAGAATTACCATGGGAAATCCTTCACTGTGACTCGGCAGAACCAGAATATCCAGTCTTTTCAGAAGGCTGATGATCTCCTCTTTAACGAGGAACCCGAGGAACTCCACGTAAGATTGTATTCGTTTCACCTTACAATAGACCCGCATCTCCTCAATCTCTCCTCCATCTCCGGCGATTAGCAGTCGTGTACCGGGATATTTTCCGACAACGTGATCCATCATTTCAAGTAATTCCCAAATACCTTTTTCAGCATTTAAATGTGATGCAAGAAATCCGATTGTCAATCCCGCCGATTTATCTTCATCCGCCTCATTCCGTTTTGTGTAATTGTATTCTTCCGGGTTGATCATATTCGGCAGGATTGACACCCGGCTCATGGGACAGATGCCTGTAAAAGGCTCAGCCTGTACCTGTGAAAGGACAACAATTCGTTCCGGTAAATTAAGTATCCGTATAATAACTTTTTTAACCGGTCCTGTAAATCCGGAAAGGAATTCATCCAGACGACCGCCATGATATTGCATGAGAACAGGTTTTCTAAATACTTTACAGATGAGTAAATAGAGAGCGTCTCGCCAAAATGCTCCGCTGTTGAATGATGAATTTATATGCACCAAACCCGGTTTTTTCCGGCTGAGAAAGATTATCAGCGCAAATGCATCTAATCCTATTTGTGCAATTTTTAAAATAATATTCTCACTTTCATATGTCTCATTACCATGTTTCCGTGACATGGTCTGTAAAACCGCAAGACTGTATTGATCCCGCAGTGGTGGTCGTAATAGATGATCGACATGGGTGGAAATCCCCCCGATGACCGGCGGAAGCGGCCCCAAAATGAGTATTCCCGGCTTATTGTTTTGCGTTGTTGAAGATGCCATGTTGATGTCCCATGGTATAAATTATTCCTCCACCAAACCAAAACAGGAATCCCGAAAGATCGAGTCTGAAGATCGGTGTATAGAAAATTGAAATAAGACAGGTAAAAATTATCCCTTTATAACCGAATGAAAGGGCCTTCCAATAGGGATCTCTCGTCTTGATAAAGAACGTATTATTCATCCTATAAACGGATAGTAACAACCATAGAAATATTAGTGTGCCTATTATGCCGTATTCCATACTTATAATGACAAAATCCGTTAATCCATAATAGATTGAAAGTGTTTCATGCAATTGTTCCTTGTTCTGAGAAAAACTCTCCGTCATGGTGCCGGGTCCGAATCCAAATAGCAATTTTAACGGTTTCTTAAGCAACGTTTTGATAACGAGCTCCGCCACAGCAGTCCGGCCCGAGGTAACCTCATCATTCTTCTGATAGGTATATGAAGTGGCCCAGTGCATGGTCTGGGATGGATTAGTGAATATTTGACCCCAATCAGGATTGACATAGATGACCAGAGCCAGCCCTAAAATGAGAACAGGAATCAGCGGAACAAGCTTTTTTCTTTGTTTGCTGCCTGCCTTTAAGAGAAGGAATGCGCCAACTATCATGGCAAAGACCGGATAGATTCGCTTGGGACAGGCGTAGTAGAAGAGCTGAAAATAAAGCATAAACAGAATATACTTGAAATTTTGATTATGAAAAAGGTAGAGTCCCAGGCAAACACTGTCCACAAAGAGAGTCAGTACTGGAGTCATCCCTCCACCGAAATTTGCATAGGTTCCTATGGCAAATTCGGTACGGCCATGTACCGTCATTTTGATTAGCGCAGTCGGCACCTGAATAATTATAAGGAATATGAGCAGTTTGTTGAGTCTTTTAATAAACTGCTCATCAAAATTGATGTAGACCAGCAAATAAAACATAAGAGAAAATTTTAACATTTGTCGCAGACTGAAAAACATGTTAAACGGGGATTGATGGTTTAATACCATAGAGATAAGTCCCCAGAATATGAAAACAAAAAGAGGAAGATCTATCGATGTACGGATGCGTTTGGGCTCCTGAATCTGCTGCAAGACCACTTTCATTGAAAAGATAAGGAGTGCCAGGTCAGGAAGCCAGGTAAAGGAATAGGGAATCAGTCCGATTGCCGACAACCAGTCCGCAAAAAACACCGAAATCATAATAATGATCGGCAGGACCTTGGCATTGTTAAAGATGATAAATCTGACTGAAAGGAAAAAGCCGATCAGCAGAAGTACGGGGTCCTCCTGTACAGCGAATAATCCTATCACTGCTCCGAGAAGCGGTGCTAAAATGAGATAGTAGGGCAGTTTTGACTGGTCCAATATGGTATCCAGCCTATGTTCACCGATTCGTTTCACCTGTTCTCATTTCTCTTATATATTGATGCAGCTTGAGAGCTTGCGCCTTCCAGCTCAGCGAATTTTGGGCCAATTGTCTTGCTTCAGAAATGGTTTTGGGAAATTTGGCCCTCCTCTCCCAGGCGTTACGGATTCCCCTAGCAAGATCATCAACATCTGCATCGGGGACAAATATGGTAAAAGGCGTATCATCCAAGACCGCCCGGTGCGCTTCAATATCTGTAACAATAACCGGTTTTCCCATTGCCAGGTATTCCATCATCTTTATGGGGCTGCTCACCCGCCACCAGTTTAGCTTGGGAAGCGGGATTATTCCCATGTGTGCCGTTGCTATATACCGTGGAACATCCTCATAGCGTACAGGAGGCAGGAACATAACCCTGGATTCCAAACCTCTGGAAAACACAAGCTTCTTCATTTCTGGAAGACCGGCTCCGCCTCCCAAAATGATGAGAATTACTTCAGGAAGGTCAAGTTTGTCGAGGGCAAGTATAGTCTCCCTCAGACCCCTGTTTGGAGTGATTACTCCATGATACATAAGAACGAATTTATTTTCTATATTGAGACTTTCACGCAAGGTTTGAATATCCCTTCGAGCGAATCGAACAGGATCGAATATTATTTCATCTACTCCAGAGCTCCATATACCGATGCTTTTTTCAGAAATCTTGAACCGTTTCGAGATCATTTGCCGCATAAAAGGTGAGATTACTGTCATCCCGTCAGAAAACCTTCTGGCAATGTGTAGCGACAGAGAAAACTCCGCCTCCTCTATGCGACCCCTTATTCCGGCAATCTCAACGGGAACGGTGCGTATATCGAGAAGGAATTTAGTTCTAAACAGTCCTGCTTTATTCAATACAAGCCAGGGCCATAGAGATAAAATGGCAAAAGGATGCACAATGATCAGATCGGGCCGCTGTCGCCACAGTACCTTTATCATAAATAAAAACAAAGAGACGGCAAAGCTGATATATCCCAAGAAGGGTTTCTTTATCGACCAGAGATAGTATATGGAATCTCCCAGACCAAAATCATTCTTTATTTTGCGGAATCCTGAAACCAGTAAAACCTGATGACCCAGGGCATTCAGCTGTTTTACCATACAGGTCCAGGTGGCATGATCAACACTTACATCCAGTGATTTTTCGGATATCCAGACAATCTTCATGGCCGCAATGCCGTCCTCTCTATTGTATCAGTAAGAAAAGCTACCAGCGACTCTTGCTGTCGCATCGGCCGGTGTCTCTTCTTCTTCACTACTTTTATAAGGGCTACCTCTGAGCTGTTCCGCACCTGTACAAGTCGTCCCTCTTTTTCCAGATATCTATCCACCGCGCCACGAGGGCCGGTAAAGATCGAATATACCGGTATTCCTAAAACTGCCGCTTCCCTGTTCATTGTTCCGCCTGCTCCTACCACCAAATCCGAGATAGCAATAAGATCAATCCCATTCAATACCTTTTGGGGGATAAGGATTCTCCCGGTATTCACCCTTTGTAGATTCGCGATCCATCGGTACTGGTCTTCATGTCTGGGAAGATAGACAACAACAGCCTCAGGATGGCTTATGACTTTACGCAGCGCTTCCATAAAAAGAGTTTCACTTCTCCTATCATGATAGTGTGCTCTGGTTTCCGGCGGCCTCAAGACAGCCACTATTGCGTCTTTTCTAATACCCATTTCATCCTTGAGATGCGATTCGTTCTTCATGGATGGCTGGTATATATAGGTAAATTCCTTTAAACCGGGATAGCGAATCAGTTTTTTTTCGGGAATACCTCTGGCTCGGATTGTTTCCATCGGAATAATTTTCGGAACCGCGATCACGCTCGCGAAACGGTTGGCTATTCCAAGGAAAATATTCTCATAATCAGTCATGAAAATTGAAGGAATCCTTGCCAGCAACGCTGCCATAACCTGATAACTTGAACCCTGGCTTACAGCGATATCGGGTTTCTCAGTTTTGGCAAAGTGCAATAATGAGCAGGTGCGATGAAAGAAACCTAACATCTTTCTCCAGATCGCACTACCGTAGTCAAGGCCGATGGATTTGTACTCCAGGCCGTATATATGACAGAGATCCCGTACCTGATATCTTTCCCTGATTGTGATGATAACGGTATGTCCCCGTTCTTCCAGACGCCTAATCACGGGAGAGAAAAATAGAACCTGCGGTGGATGACATAAGTCGAACCAAATCTTCATTACCGTATCCTGCCATGCTTCAAAGAATCGAGAATGTGAAAATAACGCTCTTCATATCGTTTCCAATGGTGCTTCTGAACAAAATCTTCAGAATGATTGATTAAACTGGCTCTTTTGGCAGTATGGGTCATCAGATCAAGGACTTTTTCAGCCAAATCACTCGAGCTTCCGGGCTGGAAAAAAGCAACTTGATCATCCATATAATAGGCTTGAGCGGCAGTAATACGTGAAACGATCGAAGGAAGTCCGACCGCTAGATATTCCATACATTTTGAACTTAATCCTTCCGATGCCAGGATACCGTCCCTTTTAGGATCGATTCCGATATCCATTTTACGCAGCATTACCGGTATTTCCGACCGTACAATTGGATCGTGGAAAAATACCCTGTCTTTAATCCCGATCTTCTCTGCCATTGTAATGAGAGTCTCTTTCTCTCCTCCCTGGCCGTAGATATGCAGTGCAGCCCGGGGTTCCTTTT
>CAZUMH010000115.1:0-9001 GCA_964621645.1 uncultured bacterium
AAAGTAGTACATGAAAATTATTGGAATGCTAACAGATGAAATTAAATATATAATAAAGCAAATGTCAAGTAAAAAAATGATATAAGTTGCTTTTTTATTTGCATTTAGCCAAGTGAATCCAGTCAGGATCCGGAACCTGTATAACAGGGGGATTCCCGCTAGAAACAGGCGGGAATAACAAGAATGGTGGAATGACGTACCCTTGACAAGAGCCTGTCCCGGCGTGCTTCCAGTGGGGAGGGATCCGGTGCAGTTGGAAGGGGACTGGTTCATCGTCCCAAGAGCAGCTTGGAAATGAGGAAGCTATCCTCCCAAGTGTATCTTATCAAATTATCCGGCATTCATAGCCACTTCAGCTCAGGAAAAATAGATTGACTATCTAAAGTAAAATATTTACTTTAAAGCTCTATATGTTAAAGAATAGCGCCACATTAAAAGGCCGGATTCTCTGGGCCGATGACGAGATAGAACATCTCAAGCCTCACATTCTCTTTCTGGAGGAAAGGGGCTATACCATCCGTACCGTCACCAACGGCGAGGACGCCGTGGCGCTGGCCGGAGAGGAACCGTTCGACCTGGTGCTCCTGGACGAGATGATGCACGGCATGGACGGCCTCAGGGCCCTGGCCGAACTGAAATCCAGAGCGCCGGCCCTGCCTGTAATCATGATCACCAAGAGCGAGCAGGAAGACATCATGGAGCGGGCCATCGGGGGTAATATCGAGGAGTACCTCACCAAACCGGTGAATCCCAGCCAGATACTGTCCTCCTGCAAACGTATCCTGGAAAAGAGAAGAATAGAACGGGACCGGCTCACCCGGGAATATACCCGCGAGTTCAGCGAGATCACCCGCATGCTGGGGCAGTCCCTTACTCCTTCCGACTGGATCGGGATCCACCAGATCCTGTCCGAGCGGGAGATCGAACTGGACGAACATCCCGACCTGGGCCTCAGCGAGACCATCGCCAGCCAGCGGCGGGAGTGCAACATCCGCTTCGGTCAGTATATCGCGGAGGAATATCCCGACTGGATGCGGGGGGAGGAGGCGCCGCTGCTTTCGCCGGATCTGGTGAAGGAGAAGATAGTCCCATCCGCCCGGAAGAAGGAACCGGTCGCCTTGATCGTCATCGATAATCTGCGCCTGGATCAGTGGCTGGTGATGGAACCGCTTCTCTATAATCTGTTCACCATAAAAAGGGGCTATTATTTCTCCATTCTGCCCACGGCCACGCCTTACAGCAGGAACAGCATTTTTTCCGGACTCTATCCGGCTGATATCGAGGCCGAATATCCCGATCTCTGGAAAGAGGCCGAGGACGATGAGACCAGCCTGAACCGGCAGGAAGCGAGCCTTTTCAGCGAACAGCTGCGGCGCTGCGGCTGTACTGATGATCTCAAGATAAAATATATCAAAGTACTGGAGGCTGAAGAGGCCCGGCGTTTGGCAGCCAATAGTTCCGAATACCTGGAGTGGGACGTGACGGCCCTGGTTTTCAACTTCGTTGATATCGTCGCCCACAAGCGCAGCGAATCACAGATCCTCAAGGAGATCGTCCCGGACGAGGCGGCCTACCGTTCTCTCACCCGCTCCTGGTTCAAACACTCCCACCTTCTCACCATCCTGCGCGCTTTTGCCGAAGCCGGCAGACGGGTAATTATCACCAGCGACCACGGATCTATCCGGGTGCGGCGGGGACTGACAGTGCACGCCGATCGGGAGACCAGCACCAGTCTTCGCTACAAACAGGGACGGAACATCCGGGGAGAAGGGAAGCTCTTCATCAATATCACCGATCCCGCCGCCTTCCGGCTGCCCCGGCGCGGCATTAATACAAATTACCTCATCGCCCGGGAGGATGGATTCTTTCTCTATCCGACCAATCATCATCATTATCTCAATCTCTACCGTGACAGCCTGCAGCACGGCGGTATTTCCCTGGAGGAGATGATTCTGCCGCTGGTTGAACTGGAAGCCCGGGAATGAGGAACCGGATGGCACCGAAAGAGATACAAATAAACAGTACGAGCAGCGAAGAGACGATACGGTTCGCCAGGGAACTGGCTGGTGATTTAGGGGCCGGTGATATTGTCGCGTTTTACGGTGAACTGGGAGCGGGGAAAACCACCTGCATCCAGGCAATTTGCCGGGCTCTGGGAGTGGAGGAGCCGGTTACCAGCCCCAGCTTTACCATCGTGCAGGAGTATCAAGGCCGCTACCCGGTGTTCCATTTCGATTTTTACCGTCTGGCATCAGCGGCTGAAGTTAATGAGATCGGTTTCGAAGATTATGTTGAGAGGGATGGTATTTGCCTGATCGAGTGGCCGGAAGTGGCGGAAGAGTTGCTGCCGCCTGACACCGTCAGAGTCTGGCTGGAAACGGTATACAGTAAAAGCGAAGAGATCCCGTCCGGACGGATCATCCGGACTCTCAGACCGCAGAGGCTCGGCAGTGAGGCGGGAGCATGAAAATATTGGGGATCGAAACCGCAACCGATCTCTGCGGAGTCGCCCTGGTGGAAGAGGGACGCGTACTGGCCAGTGAGACAGTGAGACACCCGAGAGCCCATTCCGAGGTTCTGCCTGATTGCGTGCGCAGGGTAACCGAAGCAGGGAGCCCGGAGGGAGTGGCGGTTTCCATCGGACCGGGTTCTTTTACGGGGCTGCGCATCGGTCTGGGGCTGGCCAAGGGGCTGGCGCTGGGCTGGAATATCCCCCTGGCGGGGGTTCCCACTATGGTGGGAGCGGTGCAGCGGCTTCGTCCTGAGCCTTCCCGCGCCTGTGTACTGATTACTGCCAGGAAGGATGAGTGCTACCTGGGATGTTTCGCGCGGGAGGATGATGTCTGGAAGCAGAGAGAAGAGACAAGAATTGTCCCGATACAGACTATCGGTGAACTGCTTCCTCACGGTCCAAAATATATTACGGGTGACGGAGCCGGGCGGTATCGCGATGTCCTGATCCTCCTTGATACAGAAGCAACCATCCCGGAACATCCGGAAGCGGATGCCGCCGGCATTGCCATGGCCGGAGAAAAGAAACTGCTGCGGGGAGGAGATGAAATAGAAGCGCTGGCGCCGGAATACCATAATCCCTATAAAGGCGTGGCCTGATCTGAATATGGAACCCGGATTAGAAATCAGGCCGCTGCGAAAAGATGATCTCGATGCGGTGCTGGCCATTGAAAAGACGACCTTCACCGTGCCCTGGAGCCGGAAGGCGTTTGAAGGAGAATTGAACCATCCATTTGCCGTAGCCATGGTGGCGACCCAGAATGACACGGTAATTGGATATATTCTGGGATGGGTGGTGGTTAATGAGCTGCATATCACTAACGTGGCCGTGCATCCACACCAGCGGAGACTCGGCATCGGAGAAGCTTTGGTCCGGGCGGCTATCGGGAAGGGAGAGAATATCCTGGAAATTTTTCTCGAGGTGCGGCAATCAAATTTAGCGGCGATTAATTTGTACAGGAAACTGGGTTTCCAGGAGATAGGAATCCGTAAAAACTACTATGCTGAGGAAGGCGAGGATGCTATTTTAATGAGTAAAACAGTATCGGGGGAGAGTGAATAGAAAGGTGTATTATGGACTGGTTTAAACGGACAAAACCGGGGTTCCTCGGGCAGAAGAGAAAGGAAATGCCGAACGGTCTCTGGGTCAAATGCGAGCAATGCAAGGAGGTCATTTACAAGAAGCAGCTGGATGCCAACTCCTATGTCTGCTCCAATTGCGAGTTCCATTTCAAGATCAACAGCTCCCAATACATCAGGCTGCTGCTCGATCCGGACAGCTTCAAGGAGAAGTACGCCTCGATGCGATCCAAGGATTTCCTTAAATTCAAGGATAAAAAGAAATATTCCGACCGCCTCAAAGCGGTACAGCAGAAGACGGGACTCAATGATGCCATCCGTATCGGTCTCGGCAAGATCGAGGGACGGCCCGTGGTTTTCGGAATCATGGATTTCGCTTTTATCGGCGGCAGTATGGGGTCGGTGGTGGGCGAGAAAGTGGCCAGGGCTATCGACCTGGCCTGGGAGAAGCATTATCCGCTGATCATTGTTTCCGCCTCGGGCGGAGCCCGGATGATGGAATCCATCATGTCCCTGATGCAGATGGCCAAGACGTCGTCGAGGCTGGCCCGTTTTTCCGAAGACGGCGGTTTTTACATCTCGATCCTTACCAATCCCACCACTGCCGGCGTGGTGGCCAGTTACGCCATGCTGGGTGATATCCATATCGCAGAACCGGGAGCGTTGATCGGATTCGCGGGAGAGAGGGTTATCAAGCAGACCATCGGACAGGATTTGCCTCCGGGATTTCAGCGGGCCCAGTTTCAGCTGGAACACGGATTTGTGGACATGGTGGTGAACCGCAAGGAGCTGAAGGGGCGCTTGAACACCATCCTGCGTTTCTTCTGCGGAGAGGGAGCCAACCCCTGTGAGTGAACGGCCTTATATTCTTATTACCAATGATGATGGCATCCAGGCTCCCGGACTCATGGCACTGGCCCGGGCTCTGAGTGAAGTGGCTGATTTTACGGTGGTGGCGCCCGCCAGCGAACAGAGCGCGGTGGGACATGCCATCACCCTGTCTGATCCGCTGCGCGTTTCCGATTATAAGGGATTCAGTCCCCAGACAGCGTTTATGGTGGACGGCACCCCGGCCGATTGCGTAAAGATCGCTATTCGATCACTTCTGGACCGGGAACCTGATTTGGTTCTTTCAGGCATCAACCTGGGAGGTAATACCGGCATTAACACCATCTATTCAGGGACAGTCTCGGCAGCCACTGAGGGTTCCATCCTGGGATATACATCCCTTGCCGTATCGCTCACCACTTTCACCGATCCCGATTTCTCCTACGCAGCCCGTTTCACCCGTGCTCTGTCACTCCTGGTATTGGAACACGGACTGCCACCCGGTGTGTTTCTCAATGTGAACATCCCCGCCTGTTCCGAGGAGGACGTGGCCGGGGTAATGATCACCCGGCAGGGAGGCGCCCTCTACAGGGAAGAATTTGACCGGCGGCATGATCCCCGCGGGCGTGTCTATTACTGGCTTACCGGCCAGGAGGTCGAGGTCGAAGATGATCTTGCTGTGGATAACGGCGCGGTGCAGAAAAATTATATATCCATAACCCCGCTTCATTTTGACCTGACCAGGTACGACCTGCAGGAGGAGCTTCGATCCTGGAATATTCATACCTAGGGAGAAATCCCGAAACGGGTGTATAGGGGAGCTGTTTGATGAAGAGAGCTGAAGAAGAAAAGATCGTCATTCTGGATTTTGGTTCCCAGTATACCCAGCTGATCGCCCGCAGAGTTCGGGAACAGAAGGTTTACTGTGAGATCATCTCCCATAATACACCACCGGAGAAACTCAGCAAGCCGGAGATCAAGGGGATCATCCTCTCCGGAGGACCTTCCAGCGTCTACGCCGCCGATGCGCCACTGCCGGACCGTAAAATTTTCGGTCTGGGGATCCCGGTACTGGGCATCTGCTATGGACTGCAGATCATCGGACATTTTCTGGCTGGAGAAGTGGACAAGGCCGCCGCCAGAGAGTACGGTCACGCTGAGCTTGTTGTGGATGATGCCAGGGATCTCTTTGCCGAAATTCCCGATCACACGCAGGTCTGGATGAGTCACGGGGATCATCTGACCAGGATGCCCGCCGGATTTCATAAGATCGCCCATACGGAAAACGCGCCCATCGCCGCAGTGGCTGATCAGGAACGGTCGATTTACGGTATCCAGTTCCATCCCGAGGTAGTGCATACTCCCCAGGGCAAACAGATTCTGGCAAATTTTCTTTACCGCATCTGCGGCTGTTCGGGCACCTGGACGCCGGAAGCATTCGTGGAATCGGAAGTCAACCGCATCCGTTCCCGCATCAGGAAAGGCAGAGTACTCTGCGCCCTTTCCGGGGGAGTGGATTCGGCGGTGACGGCTGGCTTGATCCGCCGGGCCGTGGGGGACCAGCTGGTCCCTGTGTTCGTGGATAACGGGCTCTTGCGCAAGGCCGAGGCGGAGCAGGTTCGCTCCACTTTCAAGGAATGGAATCTGCGTTTTGTCGATGCCAGCGGCCGTTTTTTGAACGCCCTTTCGGGATTGATCGATCCTGAAGAAAAAAGAAAGGCTATCGGACACGTCTTCATCGAAGTATTCGAAGAGGAAGCAGAGAAGATAGGAAAAATTGATTTCCTGGCCCAGGGGACCCTGTACCCCGATGTCATCGAAAGCGTGTCCACCTGCGGGCCCAGCGCCACCATAAAGTCCCATCACAACGTGGGCGGCCTGCCGGAAAAGATGAAGCTGAAACTGGTGGAGCCGCTTCGCGAGCTTTTTAAGGATGAAGTACGGAACGTCGGGCGGGTGCTTGGGCTTCCCGACCATATGATTATGCGGCATCCCTTTCCGGGGCCGGGACTGGGAATACGGGTGCTGGGTGAGATCACCAGGGAACGCCTCGATCTGTTGCGGGAAGCGGATGACATCTTTATTCGCGAGCTGAAGGATTCCGGGTGGTACGACAAGGTATGGCAGGCCCTGGCAGTGCTTCTGCCGGTCCAGAGCGTCGGTGTTATGGGGGACGAACGCACCTATGAAAACGTGGTCGCCCTGCGCTCCGTGAACAGCCTCGACGGTATGACGGCGGATTGGTCCAAGCTGCCGGCCGAGCTGCTCACCAGAGTTTCAAACCGCATTATTAACGAGGTGAAGGGGATCAACCGGGTCGTGTACGATATCAGCTCGAAGCCCCCGGCCACCATCGAATGGGAATAACGCTTGGATTCGTTGTTCAGATAAGTGAAACGAGTCATTTCCCTGGAGGGATATAGATCATGTGTGGAATCGTCGGATACATAGGAGACAGACCCGCCCTCGGTATCCTGTTCAACGGACTTAAAAGGCTGGAATACCGTGGATATGATTCAGCGGGAGTAGCCGTGTTGGAAAACGGCGACTTCTGGTATAAAAAACGAAAAGGCAAAATCCACCACTTGGAGGAGGAAGTGGGGGATGAACCCCATACCGGCACTCTGGGAATAGGACATACACGCTGGGCTACACACGGTGCTCCAACCCAGGAAAATGCTCATCCTCATTTCAGCTGTCGGGGTGACATCTGTCTGGTACACAACGGAATTATCGAAAATTATGCTTTATTGAAAGAGAAACTTATAGCAGAGGGCCATACCTTCCGGTCCGAAACCGACACCGAGGTTCTCGTTCACCTGATAGAAATGTTTTACAAAGACGATTTAGCGCAGGCGGTGCGTCTGGCGCTGAATCTGGTTCAGGGAACTTTCGGTATACTGGCAGCGGTGGTTTCGGAACCAGAAAGGATCATTGCCGCCCGCCGGGGCAGCCCCTTGGTTATCGGGATAGGAGATGGAGAGACATTGATAGCCTCCGATGGTTCCGCTATTGTGGAACACACCCGCAGTGTCATATATATGGAGGATGACGAGATGGCGCTGGTGGAGCGGAAAGGAGCCTCCATCCGCACTCTCCAAGATAAGAACGTGAGCAGGGTAGTGGAAGAGCTTCCCTATAATTTTTCCCAGATACAGAAGGACGGATACGATCACTTCATGCTCAAAGAGATCTTCGAGCAGCCGAATACGATGCTTGATTCCATGCGGGGCCGGCTGCAGCTTGAGGAAGCTACCGCAAGACTGGGAGGGCTGGATAACTGCTGGAAGCGGATCAAGGAAGGCTCCCGGTTCATCATCACGGCCTGCGGCACTTCCTGGCACGCGGGGCTGATCGGAGAATATCTTCTGGAGGAGCTGGCACGGGTCCCTGTAGAGGTGGAATATGCCTCGGAATTCCGGTACCGTGATCCGGTTGTGGGCAAGGATGACGTGGTGTTGGCTGTCAGTCAATCCGGAGAGACCGCCGACACGCTGGCCGCGGTACGGGAGGCCAAGCGAAAGGGAGCATTGTCCCTGGGGCTCTGCAATGTGGTGGGAAGCACCATCGCCAGGGAGACGGACGCGGGTGTATATCTGCACGCGGGACCGGAAATCGGTGTGGCTTCCACCAAGGCGTTTACCAGCCAGGTAGTGGTGCTGACCTTAATCGCTCTGGCTCTGGGCCGGATGGGAGTAATTTCGGCGGAAGCGGGAGGGGAGATAGTACAGGCACTGCAGCAATTGCCCGAGCAGGTAAAGAAAATCCTGGCCTCAACTGAAAAGATCAAGAAACTGGCTTCCAAGTTCGCCAAGCACACTAACGCCATCTACCTGGGGAGAGGATACAACTATCCGGTGGCCCTGGAGGGAGCTCTTAAAATGAAGGAGATATCCTATATTCATGCCGAAGGATATCCGGCCGCGGAGATGAAGCACGGCCCCATCGCTCTCATCGATGAGAACATGCCGGTCGTACTCGTGGCCGTGAAGGATGCAGTTTACGACAAAGTCATCAGCAATATCGAAGAGGTTAAAGCCCGGGGCGGCTGGGTAATCGCAGTAGTATCGGAAGGGGATACGCGGGTTAAGAAACTGGCTGATGAGTTCATCGAAATTCCGGAAGTGCGTCAATGCCTGTCGCCGCTCCTGACAGTCATTCCGCTGCAGCTTCTCGCCTACTATACAGCTGTAGAAAAAGGCTGCCATGTCGACCAGCCCAGGAACCTTGCGAAGAGTGTGACTGTTGAATAGTCAAGGAGGAAGAGCATTCATGATAAAGAAATCGTATACCCTGTTAATCGTCTTTTACATGTTCACGGCACTGAGCCAGACCGATCTGTTTGCTCAAGATGTGGCCGGCAGGATCGACAGTCTTTTTAACGCTGGAGTGGTCAGCTATGAGCGGGGCGATTACCGCCGCTCCCTGGAGCAGATGCGAGCCCTGGACCAACTCTTTGCCGGACATTATAGAAGCACCTCATCGCTTTTAATGCAGGGCAAGGCCCTTTACAAACTGAGGGATTATACTGCCGCTGAAGAGACGTTTAATCAACTGAAAAAAGACTTTCCGAAAAGCAGCT
>CAZUMH010000116.1:0-8884 GCA_964621645.1 uncultured bacterium
AACGTCCGATAGAGCCCCTGGGTATATTCACCACCGAAGCGGATTTCATGGGCGCTGCCGATCTGTTTGCTCAAATCCAGTTTAAACATCGTCTTTGTTTCTTCCCACATGCCAATAGTCCCGTATGTCGAGGGCACTCCGCCGGCTAAACTGTCGTTCATATAGTAATGCGGAATTGACCAGGTGGACTCGAACGGCAGGTAAAAGCTACCATAGCCTTTGCCGGTATCGATAAGGCCGCTGGCATAAGACGGATCGCCAAACTTTGCATAGTTTTCCGCGTTGAGATCCCAGGGCATATCAACGGGACCATAATTGTTGCCTCTCTTGCTGTAACTTGCCTGCAGAGTGTAAAACATGGTGGGATCGATCGTATGGGTCAGTTTGATATAGGCCATATAATTGTACGGATGGTTTCTCGATGTTCCAGCCTCGTTTACTGTCACCAGCGACGTCGGATAACTGGACTGGGGCGTTGAACGGGTAATGTTGCCGTTGAAGCCCAGCTGAAATCTGATGGGCTGGAAATCGAACACCAGGTTGGAGTTAATAGTAGAAGACGTGTTGCCGCCGCCCGGCAATCTCCCCGGAGGCGCATCAACATAGTACCAGGTAGTATCTTTCTGTTGGGGTACGCCAGAAGTGGTTGCCAGAGGATTGCTCACCGAGGTCACCTTAATGGAATCCTGATTGAACCCCGCGAAACGGGTGGCGCTGCTAGCAACGTAGCTATGCTCCAAAGCCACGAAGAAACGGATCTTATCCATAGAGGGGAAGATCGGTCCCGATGCTGTCAGGGTGTAATCGTTGTAGCCGTAGGAGTAGAGCTTGTCGATACCGAGAATCTGGTAGGAGCCGGCATCGTTTTTAATTGCCCAGAAATCGTCACTGATTCCTTCCAGAGTGAAGTGATAGTTCTTCCTCCCGGTTTTGGTCTGGGCCATGGCGACACCTGACATCTTGCCGCCGAAGGCAGCGCCGTAGCCACCGGTCTGCATCTGAACCTCTTCGATAGCGCCGTGAATAACGGAGGTCATGCTCTCGCCGCCGAAGGCATTGGAGGTGTTCACTCCGTCAACGTAATACACGGTCTGATTGTTACGACCGCCGCGCACGTGCAATCCGCCGTCGTTTACAACACCGGCCATCTGGGAGATGGCGGCGTTAACACCACGGATGGGCATGTGCTGCATGTCTTCGCCACGTACTACCTGGACCTCGTTGGTCTTGCCTTTCTCGATCAGCGGTTTCTCAGCGGTAATAACCACTTCCTGACCTTCCAAGACCTCTTGCTCCATTTCGATATCCTGATATGCGGTAAGACCTGATGTCACGATGACATCCTGGATAACGGTCTTTTTATACCCCATATATGAAATGACGAGGTTGTACTTCCCGGCGGGTACATTGAGGATAATGTACTCACCATTCACGTCTGTGGCGGCTCCCCAGTTGGTATTCTCCAGGGACACATTGGCCCCATAAAGGGGATCGCCATTTTCTTTATCCACTACCGTTCCTCTTAACTTTCCGACCTGGGCCAGGACTAATCCTGGAAGCACCAGTGCCACCACCAGAAAGCAGAGAAGCGACATGGATAGTTTTCCAAATCTCATAGAGATGCCTCCTTGTCTAATTTGGCACACACAGTTCTCACAATCTTCTCAAACATAAAACCTCCCCACCACACCCCCCAAAAACAAAACATTACACCTCTCCCTTTTTCCCAATCACCCCCTTTCACTGGTTTTTTAACTGCATTGAACAGGATTAAATAAATAATTAACTCTCCTGACTTAAGCGAAAAAAGCCATTCAACGTCTTGCCCTATGGACTTTAAAACGCGATGGCCTCTCCTTAACCTCCCTGGAATTACTAGTAAAATTATATTTGGATATCGTGATAAAAATCGACTAAATTATAAAAGATTAAAATACAGCCGTCGTTTCTCCCCATCATAAAGCCCGTAAGGCAGGCCAGTGATTTTCATAATGTATTCAAAATATTTTGTAGTTTGATATAGCGTCTAGGGATTAAGTATATAAAAAATCCCCCACTTTGTCAAGCCATTTTTTGCTTGAAATTGATTTAATCACCCTCGGGAAAACAATAATATATGATAACGATACCCACCACACCAATAAACATTCTTTTTCGTTGAAAGGAAACCGGCCTATCTTCGTTAATTAACTAATATTATTCTGGAAATTATAATAATTAAACTTACGTATTACGTATATTTTGAATAATATCTATTTATCTGTTGAATGATCCAAACAATGCTACGGGAAAAAACCTTTTTATCAAATCTGTACTGCGTAACCCAGAAGAAAATATTTCCTTAAAAAAACCGCTCCGATGAAAAACAAATCTAAACACCAATCAGGCTCTCGCTTTCGATTTCTCCGAATATTTCAGAAGCGGCTCCTTTTTTTCAGTAATCACCTTTTCCGTGATGATACATTCGACGACGTCTTTCAAAGCAGGCAATTCATACATGATCTGGAGCATCGCTTCTTCCATAATAGAGCGAAGAGCCCTGGCACCTGTCTTTTTTTGCTGTGCCAGACGGACTACCGCCTGTAAAGCGTTATCCTTAAAAGTAAGCGTTACTCCATCCATCTGAAAAAGTTTCTCATACTGTTTTACAAGTGCGTTCTTTGGTTCTACCAGTATGCGCATCAGCGTTTCCTGATCAAGCGATTCCAGGATGGAAACAACCGGCAATCTCCCCACCAGTTCCGGTATCAGGCCAAAATGCAGCAAATCGTCCGGTTCCACCTGATTAAGGATCTCGTTTAATCCTACCTCCCTGCTGCTGCGGACCGCGGCGCCGAAGCCCATAACTTTTTTACCGATCCGTCCGGAAATAATCTTCTCAACGCCTTCAAAGGACCCGCCGCAAATAAAGAGAATGTCACGGGTGTTCACCGAAATAAGACTCTGCTCCGGATGTTTTCTGCCTCCCTTTGGCGGTACAGAGACGATGGATCCCTCCAGCAGCTTTAAAAGACCCTGCTGCACCCCTTCCCCCGACACATCCCTGGTGATGGAAGCACTCTCCGTTTTACGGGCGATTTTATCGATCTCATCCACATAGACGATGCCCTTTTCAGCCAGATCAAGCTTGTATTCCGCCGCCTGGAGCAGCCGCACCAAGACATTTTCCACATCTTCACCAACATATCCCGCCTCGGTAAGGGTGGTCGCATCTGCTATGGCGAACGGAACCTTGAGAAACCTGGCCAGCGTCTGGGCCAGCAATGTCTTCCCGACTCCGGTGGGGCCGATAAGGAGAATATTGCTCTTGGCCAGTTCCACCTCATTGTCATCCAGGTGCTGATTTATTCTTTTGTAATGATTATATACCGCAACGGCAATGGTCTTTTTGGCAGTATCCTGTCCGATGACATAACGGTCCAGTTCCGTCTTTATCTCCTGGGGAGACGGAAGGGGGTGTACAAGGGTGAAAGAACTGCGGCGCAAGTCGGAGCGGATGATTTCTTCCGCATAGCGTACACACTCGTTACATATATTCACACCCGGTCCGGTGACCATGGCCTCCACGTCTTCGGAGGAGCGGCCGCAGAAGGAACAGACATACTGATTTGATTCGCTCACTTGTCTGAGTCCTTGCTCTTTGCCTTTGCCGGGGAGGAAGGTTTTTTCTTATCTTTTTCGGTACGGAGCATCACTTCGTCAATGATACCGTATTCCTTTGCCTCGGTTGCTGACATGAAAAAATTGCGATCCGTGTCTCTTTCGATCTTCTCCAGCGGCTGACCGGTATGTTGCACCAGGATGCTGTTGAGCTTTTCACGCAGGGTGAGTATCTCACGGGTAGCGATCTCGATATCGGTGGCCTGTCCCTGAGCCCCGCCCAGCGGTTGATGGATCATGACTCGGACATGAGGCAACGCTGAGCGTTTTCCCTTGGTGCCGGCCGCCAGAAGCAGAGCTCCCATGCTGGACGCCTGGCCCATGCAGATGGTTGCGACATCCGGGCGTACATACTGCATGGTATCATAGATGGCAAGTCCCGATGAAACCATGCCTCCCGGAGTATTGAGATAGATGAATATGTCCTTTTCCGGGTCTTCCGCTTCTAAAAAAAGGAGTTGCGCAATGACCAGGCTGGCCACGGCATCATCGATCACGGACCCGATGAATATAATCCGTTCCCTGAGGAGACGGGAGAAGATATCGTAGGCCCTCTCCCCTCTTCCGGTCTGTTCCACTACTATAGGTACCAGTCCCATCACATCGGCCCCCTTTAGGTAATAAGTGAAGACTTTGCTTTTTCAGGTTTGACTGTGACTTCTTTTATCTTCAGCTTGTTTTTAAGAAATTCCATCAGCTTGTTCTCGGCCAGAGTATTCTGAATGCGGCGGCGGTTTTCTTCCTTTTTGAACCAGGCCTTCAGTTTCATCTGTTCCTTCTCATTCTGACTAATAATACGGTTTATTTCCTCATTTACCTCCTCTTCGGAGACGGAAATGCTCTCCTTTTCGGCAAGGCGCTCCGAAATGAGATTCCATTTGAGATGCCAGACTACCAAAGGCCGCTGGGAATTGTCAAAATCCTGCCTGGTCATCCTCTGCTCTCCTCTAGAGGACTCCTCCTCCCAGAGGGAATCCAGCAGGTTTTGCACCATCGCTCCGGGGAGGGAGAAATCATTGCGTTTGATGATTTCATCCATGATCCTTTGCCGCAGCCCCTTTTCGGCCTCATCATCCCGCCGGGCCTCCAGACTCCGGCGCACTTCTTCCTTGAGATTTTGGAGGTTCTCGTATTGGCCCAGCTCCTGGGCGAAGGTATCATTCAATTCCGGCAGGATCTTCTCTTCCACCTTCTCGACGTTAATCGAATAGTGATCCGTTTTGTTGCTGCCGTCCTCGGCGGGCTGGGTGATACTGAAGCGGCGGGTGTCACCTTTCTTCACTCCGTTCAGCTGATCTCCCAGTAGACGTCCCACCTGATTGTCACCCAGCTCAAACATCCGGGCCGGCCATTTTTGACCGATCATCGGAACCCCCGAAGAGTCCAGCGCCTGAACTTCGCCGTGTACCAGATTCCCGCCGGAAGCTCCTTCACCCACTTCGCTGAAGCTGGCCCTCTCTTCCCGCAGAAGCTGCAGCGTGCGTTCCACATCCTCGTCCGTAACCTTGACGGTGCGTTTTTCCACTTTAAAACCCTGGTAATCATCCGGATCAATGTCAGGTTCAACTTCCACCTCTGAAACAAAGGAGAACGGCCGACCTTCCTGAAAATTGACTTCTTTTACGGTACCGGGGGAAACTATCGGAATCTCCTCCTGCACCACCGCCAGGCGAAAATATTTCTGGATCAATTCTTCCCTGACTTCATGTTCGATGGCCTGACCGAACTGCTTCTTCAAAATCGAGAGAGGGATCTTCCCCTGGCGGAATCCATCTATGCGCGCCTTTTTCTGGTACTTCTTATAACCTTTCTGGATCTCGGGCTCAACCTCTGCGTAGGGGACTTCAACGTCCACCTGACGTTTGCATTCGCCCAGATCTGTGACGGTAACTTTCAATGAATACTCCTGCCTGCTGATTCTTGGTCCATACAAAAAACTGGTGCGAGAGGAGGGACTCGAACCCACACGTCCAGAGGACACTAGATCCTAAATCTAGCGCGTCTACCAGTTCCGCCACTCTCGCACAAGCACGCCAAAGATACGATTATTTGTCCGAAAAAACAACGGCTTTCTGAGCCTATTTACCCTCGTTTAGGTCTGATTCCTGTTCCTGCTCCAGCAGCTGGATGATAACTTTTTGAATGCGTCTCCCCTCCACATTTTCCACCTTTAAAAGTAAATTACCATAGCGCACCTCTTCCGGTGGCTCCGGAATATGCCCCAGAAGCTGCAAGATGAATCCGGCCAGGCTTTCGAATTCCTCTTCTTCAGGCACGGAAAGATCAAGTTCTTCGTTGAGGTCCTCTATACTGATCTTTCCGTCAACCAGCCAGCGGTTCTCTCCGATCTTGCGGTAAAGCGGCGGCTCAACATCATATTCATCCATTATTTCACCGACGATCTCTTCGATAATATCTTCCAGGGTGACCAGCCCGGCAGTACCGCCGTACTCATCCACGACAATGGCCATGTGAATACGCTGCCGCTGAAAATCCCTTAGAAGTTCATCGATGAGCTTGCCTTCAGGTACGAAATAAGCCTCCCGTACCAAGTTCGCCAGAGGGGGAAACGCTTTTTCGGGGGCGTTGATCTGCAGCAGATCCTTTACATGCAGAATTCCGATAATATCATCCACATTCTCATTGTAGACCGGAATACGGGAGTGCCCCTGGGATTTGATGATGGTGAAAAGTTCCTGAACGGGGATTTCCTTCTCTACGGCCTGCATGTCCATCCGGGGAATCATCACTTCTTTCACGGTTGTATCCCGGAACTCGAATATGGAATGGATCATCTCTCGTTCCGAGGGCTGCAAGGCTCCCCCTGCCTCCCCCACTTCGAATAGTATCTTGAATTCTTCCTCGCGGATGAATTCTCTGTCCTGACGCAGCCGCAGAATCAACGCCACACCGCGGGTCACCCTGTTCATTACCAGGGCCAGGGGGGTGAGTAATCCAACTACCAGGCTCAAGGGAAACGAAACCGCCAGTGAGAAAGAAAGGGAATGCCGTACGGCCAGTACTTTCGGAGATACTTCACTGAAAATAAGCAGGATTAACGTAACCAGTACGACTTCCCCCAGAAAGATCAGGGTTTCCTGCCCCTGGAACATTCTGCTGGTAAAAAGAGCCGCCACTGTGGCGGCTGCCACGTTCACAATGGTATTGCCGATAAGAATAGCATTCAGGAGCTTGCCCGGTCTGTTCAGGAGTTTCGCTACTCTGGCGTAGGATTTTCGTTTTTCCTGGTTTTCCCGGATTTTGTGCAGGTCTGAATCTGAGAGAGAAAAAAGAGCCGATTCTGACCCTGAAAAGAAAGCGGATAATACTATAAAGAGAAAAAATAGAACAGCCTGCCATAAGCCAGCTTCCACTTAGGATAACCCTCCTTGTGCTTTGTTAATACGTGATCATCGGATTCTTTGCCAACTTCAGGGCCGGGGAGGAATAAGCCCTTGAGCTCGAGCGGCCGTCAGACAGGCGTCTTCCCGTATCTTCATGTCCCCCCTGTCCGTGCTCGTGGTATCCTCATATCCGAATAGATGGAGCAGTCCATGGCTGACCAGACGCGCCAGTTCCTCCTCCCGCGTCACACCGTATTGGGCCGCCTGTTCTTCGCAGCGTTCCAAATTTATATATATTTCACCCCAGTTATCATCCCACTCATCTCCCAGGGAAAAGGAGATCACATCGGTGCTGCCCTCTTTGGCAAAGAAACGGCGGTTCAGTTCAATCATCTCTGCATCACCGCAAAGAACCAGGGAGAGAATGCCGGGCAGTTCCCTGCCCTCCGCCTGCAGTGTCAGCAGCACCATTTGCCGCAGCCACTCCTCCCCCGGATAGGACCTTTGGACGAGCTCGGTTATTTCAATTATCGAAGACTTCTCAGGCAGCGGGCGCCTCCTCTTTGTCGGGATACTCCAGGCGGGCATGAAACATCCCGGCCAGGATCTTGAGAAAACTCTCCTTTATTCTTTCCATATCCCTCAGAGTGAAAGGCGATTCATCCAGCTGCCGGTCACGAAACTTTTCATCCACGATTTCATTGACCAGACCTTTCAGTCTGGCATGAGTAGGACTCTTGAGGGCCCGGCTGGCAGCCTCGACAGCGTCGGCCAGCATCACCACGGCCGCCTCCTTGGTTTGGGGCCGTGGTCCGGGATAGCGATAATCCTCTTCACTCACGTCTTCACTGTTTGATGCGTTCTTGGCTTTGCTGTAGAAAAACTCGATTTTGGTATTTCCGTGATGCTGTCCGATAATATCCTGAATATCCCGGGACAGCTTGTACTGCCGGGCCAGTTCCAACCCCTTCTTGACGTGATTCATGATGATAAGGGCGCTCATGCGCGGCATAAGCTTTGCGTGCGGCTCTTCCCCCGGCAGCAGGTTTTCGGCGAAATATTCGGCCTTTTCCATCTTGCCGATGTCATGGTAGTAGGATCCCACCCGGGCCAGGAGAGAATTGGCTCCAATGGCCTGAGCCCCGGCTTCAGCAAGATTGCCCACTGTAATGGAATGATGATAGGTTCCGGGGGCAGCCATGCTGAGTTTTTTTAACAGAATATGGTTGAGGTTGGATAACTCCAGAAGAGAGTATTCGGTGGTGATCCCAAATCCCGACTCCAATAACGGAAGCAGGCCGAAGGTAATAACAGGAATAAGAAGGCCGGACAGTGCGCCCCAAAGGCAGTTCTTGGCTACCTGAGCCGGGGCGACAACCTGGATTATCCCCAGGGTCATCGCCACCAGAAAATAGGCTCCGGCCAATGCTGCCATGATCTTCACCATCTGTCCCCGGTTACGCACCCGGATGGTCATGCGCACTCCCACGGCTCCTGTGAAAAAACAGATAAGCAGCACTGAAAATTCGTTTCCCCAGAGGCCGGCACAGAGGGTAGCCAGGATGGCACTGCCGGCGTATCCCAGACGGGAATCGTAGAGTATGGCCATAAGCAGCGCCCCCATGCCCACAGGCACCAGGTACTCTGAAACATCCAACGTTTTAAGAACGAAGGTAATCAGGCTAATCAGCAGGATCAGCATACCCAAAAGGATAATCGATTTGGGATCGGCCAGAATTCTTGGTTGATTGATCCTGATAAAAAGAACGAAAAGAAAGAGGATGAGAAAGATGAACAGCGCCCGCCCCAGGAACGGCAGGATAAAATGGAGCCCTCCTTCCTGCATGCCTTTCTCCGACATAATACGGGCCAGAGAGTCG
>CAZUMH010000117.1:0-8818 GCA_964621645.1 uncultured bacterium
AAAGGAACGAAGAGATGGCCCGTATGGAATCTGAGCTGCGAGCTGCGGACCGTCTTTCAGTACTGGGAGAGTTAGCCGCCTCATTGGCCCATGAGGTGCGCAATCCTTTGGGATCGATGAAGGGTGCAGTGGATATTCTCAAGAAACGTATGCCCCGGGATGAGACGAGCCGGGAGTTCTTCCAGTTGTTGCGAAAAGAGATGGACAGGCTGAATACGGTTGTTGACAGCTACTTGAAACTGGCCCGCAAATCAAGGGGAGCAAAGGCTTCCTGCCATCTCAATAAAGCGGTAGAGTCGGTTTTAGCACTGCTGGGACCGGAAATACGTCGGCGGGAAATCGGCGTCATCCGAAAGCTGACCGATGCGGATCCGGAAATACCCTTATCTGAGGTTGAAGTACAACAGGTCCTGCTGAATTTGCTGCTGAACGCCCTGGCGGTTCTGGATCCGGGGGGAGCTGTAACCATACAGTCCGCCATGGCTGATAACAAGATTCTTATCCACATTCATGATAGCGGGGCAGGGATCACACCGGATGCACTGAAGAAGATCTTTACTCCTTTTTACTCGGGACGCAAAGGGACTGGGCTGGGACTTTCCATTGTAAAACGAATGGTGGAAGGAGCCGGAGGAACCATCGGAGTCGAAAGCCGGCCACGGGAAGGAACCACATTCACCATTGCATTTCCTGCTTAAGGGGAGACAATGACAGAAAAGAAAACAACGTTGTTGCTGATTGACGATGATACCAGCCTCTGCCGAGTGCTGGAGCATCAACTGAATGAAGAGGGGTATGTCGTTACCAGCGCCTCCGGAGGAAGAGAGGGCCTGGCACTGCATGGCAAAGAACATTTCGACATCGTCGTCACCGATATTGCCATGCCGGACATGAGCGGCATGCAGGTACTGGAAGAAGTCCGATCCCGGGATACTGACACAATAATCATTCTTATTACCGCCTATGGAACGGTAGAGGAAGCAATACGAGCCTGTCGTATGGGCGCGGATGATTATATTACCAAACCTTTTGGTATCGAACAGCTGCTCTTTGTCATCGAGAAAGCGAGACAGTTGAAAAAACTGGAGAACGAGAACATTTCCTTAAAGGCGGAACTGGAACAGCGCTTCGGCCTGGAAAATCTGGTCGGCGGGAGTGTGGCCATGCAGGAGGTCTACCGGTTGATCAATAAGGTGGCCGCCACTGACACGACCGTGCTGATCCAGGGTGAAAGCGGCACCGGCAAAGAGCTGGTGGCGCGGGCTGTCCACACACTCGGGAAACGCAAGGGTAAGCTCTTCGTGCCGGTTGATTGTGCCGCCATTCCGGATACTTTAATTGAAAGCGAGCTTTTCGGACATGAAAAGGGGGCCTTTACTGGTGCCTACAAAGATCGCAAAGGTAAATTCGAATCGGCCGGAGAAGGAACGATTTTTTTAGATGAGATTGGTGATCTCAGGGAGGAGCTGCAGGCCAAGCTGCTGCGGGTACTTCAGGAGAAAAGAATAAGCCGGGTGGGATCGGACATGTCCATTCCAGTCGACGTCCGTATTATCTCGGCAAGCAACAGAGACCTGCAGCAGGCTGTCTTGGATGGTAATTTCAGGAAGGACCTCTATTACCGTCTGGCTATTATAGTTATCGATCTGCCTCCTTTGCGGCAGCGGCGTGAGGACATTCCCGCCCTGACGCGCTATTTTCTCAACCGCTATGCAGGAAAACGCAAAATGTATATAGAGGATACTGCTCTGGAAAAACTGAAAAAATATGATTTTCCCGGAAATGTGAGAGAACTGGAAAATATAATAGAAAGGGCTGTGGTACTGGCTGAAGGCGGGAGTATTACCCTGCATGAATTGCCGGGCCAACTCAGCGGCGATTCGATCTCTCTCCAGTCTGGAGAAGTCCTCGGTCTGGAAGAGATCGAAAAAAGAGCCGTTACGACTGCCCTTCGAAAATCCGCTGGAAACCAAACCAAGGCGGCTGAACTCCTGAATATTCCCAGACATATGCTTCTTTACCGAATGAAAAAATGGAATTTGAAATAAGCTGAGCTTTTAACCAATCGGCTGACGGCAGTATCATTTTCAAAAGCAACTTCTTTCTTTCCTCATTGCCAGACTCCCGCGATTCCTGACAGCATCGCTGAATATCCGGCAGCGAGGTGGGGAATATTCCCCAAAGAGGTAGAACGGGGAAGATGAAATCCTTTCGCTCACCAACATGTAATTCCAATAAACACAATCATAAAGCATTGATACATCGTTCCATTCTTTGCTATGGCATGATAATTGAATATTCCATTATGACATGAAGTGACTGAGAATATTCCAGGAACCGCGTCAAGGTTCAGGGGAATGACACTTTTTTAGGTGAATTTTGAAGAAAGGAGACAAGTAATGGATAAGAAGAAGGGAATCACCATTTTTGCATCATTATTCCTGGGTATGTTGATGGCAGCGCCTCTTCTGGCGCAAGAAAAGACCGCCTGCGAGCAGTGCAGTCAGGGAATGGCGGCGGGGACGGTGTGCCAGGAGGACCAGATGAATGCTCCGGAGAAAGGTAATCAGGCTCTCTGCCCGATTATGGGTAACCAAATAAACAAGGAAGTCTACGTTGACTTCCAGGGAAAGCGCATCTACTTCTGCTGCAAAGGCTGTATTGCCACCTTTAATAAGGAACCGGAAAAGTACATGAAGAAGATGAAGGATGAGGGAGTTGTGCTGGCCAGCGCAGTCTGTCCGGTAACCGGTGAAGCGGCAAATCCTGAAATCTTCATTGAGCATGAAGGGACAAAATATTATTTCTGCTGCGAGGATTGCAAGAAGAAGTTCCAGGCGGATCCGGATACATATCTGCAAAAGGACATGCAGGAGAAAAGTGAGAGCCATGTGATGCATGAAAAGCAGGATGCCAAGCAGAAATAATTATTCTTTAACAGGATGAAACGAAGGGCGGAGGTGAACTCCGCCCTTTCTTATTTAACATGTATTGCCATCCTTTATTAGGTCTGTATTTTCCCCGGCACCCTTAGAAAATTTTGCGATAAGCATGGCAGTAGGGCTGCCCGCCTGTTTTGCCGTAATAATTCTGGTGGTAGTCTTCGGCCGGCCAGAAAACACCGGCCTTGGTAATTTCAGTGGCCACACTGTATCCCATGTCCCGCAGAAGTTTTTTCACTTCTTCCGCAGTCTTTTTCTGTTCATCATCCAGGTAAAATATCGCGGACCGGTACTGGGGGCCGATATCCGGACCCTGTCCGCCGATCTGGGTGAAGTCATGGGTTTCGAAAAAGAGCTTTACCAGTTCTTCATACGAAATCTTTTTCGGATCATACGTGATTTCCAATGATTCGGCATGACCGGTGTTTCCACGGCTCACCTGCTGATAAGTCGGATTTTTTACATGCCCGCCAGAATAGCCGACCCGGGTAGCAAGGACGCCCTTGCGTCCCCTGAACATATATTCGGTGCCCCAAAAACAGCCGGAAGCAAAAATCGCTTTCTTTTCTTCTTTCTTTATACCGGTCAGCGGCAGAAAATTAAGAGAGATTGAGTTAACGCAGTAACGCGTATCCTTGGGTGTAAATTTTTCACCGGTAAATACATGACCGAGATGCGCTCCGCAATTGGAGCAGACGATCTCGGTACGGATTCCATTCCGATCCGGAATCTGCTTTACAGCGCCGGGGATGGCATCATCAAAACTGGGCCAGCCGCACTCAGAATTGAATTTATCCGATGAGTGGAAGAGAGGCTGGCCACACTGCTTGCAGAGATAATTGCCGTCCTCGTCAAACTTGTAATAGATGCCGCTGAAGGGGCGCTCCGTACCTTTGTCTATAATTACCGCTTTTTCAGCTTCTGTCAATTTGTTGTATTTCATTTTATCTTTCTCCTGGGCGAAGATTCCTCCGACAATAAGGAAAGAGAAAACCAGGAGGCTGATGCATGCATGTCCCTTCATAATTACCCCCTTTAGTAAATCAAGAATCATTCCTGTTTTTAATTTGCCTTCCTGTCAGTTTCTCGTATTCCAGCATCGATTCATGCATGTGATCTCTTTCATCCAGACCAATGCGGAGCATGAGGTCTGCCAGAGATTTCTGTTTGGGATAATAGGCGAAACTATTTAAGTCAACCGGAATATTCTCCCATTCCGGATGCTCTGAGACTAATTTCATATACTCATGCTCCGCATGGGACTCGAAGCGGGCGTTGAGGCTGTAGGACCAGGCCGGACGCAATGCCATGAGAAGAAGTTCCAGCAGATAATAACTCCAAGACATTGCCCGGGGCAGAAGCGTTCCGCGGAAGAATCCCAATTTGATCTCCTGTTGTTCCATAAGCTCGTCCAGGATCATCAGGTGATACTGTTCATTATCCTGGGAACGCCTGGCCATATCGGTAAAAGTGATAAGATCTTTAGCTATAGCGAATCTATCTTTATGATAGAAAAGAGTATAGAGCCTGGTGAAGAATTTGTAGGCATACATTTCCCAGGCTCTGTATGGATAGCGCGCCAGTATTTCAATGATCTTGAATTTAGAAAATGTGCGCTTTTTCCCGTAAAATATATCCATCATGATTATCAGAACCTTTAATATGAAGTTAACAGGAAGAAGCGGTGTGTTCAGCGTTTTTTCCTGCTCCTTTTTTAAGTCAAGCTCTTTCCCCATGGTCATCTCATATTTCATAATATCCTCTCCTTTATGGTCACTGATCAGGTCTTCGCTCTGTTGATCCCCCGCTCTACTATCATCCGGGGAAGCCTTTTTACGTGGATTTCCTTTCTCGTCTGAAATCCACTCATGAATTGTAATCATTAAACGACAGAAAGTCAACAAAGTTCTAGGAAAATCGATTGACATTCCCGATAAAATAAATTATATTAAGAACGATTCCTAAGATTAAGGTATTTTAATGAGCGGTCAACCTTTACAAAAATCAAGCAGAAAGCGGGACCTTGTGCTGCAGATTTTAAGATCGAGTACGGCTCACCCTGCAGCGGAGTGGATTTATCAAAAAGCCAAAGAGCGGATGCCTTCAATAAGCAGAGGAACGGTATACCGGAATTTAAAGCTCCTCTGCCATAACGGTCAGAGCAGGGTATGCGCGGTACAGGATGGGGTGAGTCATTATGACGGTGATATGAGACATCATTATCATATTATTTGTACCGAATGCGGACGCATCGACGATGTTCCTCATACTGCTGATCAGATCAGCTGTCATCAGTATGAGACACTTACCGGATACAGTATTCATTCTCACCAGGTTGAGTTTTACGGGATCTGCCAGGAATGCCGCCGGAAACAAGTGGTCCCGCAAAATAAAGGAATTGATGCTTATTGAAGAAAATGACCAGAGAATATATCGTCAACGCTTTTCAGCGGGAATGTGAAAATCATTTCCGTTCACTGCTGTTCGCTGAGAAAGCGGAAGCTGAGGGTAAGACTGGCCTGGCGCGTATTTTCAAGGCGGTCGCCTTTGCGGAGCGAATCCACGCCCGCATTTTTTTCGAACTGCTTGATGTATCTTGCGGCAGCGACAAAAACTTGATGAAGGCGCTTGAAGTAGAAAACTTTGATATAGAGGAACATTACCCAGCCTGCGATGCCGTCGCGAAACTGCAGGGAGAGAGGAGGGCCATTGAATCGATTCACCGGGCCATTGAGGCTGAAAAGACACATGCGCTGCTTTACGGTGAGGCAAAGGAACTGACTGACGAATCACTAAGGCAAAGAGCCGTCTCTATCTGTCCGGGCTGCGGCTCCCTGATAAACGGGGACGAGGAAGTGAAGGAGTGCTTTGTGTGTTTCACTCCCGCTGATCGCTTTGTGAAATTTTAAGCGGAGATAAGTGAGGATAAGGTAAGGAACAGTGAGTAATTATGTGTTTGAATTTTTTCTATAAATCGATATATTATTTTACCTTTGCACCCTATTATTATACAGGGAGTATTGAACCGTCTTTCCGGGCGCTGATTACCAGTTGGACAGTACCGGGCACTAGGGTTTAAAATCAATCCAGATAAGGAGGAGATGATGGCGAGGGAAGATTTGATGAAAATACTTCGAACAGCAGTTGAAGTGGAAAAGAACGGCCTGGCTACATTCACCAAGTTCGCACAGCAGACCAAAGATGACAACGGCAAGAGAATGTTCCACCGCCTGGCAGAGGATGAAAAAGAACACCAGAGGATTCTGGAAAAACAGCTGCAGCACCTGGAGTCCGGCGGCAGCTGGGAAGCGATACACATCCCCGCCTCAGCGGTTGAGACTCTCATTCCCAAAATACGAGACAAACAGATGCATACCAAGGGCGAATCAGGATTGGGTGAGATCGATGCACTTCGCACGGCTCTTGATCTGGAACGCAAGGCGGCTCAGTTTTTCAGAGATAAGGCCGGTGAGGTATCGGACAGCAACGCCAAGGATCTATTCCTGCGGCTGGCCGAATGGGAGGACTCCCATTTCGAGCTCATCCAGTCGGAGCTGGATTCTATTAACAATACCGGCCTTTGGTTTGGAATCCCCGAATTTAAGATGGATGGTACATTTTAGTATTTCCACTGAGAAGAAAGGAGTTAGATATGACCGATGCTACCCTGATGAGTGCTCTTGATGAAGCCATGCAGGCGGAAGAGAAAGCGCGGGATTTTTACCGGGATGCTCTCACTAAAGTAAGCAGTGGCAAGGGGAAGGATCTGTTAAATCAGCTGGTAGATTTCGAACAGAACCATTATGACAAGCTTATGGAATTGAAAAAATCCCTCGCCTCTTCAGGTACATTCATTGCGTATAGCGGCACATCCTTCAAGCCTTACACGTCCGGGGCCAAGTCGGAGGTTTCCGGAGATATAGAACCCAACAAGGACGAACTGCTCCAGATCCTGAGCCTGGCTATCGAGGCGGAGAGTATGGCCTACAAGCGCTACCGCGATTTGGCTGATTCAGTTCAGGATGCCCGGGGGAAAGACATGTTTCTCAAACTTGCGGATGAGGAAACCATGCACCGGCGCATTCTGAGTGACGAATACTATCAGATGAATAACAGAGGCGGCCTTTGGTTCTGGGGTGACTGATAAAGGGGCCCTTTAAAAAGAATTGACGGATAGAAACGTGACTAAACGGCGTAAACAGAAACAACTGATCGAAATATTAAAAGGAGCACTCAAGCGCGAGACGGACGCCTTTAACTTCTATTCCGTGCAGGGGAGCAAAGCCAGTGAGACGGAAGCGGTCTCATTGTTCCGGATGCTGGCCGAAGAAGAAAGCCGGCATCGTCTCTACATCAAACAGGAAATCGACAAGATCTCCGCTCTTTTTACGGATCAGACGGAAGATGATTCGGAATTATCCGGAGATACGGTAAGTTATACTCTGCCGGAAACGGTGGAGTTCAAGCGTCTGCGTTCGTTACCGGAAATTGATCTTGCCGGAGTATCGCTGCCATTGGAGTTTTTAGGAGGAGATTACCTCGACACCATGGTTGTGCAGACCAAGGGGGCTAAGAATCTTCTCTGCCTGCTTCTTTTCGATGTTTCCGGGCATGGTATGAAAGCCTCTGCGCTTAAGGCCTCTGTCAAGGAGATCATGGGTCACCAGCAGAAAGAGTGGTACGCGCAGCGAGAGAACCTGCAACAAATAGATCCAAGCCTGCTGATGACCCGGATCAATTCAGCATTGACGCCGACCTGCCAGGAGGACACCAGATTCATCACAGCACTCAACGCGGTCCTCGATCCCCAGGCGGGAACCTTGACATATACGTCGGCCGGGCATGACCCCCCGATAATCCTCAGGAGGGGTGTGGATTATATGCATCTGGATATGACTGAAATCGTCATCGGAGCCGAGCCTGATAAGGAATACACATCCTATACGATAAACGTGCATGAGGGAGATACTGTTATCTTCTATTCCGATGGTCTCACCGAAGCTGTAGACGGAAGTGAAGATATGTTTCAGCGTAAAGGCATCATCAGAGCGGCAAGAGAAACGGCAAAAGGAACGTCGCATGAAATAATAGAATCGATTTTCACGGCTCTCCGTGATCATATGCGGGGAAAAAATCTTTACGATGATTTTTCTCTGCTGGTTCTGAGGTGCGGCAAATTAGGCCCCGGGAACCGGAAGAAAGGATAGGTGTATGGAAAAACGTGTTTGTATTTTTTGCGGTTATCTGTATGATCCAGAACTGGGAAATCCGGACAATGGTATTCGTGAAGGCACCCCGTTTGAAGAACTTCCGGAAGGATGGATCTGTCCCAACTGCGGAGCGGCGAAAGAGCTGTTTGTGGTGAAATCCTGAACGGCGGCCTAATATGGTACCGCACGACAAATGGGTGCATTATGATGACAGTAATAAACCGGTTCTTGAGGAGAATGAAACAGTGGGAGTTGCAGCCCTGCGCGGTCCGTAATCATCAGCCGGGGCCGGAACTTGCTTGTAGGATGTGCATATCCTGAGCCAGGCGGCAATGGAGCACGTAACCGAGGAGAAAGGGAGCCCCATGGAAAAGAACAATTTCAAGGAAATTCTCAGTTTCGCCAGAGAGAAAGAGGAAGAAGCGGTCAAGTTTTATCAGCATTGCGCCACGGTGGCCGGCAAGCCGGCCATGCAGCAGGCATTTCTGGAACTGGCGGACGAAGAGAAACGGCATGTCAAGATGCTGACGAAATTTGATCCTGATAAAGTAGACAGATTGCAGCTCAAGAAAATTCCAGATCTGAAAATAAGCGACTATCTGGTCGATCTGGAATTCCGGCCGGACATGGATTATCAGGAATTACTCATCCTGGCGATGAAACGGG